>NZ_WTYS01000001.1:769771-1072392 GCF_009827545.1 Pontixanthobacter gangjinensis | reverse complement strand
TCGACGATCTCTGCGCCAGTTAGGTTGGGGAACGCTTGCGCCAACAGAGCAACTGCACCAGCTACTTGTGGCGCGGCAAAACTCGTCCCTGAAAATAGCGTTACGAAACTGCCATCTGCATTAGTTGTGACCTGCAATTCGCCATCCTCATAGATGCAACAAATTGCCTCCCCCCTCGCAGAGATGAAGGACCCAGCCGAATTGCCGGCGCGATTACTGAAGTCAGAAAATGCACCGCTCTCATCCACCGAACCAACAATAATGACGTTGGCTCCCCCTGCTGCGAGTAAACCCGCCGCAAAGGGATCGGGCTGGTTTGGGTCAATAGCAGCGTCAGTCGTGTCGCCATCATTGCCTGCGGAAACGACAATCACAATGCCAGCCGCCGCCGCACGCGCGATGGCTTCGTTCAAGCTGCGCGTAGGCGGACTGCCTCCTAGGCTCAAATTAAGTACCGTTGCGCCTGATGCAATCGCTTGATCGACACCAGCAGCGATGTCCAGATCAGCGAATTCGCAGCCGTCGAGTGAAGCATCGCTGCCTGCATTACACGTTCCGGGGCGATCGGCTCGCAATGCGAGCACGTTGGCGTCAAACGCAATCCCTACCACGCCAAGATCATCTCTCGCTGCAGCGGCTACCAGCGCGACAAGGGTGCCATGATCATCCACCGCTTCCACCGAACTGTTGCCCGCTACGTCAACCGAGTCCGGATGGAGTCGGCCCGCAAATTCGGGGCTGTCGGTATCGATACCCGTGTCAATAATAGCAATTGTCGAGCCAGTGCCAGTAATCCCGTCCTGCCAAGCTGACACTACATTATGAAAACCAGCCCCGTCTGAGCGCCGGAATTCGGCTGTATTGAAATTTGTCGCCGGAGGCGGTGGTGGCGGTGGCGATGGCGGTGGCGGTGGCGGAGGAGGCGCTGGAGGAGGCGCGCTGACAACACCACCTCCTCCAGAGGTACCGCCACCGCCGCACGCTGACAGCACAGCCAGTGCGGCAAGCGCACAACAAATACGAATTCTTGAATGCTGTGCCGGGAATGCGGACATGAAAGCGACCTTATATAATTCCCCGGACTTTGAGATTGTTAGACTGAACCGGCACTTAAGGTAAAGGGTTAGCGGATCTTGATAGATCACCTCGCCTCAATCGCACTCTTGCCGCCCGCACCTGCCAAGGCTAGCAGCCCCTCTAATTACTACACAACCGGAGCATTAAATGAACGCCAACCTGCAAACCGCAATCGAAGCCGCTTGGGAAGACCGCGCGAATGTCTCTCTTGCCAGCAACGAAGTGCGCCAACATGTCGATGCTGCATTACATATGCTTGATAATGGATCAGCGCGCGTGGCTGAACCTGACGGAAGTGGAGGATGGACGGTCAACCAATGGCTGAAAAAAGCCGTGCTGTTGTCTTTCCGCCTATACGATAACGTTGTTGTAGATGGCGGCGCAGCAGGCGCGCCGGCATTCGACAAGGTGCCTTCGAAATTTGCTGGTTGGGACGAGGCTCGATTCCGCGAGGCCGGGTTCCGGGTTGTGCCCGGCGCCGTGGCACGTCGCGGCTGTCATATCGGCAAAGACGTTGTGCTGATGCCAAGCTTTGTGAATATCGGTGCATATGTTGGTGATGGAACCATGGTAGACACTTGGGGCTCGATCGGCAGCTGCGCTCAGATCGGGAAAAATTGCCACATATCCGCAGGAACGGGCATTGGCGGCGTGCTTGAACCGATGCAAGCTAACCCCACCATCATTGGCGACAATTGCTTTATCGGGGCGCGTTCCGAAATCGTCGAAGGCGTTATCGTCGGCGAAGGCTGCGTCGTTGCGATGGGCGTGTTCATTACCCAATCGACCAAGATCGTGAACCGGACCACGGGCGAAATCGTCACTGGCCACATCCCGCCATACAGTGTGGTTGTGCCCGGCGCATTGCCTGGCAAACCCTTGCCCGATGGCACGCCCGGGCCGTCGCTCGCTTGCGCTGTGATTGTGAAAACGGTCGATGCACAAACTCGTTCGAAGACAGCTATCAACGACCTGCTTCGGGATTAACAGCTGGGCGATCGAGGAACTGGTCTGGCGTTACACCGTTCCAGTGTTACAATAGATTTAAATCCTAAAAAGTTTGAAGGCAAAAATATGCATAAAGATGGCGAAGAGATTCACGTTAGCGAGAGCGAAGCAAGTGGCGGCACTAAGACGGGGCATATGCGCTGGGTTCTAGGTATCGGTCTGCTTTTGGCAATCGGCTTCATGTCGCTGATCTGGATTACCGGCGCCCTGTCACAAGGCGACGAAGAAAGTCAGATCACCGCTGGCGCGACGACAGAAGCAAATTCTGGAAATGATGCTGATTCAACCGATAGTATCATCGGCGCTGGCGAAGAATAAGCCAACCGGTGAGCGATTCAAACAGTTTCCAATCCAAGCAACACGTCCAATGGAATTGGGGTGGAGGCGTTGGCAAGGGCCAGATCACGGAGCGCTTCGAGCGCGAGGTGACATGCACCTTGCAGGGAAGCGAAGTGACCCGCAAGGGTGACGTAGACAATCCTGCCTATCTGATAAAGCAAGACGATGGTGACGAAGTTCTGAAGCTAGGTTCCGGGCTGGAAGCGCAAAACTGATCTGAGCGGAAAAGCGTCGCTCAGTCCGGAACCCGGGTTTCGATTGGAGGTATCGCTGATGCGCTGTGCTTATACAATTCTGCAGCTCGCATAACCCGCATCATGTTGTGAAAAGAGATATTCTCCAGATCGCGTTGTGAATATCCCCGGCGGGCCAATTCAGTGAATAATGCCGGATAGGTGGAGACATCTTCAAGCCCGTCTGGACCGAACGGGATGCCATCATAATCACCCCCAATTCCAATGCTTCCCACTCCTGCAATTTTGCGGACGTGATCGATATGATCGGCCACGTCGATGATGCTGGCCCTAGGCAGAGGGTTGGCTTCATCCCAAGTCGCAAGCAAACCTTCGACCCGTTCGGGCTGCCCCTGCCATAGCGCCTGAAGTCGCGATACTTCGGCAGACCTATTCGCGTTCCAAACCCGCGCTGCTTCGCTAACGAAGCCTGGCACGTGCGTTATCATAACAATCCCGCCGTTTTCTGGCAGACGGCTAAGCACTGAATCAGGCACGTTGCGTGCATGACCATTGATTGCCCTCGCCGACGAATGGCTGAAGATTACCGGTGCCTGTGTGATATCAAGCGAGTCATGCATTACCTTCTCGCTGACATGGCTCAGGTCAACCAGCATACCAAGTCGGTTCATTTCACGCACAACATCTTTGCCAAAATCGGTCAGCCCATCATGCATGGGTGTATCGGTCGCGCTATCGGCCCACGGCGTATTTTTCGAATGCGTCAGCGTCATATATCGCGCGCCGATCTCATAGGTCTGCCGCAAAACTGCCAAGCTCGACCCGATCGAATGGCCACCTTCCATTCCCAATAAAGAGGCGACGCGGCCCTTATCGACAGCCGCTTGCACATCATCAGCCGTGAGCGCGAGCGTAAGGCTATCTGGATAATGGCTAATCAAACGCTTGGTCACATCGATTTGCTCGATTACCGCCTGCACCGCTTCCGGCTCGCTCAATGAGGCGCTGACATAGACCGACCAGAACTGCGCCCCGACTTTGCCTTCGCGCAGCCGGATCAGATCAGTGTGCATGGTCCGACCGCCGGAATGCTGTGGCCCGGTGTTCGCAGTATCGTTAAAGTCAAAGTCAGAGATAACATTGCCGAACCGCCCGCGCAGCTGAATTGGCACATCATTATGTCCGTCCCAGATTGGCGCGGCCTCCAATGCAGCAGCAGCGGTTTCTTCCGGCGTTTCGGCCATCACAGGGTCTGCAGAAAGGGCCACCAAGGGCAGCAGGGAATACAATGCGAGCTTTTTCATTTACGGTCTCCGGCAACAGGCGGTAGGGACTATTGAAGGTAGTCTTACTGCAAAGCATTTCTGGGGGAAGCGCAATGTTCCGGACAATTTTGATGTGGGTCTTGGCACTCTTTTACGCGATTGCTGGCTATTTTCATCTGGCCTCGCCCGATGGGTTTCTAGCCATCATGCCCGGTTGGGTGCCCTACCCCAAGGAAGTCGTGCTGCTGACCGGCGTGGCAGAATTGCTGGGTGCAGCAGGAATGGTCCAACCGTTCTGGCCTCATTTGCGACGCGCGGCCGGTATTGGGCTAGCGCTTTATGCGCTGTGCGTGTGGCCAGCGAACATAAATCATTTCATGTCGGATATGGCGCGGTCTGATAACGGCTTAGGCCTTGGCTATCATGTGCCCCGGATGATTGCCCAGCCGATCATTATCTGGCTGGCTTTGTGGGTAAGCGGAACGACCAACTGGCCGTTCCGCCCCAAAGATTAACCTATCTTAGGTCAGGTGCTTAGAAACAGCAGCTGTCATCTTGAACATAGAGATCTGGTCTTTGCCAATCACTGGTGCAAGCTTCGCATCAGGATTGATCTGACGCTTGTCTTTGCTGTCCTGAAGGTCATTGCCCTTGATGTATTCCCAGATTTTCGAAGTAACCTGAGCGCGCGTGAGCGGACCCTTGCCTATTACGGCCTCGAGCTCCGGTGAGAGCGTTACAGGTTTCTGAAGTGCGTTGTTCTTGCCAGCCATGTGTAGTTCCTTTCGTGGATTGGCGTTGGTGTTAAAAAGCGTAATTATTCTACGTCTTCATCCTCGTCCCATGTTTCGTCGTCACCTTCTTCGCGCTTATATGTACCTGTGAGCACGGCAGCGGCGACGACATGGCCCTCTATCGACTTAATCAGATCGGCGCTGGTAGCACCTGGCATCAAAGTCAAAGGAAGGTCGAGCGCGAAGATCTGAAAAACATATTGGTGCGGCTCATCGTCCTGCGGCGGTTCAGGTAGCAGCCATTCCGAATTGCGTTTGGAATTCTTGCCAACCCGCGGCGGAGTTTCGCCTTCGAGCAGCATCCCCTTCTGGCCGGGCAACCCCCAAACCGACCAGTGGCAAGTCAGCTTATCGCCATTGGTGTCGGCATCCTCGACCAAAATCACAATTTCTTGCGATCCGGGAGGCGGCGCGCTCCATTCCAGCGGCGGTGCGACAGCGTCTTCTTCATCGGCGGTGAAGCACGGATCAAGCGCCTCGCCGTTTTTAAAGGCAGGACTGGATAGGGTGAAACCGCCCCGACCGAACGAACGTTCATCAGCGATCCTGGCAACCGTCAGCTTGGCATGACCCGCATGAGGTTTGGCCAAAGCAGCGCCGAGCCAAGCGGGAACTTCTGCAGACATATCCAATCTTCTCCTTGTTTTCGGTTCTAGGCCCGAGATTTCGCAGGGGCGAGGCTTCGCGCAGGAAAATGGGGCCTTAAATGCGGGTTTTCCACCGATGTGATGGAAATTTACGCTTAAAGACCCAGATTTACGGATGAAAATGCAAAATTGTGTCTCATGTGCGCTTGCCCAGCCTTTGTTCAGGCGGCATCACCTTTGTATAAATTGGGTGTCCGCCAACGGGCAGGGTCGCAATCGAACGGGATTATTATGGGTCGCAATGTTACGTCGGGTCGCAAATTTGGTCGCACTATAGGGCGCAATGTCTTGAGTGCCACGCTGGCATTTTCCCTGGTCGCTTGCGGCGGTGGAGGCAATGGCGGAGGCGGCCCGATTGCGGGTGGCCCTACGCCAACCCCTACCCCGACCCCCACCACCTCGGCCTGTTCGGTATCTGCGCGGCAGGATTTTGCCCTCGCCGTGCTCAACGAATGGTATCTGTTCCCCGATCTGCTCGACACGACTGTCAGCAAATCCAGCCACGCCACCGTGCAGTCCTATATAGATGCCCTGGTCGCGCCGGCGCGTGCGCAGTCCAAGGATCGCGGTTTTACCTACATCACCTCCATCGAGGAGGAGAACGCATTCTTCAATTCCGGCTCCAGCGCGGGTTTTGGCATCCGGCTTGGGTATGACAATGCCGCCAACCGCGTTTTCGTGATCGAGGCTTTTGAAACCGCGCCCGGTTTTGATGGCGGTTTTGACCGCGGCGTAGAGCTCCTGTCTATCGGCACCAGCGCCGGCACATTGGAATCAATCGCGACGATCATGGCCAATGAAGGTCCGCAAGGGGTGATCAACCGGCTTGGCCCGTCGGACGCCGGCGTTTCGCGCACCTTCCGCATTCGCGGCACCGACAATGTCGAACGGCAAACCACAGTCGTCAAGGCCGACTATTCGCTCGATCCCGTTTCCAACCGCTATGGCGCGAAGATCATTCAGGATGGCACCAAGCGCGTCGGCTATATCAATCTGCGCACTTTCATCGATTCTGCCGAGCCCGATTTGCGCGCCGGTTTTGCCGATTTCCGCGCTCAGGGCGTGACCGAAGTCATCATCGACTTCCGCTATAATGGCGGCGGCCTCGTCCGTATTGCGGAGCTGATGGGCGATCTGATGGGCCGTGACCGCGTGGGCCAGGTGTTCAGCCGCACCACTTTGCGCCCCAGCAAGGCGAGCGAGAATTCGACCGACCTGTTCGGCAGCCAGCCCGAATCCATCGCACCGACCAAAATCGCCTTTATCGGGCGCGGCGGCACCGCCTCTGCCAGCGAGCTGGTGACCAACGCCTTCATCCCGTATTTCGGGACCAATATGGCGCTGGTCGGGACCAACACATTCGGCAAGCCGGTCGGCCAGTTCGGCTTTGACAAGGCCGAATGCGATGACCGGATGCGCGCGGTCACGTTCAAGACCGAAAACGCCAATGGCCAGGGCGAATATTTCACCGGTCTCGCCTCGGTTGTGCCCAATACCTGCCTCGCCGCTGATGACATTACCCAACCACTGGGCGATGCCAATGAGGCGTCGATTGCACAGGCGCTGTCGTTCCTGCGTAATGGCGCCGCGACCTGCACTGCGATTACCGGCACACCCGGCGTGCAGGGGACACAGCGCGGCGCGCCCGAACGCCGCCTGCTCCAGCCCGACAATCCGACAGCGGCACAGCGCGAAGTGCCCGGACTGTTTTAAGGCAGCTTGGCCTGCGCCCCTCCACCGCCACGGCCCCGCCCCGCCCCCGCCCCGCCACAGCGATGTAGGGTTTAGGGTTACACCTGTAACCTAACACACCCCGGTCAAGTGGCTGGTTTTGCAGCATTTGCGTGTTGGAGAACGGGTTACACATTTGCCCGGGTGGTTAAATCGGGCGCGCTTGTCTCACTGGCGGTGTCATCTTCGATGTCGCCAATGGACGCATCGCCAGCCTCCTCATTGCCAGCCCCCTCATTGCCAGCCCCTTCATTGCCAGCACCCGCATTGCCATCCGGTCCATCGGCCTCGACACGTTCCAGCAAGCCGTCCCAATCGCCAGCCCATTCATTCATCATACCGCCGAAACGGTCGGGCGCGGCGCGGCTGCGGTTGGCCAGCATCGCCATTGTCAGCCGCTCATTATAACGGCGCGATGTGCCGACCAGCTCGCCGCCATGATAATGCGGCACCTCGACACCATTGATGGCGCGGTCGAGCGCGGCCTGCGCCAATTGGTCAAAGCCGTGGTGGAAGGCGACCTCCCACGCCAGATCGAAATGGGTATCACGCAGCCGCTGGCGCAGGCGATAGGCTGATTGCCTGCTCATCCCCGCCGCCCGCGCCGCACCCGCAACCGATTGCGTCGCGCCCAACGCCTCAAGAAAAGTCACCATCCGCGCCGCATCCCAATGCCGTTCGTATTTGGGGATGTGAGGTGCCGTGTTCGGGTGGTTATGTTCGGGGACCGGCGCAGGGCAATGCGCCCCCACCGTCACGGAAGTGGAGGCGGAACCCCTCTCGACCAGCGAGAGCGATTGGTGAGTTTTGGATATAGGATCGGTCATGGACCGAGTGCTAACCTATTTGGTTAGGTGTAGGAAAATGCGCAACTATATTGACTGAGGGTAACTAATTCTGGGGGACTATGAACGCTTGTATTGCTCGTAATTGATGGTTCTGCCATTCTCAATCCATGCCCCAGATCCACACATCTTTCTCCACCTTCTGGCCGTTCTATTTGCGCGAGCATTCCAAGCCTAGGACGCGGGCTTTGCATTATGTCGGGACTTCGCTGGTTGTCCTGATCGCTGGCTTTGCGGTCTGGGCAGGCATCACCACTGGCAATTGGTGGTGGCTGGCAGGGATGCCGCTGGCGGGATATTTCTTCGCGTGGCTGGCGCATTTCACGGTCGAGAAGAACCGTCCGGCCACCTTTACCTATCCGTTGTGGAGCCTCGCCGCTGATTTCAAAATGTGGTGGCTGTGGCTGACGCGGCGGCTTGGGCCGGAGTTGGAGAAAGCGGGCGTTACGCAAGGCACGCGTTGAACAGCGCCAGAACGCTTCGCGCTGGCCTGCCCATCCATTCGCGGTACGCACCGCACGCAAAAAGGGCGGCTCCCGCAGGAACCGCCCTTCTTTAATTCGTATTGATAAACCCGTGGGGCTTATTTCGGCATCAGAACCGTATCGATTACGTGGATCAAGCCGTTCGATGCTTCCACGTCGGTTGCAGTAACGGTGGACTTGCCGCCGGCTGCATCGGTCAGGATTACCGCATCGCCTTCGATGCTGGCAGTCAGCTTGCCGCCGTTGACGGTGCCGATTTCATAGGTGCCGCCGCCATCGGTGATTGCTGTGGTCAGCGTTGCAGCGTCCACTTTGCCCGCTACCACGTGGTATGTCAGAATGCCGACCAGATCGTCGCGCATATCTTCGCCCATCAGTGCGGTCATTGTTTCGGCTGGTACTTTCGAAAACGCATCATTGGTTGGTGCGAACACGGTGAACGGTCCTTCGCCCGACAATGTTTCGCCCAGTTCGGCGGTTGTTACCGCGCTGACGAGTGTCGAGAAATCAGGGTTACCGGCGGCCACGTCCACGATTGTGGTGCTGGCTTCTGCGGTGTCGCTTACTGCGGTTTCGTCAGCGGTTGTGTTGTCTTCGGCTGGTGTGCCGCACGCTGCGAGTGCGAGGGCCGAGACGAGCGCTGGGATTGCATAAAACTTCATGTATCAAAAATCCTGTAGTTGGATGAATGTTATCCCGCAGCATCCGCTGTGGGTTCGGGTAATTAATGCGCCGCCAGCCAGCTTGTTCCAAGAAATACGAAAATCATCTGCGTGGTCCCTCGCGCTGGTAACGACACAGGAGATACGCAGGCCAATCCGAAAAGATGCAGATGTTTTGGGAAGGACTGCGTGTGTGCCTGTGTGTGCGAGTGTGTGTGTCTGCGTAAGGGGGAGGTGGAGGAGGATCGTTCGGTCGTGCGACATATCCTGCCAGCGCCGGTCTCGCCCGTCTGGGGACGTGCGGGAATGCTGGCGGGGGCGTAACCTCCGACCGGAATGTTCGATTAAATTGTAAGCGGTGTCAGCTGGACGCCGGCGTTAGAAAACCCGGTAAGGCCGGTTAGCTGGCGAGTGCTTCGGGAGCGGCGAGAACCTTTGCAGCTTCCAATTCGGCAGCTTCTGCCTGTCGCTGTTCACGGTCGATCCGCGCAACTTCGCGATCTTCTTCCATTTGTTTGGCGCGGTCAGCCATTTCACGCCATGCTGTCTCGCTGCGCAATGCGCGTTCGCGGACATTATCGAGCTTCGCAGCCTTTGCTTCGGCGGCAGCTTCTTTCGCGCGTGTATTGTAGAATTCGAAATTCTGGCTCAAAACTATTCTCCTGCTGAAAAAACGACAAACCCGGATGCGGTGCCTCGGTGGCGGCCACATCCGGGATGAAGTTGCAGGTTATGCGGCGGTGAGGTTCACTGCCGATGTCTTGCCATTACGACCTGTTTCCAGTTCGAAATTAACGCGCTGTTCTTTATCAAGCGTCTGCATGCCAGCGGCATGGACAGCTGTGATGTGAACGAATGCGTCGTCGCCGCCGTCTTCAGGCTGGATGAAACCATAGCCTTTGTCGGCGTTGAAGAATTTTACTGTTCCGGTAGTCATTATAGCGTTCCTTTCGAGAACGTAGTGACCCGTCGCGACGGATTTGCCGCGTGCGGGGTATGCATCAGATCGTGAATTGAAAGGAAGTCGTCGCCATAAGGAGAAACACCCGTTTCGGGGTGTTTCCGTAGTCACAGTACCGAAGTCCGTCGCAAATTTCGACGTCAGCTGAGCCTGTGTAGCACGGGATGCGCGATTCACCTAATGCTGAGTGACTCTGCGTATAGCGCGCCGTCCCGATGCGGGAATTGCGCTATGGATTGGCATCAGGGGTTGGGGTCGCCCGCAAACGGCTGCGCATCGGTGTGGCCGCAGCCAGTGCGCAGCTCATCGCCCAATTGCAGCGTTATACTGAAGGGATAGGTCCGGTCCGACATCCCGTCGCTGCAATCGCCCGGCGTCACCGCCATGTCGAAAGCCGCCACATTGCCCGCCACATTCCCTGCCACGTCCATTTCGCCACTAAAACTCATCCCGCCTAATCCGGCGAAGCGCTTCACGGTGATAGTCTGTCCTTCGGGATCCTCCGGCGTGGTGTAGGTCAGCCGGGTGCCGGCAACCTCCCCACCCCAAAATGGCTCTGTCCCGCCAAAATACAAAGTCTCGTCCGCCGCGATGCCATCAAAAACTTCCGCCTCGTCCGCAGTAACATTTGCCGGGTCAGCGCCGTTGCAAGCCGCCAGCGGGAAAGACATCGCCGCAAGGGCCAGAATTGTGAAGTTGCGCATGACTGCCTCTCTGTCTCGTTTCGCACATAGTTACGCTATTTTCGGCAATATCCAAGCGGCTTGAACTGACATTGGATTACCGCCGCCACAGCCTTCATCCTCGACAAACGGCCATGCTTTGACCAAAGCAGCCGCATGGAAAATACCGACAACGCCAACGATGACTATGTCTATGACGAAGCCAGCGGCGAATGGATGCCAGCATCCGAATTGGCCGCAAAGGACGCTGCCGAGGGTGCTGACGGGGATGAGGTCGAAGTCCGCGACGCAGTCGGCAACATTTTGGCCGATGGCGACCAGGTGACGCTGATCAAGGATTTGACTGTCAAAGGCGCGGGCCAGACGCTGAAACAGGGCACGCTGATCAAATCGATCCGCCTGACCGGTGACGCGCAGGAAATCGACTGCCGCTATCCCGGGATTAAGGGGCTGGTTCTCCGCGCTGAATTTGTGAAGAAACGCTGATGTCCAGGAAACTCGCAACAATTCTCGCGCTTGCCGCTGCCTCACTCGGGTTGGCTGCCTGCGTCGGTTCCCCCGGCCCGGTTGGCAATGTGGCTGTGCCCGAGCCGGCGAAGGCGGTCGCGATCGATCGGTATCTGGGCCGCTGGTATGAATATGGCCGCTACGAAGCGCCGTTCCAGAAAGGCTGCGAGGCGGTCACGGCCGACTATTCCTTGCGCGATGACGGCAAGATCAAAGTCATCAATTCCTGCCGGCAAGGCAGCATAGATGGCGAAGCAAAACAATCGACCGGCCGCGCCAAAATCGTCGATGGCAGCGATGGCGCGAAGCTGAAAGTATCCTTCTTCGGCCCGTTTTACGGCGATTACTGGGTGCTCGATCACGGGGCAAATTATGAATGGTCGATCGTTGGTGAACCCAGCGGACGCTATCTGTGGATGCTGACGCGCGAGGCAAAGCCGGACGCCGATACCCGGACATTGCTGAAGCGCCGCGTGACCGGGCTCGGCTATGATTGGTCGCTCATCCGCATGACACAGCACTGAGGCCCCGGCTTTGAGCACCGCACTGAACATCCTCGTCGATGCCGATGCCTGTCCGGTAAAGGACGAGATCTACAAGGTCGCCCTGCGGCACAAGGCCCCGGTTACAATCGTCAGCAATTCCCCGTTTCGCATTCCCGACAACCCGCTGTTCAGCCGCGTCGTGGTGAATGACAGTTTCGACGCCGCAGATGATTGGATTGCGGAGCGTGCGAACGCGTCATCTGTGGTCATCACCGCCGATATTCTGCTGGCCGAACGCTGCGTGAAAGCGGGCGCGGCGGTGCTGGCGAATAATGGCAAGCCCTTCACCGCCGATTCCATCGGCAACGCGGTTGCCGTTCGCGCAATCATGGCCGACCTTCGCGCCGGAGCGGACGGCATCACCGGCGGCCCGCCGCCATTCAGCAAGGCGGACCGATCCCAGTTTCTTCAGGCGCTGGACCAGATATTGGTCAAGCTGGCGCGCACAAGACGCTAACCGGCTTGACCCGTAATCTACCCTTGCGATTGGGCGGCTGACAAGCCGCGCGACAACCACCCCAGCACCGCCGCCACCAACAGCAAAGCCGGAACATCGCCGAGCAAATGCCCGCTATGCATTGGTTCGCCAAGGGCCTGCACCGCCATGATCACCGCATGGACCACGCTGGACCAGATGGTGAAGCGGATCAGCGATAGATGCTCTGCAGGGTTCTTCGCCGCAAGGATCAGGCATACCCCCAGCGTCAGATACACGCCCAGGATCATCGCGTAATAATGATTGGCGAGCGGCGGCCCCTCGTGCCACATCCAGCCAGCCGGCCAAACCAGCGCAAGCGGATAAACCAGACAGAATATCGCGCCAAAAACCACCAGCGCGACCTGAAGATATGTGTATTTGCCAAGCATAGCGTAGCCCTCTCCAAGAGCGACCCTGAACTGCTACACTACGCCTCAGCGCGCAGGGTGGCAAATTGGCCGGTGGACAAGGCGATCCGGCAGGGCGTGGCAGATGCCCGTATCCAGCGGCATTGACTTGCATGGTGTATTGTATAGGTAATACACCATGCTCAGGAAATTCATGCGCCCGCTTGCCATCATCATTTGCCTGCTGTTCCTCGCCTCCGGACTTGTTCGCATCGGTGTCAGCATCCTGATGATCGGGCAGGCATCCGGCTGGTGGATGTTCGCGGGCGAAGCGGTCGAGGCGCTGTCGGGCACACAGCGTTTCATCGCCGAGGCTCCGCTCAATTTGGTGGGCTTCACACCCCTCACCTATTTTGGCTTTATCGCCTTTATGGGCGTGACCATCAGCCTGGGCGCGCTTGGCCAGATATGGCGCAAGCGATGGGGGCTGGTCCTCATCGGCATCTATCTGCTGAGCCACGGCTTCCTTTTTGCAAACTTCGGAACGGTGAATCCGAAAATCCTGTTGCTGGCACTAGCCGCAGCAATGGCCGGAGTTCTGGCTTGGGCTAACCGGCAGGAAAACTGACCCGCCCATTATCGCTTCCTAAAGTTCTTGTGTCAGATTCCATTCCGCCAACTGGAGAATTTGACTATTTCTCCAGATTCAAACAATAAACTGCGCCTATGGATAGTGTTAATTACTTGTTCGACCGACCCGTAACGCTTGTCATTGTGCTGGTGATTGGCGCTGCGATGGGCGTATTTCTGGAACGTATTTTTGAAAAAGCGGACCGTGAAAAGCGCAAGGCATACTGGCGCGGGCGTAATGCGGCGAAGAAGGGGCGCGGCCCCCGCGCAGTCGGCAAAACGAAAAGTCCGCGCGTCACTGCCGCGGATTTTGCTGGCGACCAATTGAAAACAGTGATGCGGGCAAACTTCACACCGCGCGCCCTGTTGAACCGGCCCGAGGCCAAAGTGTTTCAGGCGCTCGATACCGCTGTAATTGCCCGCAACTCCGGCTGGCAGGTTATGGCGCAAGTTTCTCTCGGTGAATTTCTCGCCAGTGAAGACAAGGACGCCTATCTCTGCATCAATTCAAAACGCGTCGATTTCGCGCTGATGGACGAGAAATGCCGCGTTGTTCACGCGCTGGAATATCAGGGCAGCGGCCATCACCAAGGCAGCGCCGCCGCCCGCGATGCGGTGAAGAAAGAAGCATTGCGCAAAGCGGGTATTGGCTATCACGAAATCGTTGCGGGACACACAACGCCGAGCGAGCTTAGGGCACTGGTGGAGAAGTTGGTTGTGGCGGGTTAGGCGGCCAATTCGCGCAAAATATCGCGGTCCTCGCGCATAATCTCGTCCGCCGCCTCCATCTTGGCGATGTAGTCCTAACCGATAGCCGTTATCCGCGCTCCATCAGGCGCCTCGGACAAATGCAAAGCATCCCCCAGCCCGACACGCAGCCGAGCGAGCACATCCTAGGGTAGGACAATCCCGGCAGAGTTGCCGATTTTGGTAATTTTGAGCGGCTTTTTCATACGGGTGTTATAACCTGTTAGACGGCTTAAGCAAAATACTAACCATTTCGCTCAATCGTAGAATTAGAGGCTAGTCTCACTATCCGCGAATGTTCCGCGTTTTATAGCCCTGCCAAGCCCAGTTCATGCTTGTGAGCGCGAGTAAATTTCGTTCATCGCTAGCCTTTCGGTCAATCGGAAAGCCAGTGGTATGAAGATCATAAGTAACACAAAGATACACTAACGTTCTTGCGACGTCTCCAGCTATTGACTGCTCACCATCAGTCAATTTTGTTCCGTGAGCAAATTTGTTCCGAAGTTGGAGTGCGATGCTCACAAAGGTGCTGATATCTTCACTTTTCGGAAACAATCCATTCGCAAGATTGGTAAGCCTTTGCCGAGGGCTGGTGCGCTGGAAAGCCCCAAGCAGGCCGCGTATTGCATCCAAATCGATAGACGCATCTACCGCGTGTGCTGCATCCGCCATCTTACTTATAGTGGTTGAAGAAACACCGCTCTTCCCGCCTAATTCTGGCAGTGACTCAATGCCTGCCATGAGCAAGGTAATAAGTGACGCGTCAATTTCTTTCTCAAGCCGCAGCAACGACAATCGAATCGCCGCTCGAAAGAAGTGACGTTGATCCGATACCGCAAGCCAGCTTTCCATTATTTTGGAAAACTGGTTTCGCTCACGCCAACGGGAATAGGGAACGTTGGTTGGATGCACCTCTCGGCGCCGCTTTTTTCCATCCTCTATTTCATTTGACAGGTAAACATCCGCGGATGGCCAGCCTTTTTTGAACTTTGAGAAACTGACTCTTTTGATCGAAAGATCACATAGAGCGAGTTGATCAAAAAAGCCCTTTATTCGCCAGAGTCGATCAATTGCCTGATCTATCGATACCGGAGTGCTGAACGTTACGCCAATCATCGGCGTGATTTTGATTTCGTGACTGGTCCAACCTAAACCTCGGCGAGACCGTGAATGCCAAACTTTTATCTTCATATCTTCAAGTGTTATATTGAGATAGGTTTTCGGCTTGTGCACGATGTATATATCTGCGGGATCGCTTGCGTGCTCTCGCGATTTCAGTCCTCTTGGTGGTTTCCAAGCTCCCGATCGGATCGCATCGAGAACTGTCTGTTTGTCCTTTTGTCCATGCATGCTTCTCCACTCGATCGTGTCATAGACAAAGAAGTTTTCAGCAGCTTCCAGCTCGAACGACATGTGATGTAATGACTTGTCGTTCCGGAGGTTCTCGGTGCCGAAAATGACAGTGTTTGGAAAAATACTTGAGGTGTACGATCCAGCGCTCTTCCCACCGACAGAGCCAGGCATAGATTGCGATTGCGATAAGGCGTTATGGAGAAGAATTTGGAAGCCGCGATGGTCCCTGAGTTCCAGATCGAACCAACCATTTTCGTCGTCATCAAAATGATGAAAATCTGTCGAGTTCAAAACTACTTTGGTCTCTGGCCCGCCTAGGTGTAGATAGCCTGCGAGACTACCAACATTAGCACGGATAGGGGTGAACTGATAATCAGCTTCAATTTGCTTGAAACTACGCATCACTCCTCTTCAGGCAAATACAGTTCCTGCCCTTTATCCTTATAGATCTTGGACATCTCGCGCATGCCTTCTTCAGCAAACTTGCGGCTTGCCTCGGCGGTCTCCGAACCCAACTTCTCGGCAGCCAAGAACCCGTCTGCCGTCTGGTTCTGTTTCGCCGCGAAATCGCGCACTTCCTGACTGATCTGCATCGAGCAGAATTTGGGGCCGCACATGGAACAGAAATGGGCCGTCTTTGCGCCTTCTGCTGGCAGTGTCTGGTCGTGATATTCCTCCGCCGTTTCGGGGTCGAGCGACAGGTTGAACTGGTCGCGCCAACGGAATTCGAAGCGCGCTTTGGACAGCGCATCGTCGCGGGTTTGGGCGGCGGGGTGGCCCTTCGCCAGATCAGCCGCATGGGCCGCCAGCTTATAGGTAATCACGCCGACTTTCACATCGTCGCGGTCGGGCAGGCCGAGATGTTCTTTCGGCGTGACATAGCAAAGCATCGCGGTGCCGTACCAGCCGATTTGCGCCGCGCCGATGCCGCTGGTGATATGGTCATACCCCGGCGCAATGTCGGTGACTAACGGCCCGAGTGTGTAGAACGGAGCTTCGCCGCAAACCTCCAGCTGCTTCTCCATATTCTCCTTGATCTTGTGCATCGGGACGTGGCCCGGCCCCTCGATCATTACTTGCACATCTTCTTTCCATGCGCGGTGAGTCAGTTCGCCCAAGGTGTAGAGTTCGGCGAATTGCGCCTCGTCATTGGCGTCCGCGATACTGCCGGGGCGCAGGCCGTCACCCAGCGAATAGGCGATGTCATAGGCCTTCATAATCTCGGTGATGTCGTCGAAATGTTCGTAGAGGAAGCTTTCCTTGTGATGCGCGAGGCACCATTTCGCCATGATGCTGCCGCCGCGGCTGACGATGCCGGTGACGCGTTTTGCCGCCATCGGGACATAGGGCAGGCGCACACCGGCGTGGATGGTGAAGTAATCGACGCCCTGTTCGGCCTGTTCGATCAACGTGTCGCGGAAGATTTCCCAAGTGAGGTCTTCGGCCACGCCGCCGACTTTCTCCAGCGCCTGATAAATCGGCACTGTGCCGATGGG
Organism: Pontixanthobacter gangjinensis; assembly: GCF_009827545.1. Lineage (NCBI taxonomy): Bacteria > Pseudomonadati > Pseudomonadota > Alphaproteobacteria > Sphingomonadales > Erythrobacteraceae > Pontixanthobacter > Pontixanthobacter gangjinensis. The sequence continues at coordinate 1,055,598 of NZ_WTYS01000001.1, read as the reverse complement.
GACGGAAGAATTGCGGATGATCCATTCGCGGGTGTCGTGGATGTTGCGGCCCGTGGAAAGGTCCATCACCGTATCCGCGCCCCAACGGGTGGACCAGACCATCTTGTCCACTTCGCTGGCGACATCCGATGCCACCGCGCTGTTGCCGATATTGGCGTTAATCTTGACCAGGAAATTGCGGCCGATCGCCATCGGTTCGCATTCGGGGTGGTTGACGTTGGAAGGGATAATTGCCCTGCCGCGTGCCACTTCGTCCCGCACAAATTCAGGCGTCACAAATTCGGGGATCGCCGCGCCAAAACTCTCGCCGCCGGACGGCGCAGCGCGGGCCATTTCGCGGCCGATATTCTCGCGGGTCGCGACATACTCCATCTCTGGCGTAATGATGCCTTGTCGGGCGTAATACATCTGGCTGAGGTTCTTGCCCTCTTTCGCACGGAGCGGACGGCGCAATTCAGTCGGGAACGGAGGCACACCGCCGCTGCGATCAGGGCCAAGCTGGCCGTTATCTTCGGGCTTTACTTCACGCGGGGCATATTCCTCCACATCGCCGCGCGCCAGCTGCCAATCACGGCGAAGCGGCTCAAGACCCTTGTTGATATCGATGGTCGCCGCCGGGTCGGTATAAGGGCCGGAGGTATCATAGACACGCACAGGCGGCTCGCCGCTGGTCGGCTCAAGCTCGATTTCGCGCATCGCGACTTTGACATCGGGATTGCCGGGTGCCTCGATATAAATCTTTCGGCTGCCGCGAATCGGCCCGGTGGTAACGCCAATTTCGATGTGTGAGTTAATGTCGGCCATGCGCGTAGTCTCCAATTGCGGAGTGCGGATGTCCGGTAAGAACACGCCCGCTCCCTCCGCCGATTTTAGTCGGTTCAGGTTCAACGGGTCGGACGGCGTTACTCGTCCCTCTCAGCCAAAACTGGCTCCCCGGGGATGGTTGTTGGTCTAGGGATAAAACGGTGTCTGGTCCAGTCCATTGGAGCGGGTGGCCAACTTCGCGGTCGATTGACTTGGCGGCGGACCATACGCCATACCGGATTTTATGCAGTCCCTCCCCGAACCGAAGGTAAGCGTGCGCCGAATGGGCCGTGAAGGAGAGCCGTTGGTGATTATCGACGGCTTCAGCGGGATGGTCGATGAATTGTTGGAGGCAGGCCGCGCGGCGCAATACCAGCATGGCGGTGCAGCCTATCCCGGAATCCGGTCATGGGCCGAGCCTAACTATCTCGACCGGCGGCGCGATTTGATGATGCAAATCATGCAGCGCGTGTTCGGCTTCCGTAGTGTACGGCTCGATGTCTCAACATTCTCGCTCGTAACGCTGGGTGAAGGCGAATTAAGCCCTGCCCAGCGCATGCCGCACTTCGATCATTCCGGCAGCGAGGTTGTTGCGGTAATGCATTATTTGCTCGGCCCCGAAACCGGCGGCACGGCATTTTATCGCCATCGGCGGACCGGCTTCGAAACTGTTACCCCCGCCCGCGAAAAAGCCTATTTCGCGGCATTGGCGCAAGATGAAGAGGAGCATGGCAGCCCCCTCCCCCGGTTCCATCACGGCGACAATGGCTCGTTCGAGCAGATTGAAGAAATCGAAGCCCAGCCCGACCGGCTGGCACTCTATCGCGGCCGGCAATTGCATTCGGGCGTGATCCCAAATCCCGCCGCGCTGAGCAGCGATCCGCACAAAGGACGGCTGACGATCAATATGTTTATGGTCGGGTCTTAGGGCTACACCGCACAAGCCGGGCCACATGACCCACCTCTACCGCCTCGACTCAGATGCCGCCGCCATCGCGAACGCTTTTGGCATGTCAAAAGGCGATGATCCTTGGGCGGGTGGCTATATTGCGCCCGGCAATTTTGCACCGGTAATTACAGCGGGGCGGGAATTCATTGCTGGACCGCGCAATGCGCACACTCGCCCTCGGATGATCCCGCGCATCTGGGGCGTGCCGCCGCCGCCCAATGTTCCATATGACGGGCATAATGCGGTGCTTACTGTGCGCAATCCGGACAGCCCGTTTTGGGTAGGAAACCTGCGGAACAGCGAGTTTCGCTGCCTGCTGCCTGCCACTGCGTTCATGGAATGGGGCAGCAAGACTGACGCAGAGGGTCGCCGCGTGCAGCATTGGTTCGCGCCAAGCGACCAGAGCATCTTTGCTTTTGCAGGTGTGTGGAAAGACAGCGAAGTACCTGGTTTTGCGCTGCTAACCTGCGAGGCGAATGCGCTGCTAAAGCGTGAGGGGTACGAGCGGATGCCGGTGATCCTGCCGCCCGATCCCGCGGTCCACCAGACTTGGCTCTACGCAGATTGGGCGCGGGCCAGAACGCTGCTCCAGCCGTACTCCTCCTCGCTTATGCGCGGAGTAGAACGAAGCGCTGTTTAGTCGGCGACCGGCACATGATCGACACCCAGACTGGTCAAATCCCCCACGAAGTTCGCGGTCCAGCTATGGATGTCTTCTTCGCGCACCGATTTCACCATCGAAGCATAGCGCCGCTTGCGTTCCTCCAGCGGCATATCCAGCGCAGTGCGGATTGCCCGTGAAAGGTTGTCCGGACTGTGCGGATTGACCAGCACCGCCTCGGTTAATTGATGCGCGGCCCCGGCAAATTGCGAGAGGATGAGCACGCCGGGATCTTCGGGATCTTGCGCCGCGACATATTCTTTCGCCACCAGATTCATCCCATCGCGTAGCGGGGTCACGACACAAATCTTCGAGGCCCTATAAAACCCGCATAATTCAGCGAGCGAGTGGCCCCGGTTAACATAGCGAATGGGGACAATGTCGACTTCGCTGCGCGCGCCATTAATCTGGCCGGTCTTCTGCTCCAGCTCTGCCCGAATGCGCTGGTAAGAACCGACATCCTCACGGCTAGGCGGGGCGATCTGGATAAAAATCAAGTCGCGGACACGGTCCGGGTTTTGGTCAAAGAAGCGCGAAATTCCGTCGATCCGCTCCGGCAATCCTTTCGAATAATCGAGCCGGTCGACTCCGATCATGGCGCTCCGGTGACGCGTACTGGCGAGCAGGCGTTGCCCAGCCTGCCTCGCTTCGCTGGTTCCGCATTGTTCCTGTATGTGGTCCCAATCAACGCCGATAGGATATGCGCGCGCGTGCGTAATACGGTCCTCGAACGCGATCCGGCCAGTGGCTTCATCCACTTCGGCGCCCAATTCCTTCTCGCAATAATGCAAGAAACTGCCGAGCCATTCGTCAGTCTGGAACCCGATTACATCATATTCCAACATCGTGCGCACCAGCCGCTCATGATAGGGCAGCGAAACGAACAGCCGCGCCGGCGGCCAAGGGGTATGGAGGAAAAATCCGATCCGGTTTTTGACTCCGCGCGCGCGCAGCCGCTCACCCAGCGGCAGCAGATGATAATCATGCACCCAAATCAAATCGTCAGGATCGATAAGCGGGGTTACACTTTGCGCGAATGTCTCGTTGACGCGCTCGTAACCGCGCCCTGTCTCATTCTCGTATTCGGTCAGATCGAGCCGGTAATGGAACAACGGCCACAGCGTCGAATTGGCATAGCCGTTGTAATATTCATCGACATCATGCTTGCTCAGATCAATCGTTGCGGTGGTGACCCCGTCATTGGTGTGCAATTGGATGTGGCCGGTGGTTTCCTCAACCTCCTCGCCGGACCAGCCGAACCAAATTCCGCCGAATTTCTTCAGCGCAGAATTCAATGCTCCTGCCAGCCCGCCTTGCGCGCCCGCTGCACCGCGCGCCTTCGCAACAGCAACGCGGTTCGATATGATGACAAGACGGCTCATGAGCGCCTCATCTTACATCGCTCCAAGGTTTGGACAACAGCCCTGCGCAATTGATGATGCCGACCAGAGAATAGGTTTGCGGGAAATTGCCCCACAGCTCTCCGGTTTCCCAATCGAGGTCCTCGCTGAGCATTCCCGAGCCGGTGGTATGCCCCAACATCGTAGAAAACAGGCCTCGGGCCTCGTCCGACCTGCCTGCCAGATGCAGCGCCTCGATCAGCCAGAATGTGCACACGTTGAATGCAGTTTCAGGCGCACCGAAATCATCCTCGGCTGCGTAACGCAGCATGTGTTCGCCGCGCCGCAGTTCCTTTTCAATTGCGGCAAAGGTCGATTGGAAGCGCGGATCATCCGGCCGCAGAAACCGCAAATCAATCATCTGCAGCAGGCTGGCATCCAGATAATCGCTTTGAAAACTGGCTTTATAATGGCCGCCATCTTCCTTGCCATCGCCCTCTACCCACGCCTCTTTTTCAATCGTGGCACGGATGGTATCAGCGCGGTCCTGCCACAACTTCGCGCGGTCTGGCTTGCCAAGCCGCTCTGCAGTGCCGGCCAGCCGGTCGCACGCAGCCCAGCTCATAACGGCGGAATAGGTGTGGACTTCCTGCCGTGTGCGGAATTCCCACAGGCCGGCATCGGGCTGATCGTGCATCTTCCACGCCATCTCCCCAACTTCTTCCAGGCTGGCGAAGTCGGTGTCATCCGCAATGCGCAGCAACCGTTTGTCGATAAAGCCCTGCACTGTCGGCATAACGATTTGGCCATAGCAATCATGCTGGATTTGCTTGTAAGCCGCATTGCCGATCCGCACTGGGCCCATCCCTCGATAGCCGGCCAGATAGGCGGCGGTGGTTTCGTTGAGTTCGCTTTCACCCATCACCGAATAAAGCGGCTGAATCTGCCCACCCTTGGCCGCATCAACAATGTTGCGCAGATAGCCGAGATATTTTTCAAGGACATCGAGCGCGCCCAAACGGTTGAGCGCCTGCACCGTGTAATAGGAATCGCGTATCCAACAGTAACGGTAATCCCAATTCCGCTCACTGCCGTCATGTTCGGGAATGGACGTAGTCAGCGCCGCGACAATCGCCCCGGTTTCCTCGTGCTGGCATAATTTGAGTGTGATCGCGCAGCGGATGACTTCGTCCTGCCATTCGTAAGGCGTCGCCAGACCGCGGACCCATTGCTGCCAATATTTTCGCGTCGATTGCTCCATCCGGCGGATTTCTTCGCGCAAATTCCCGGCAAAGGGTTCGTCCGGCCCGAGGAAAAAATGCGTATCTCCCTCAATGCGGAAAGTTCGCCCTTCCAGAATATAGCCGATCGGCGCATCAGTGCTCAGCCGCATGGCCTGCGCGCCGACCAGGTAGCGGATATGGTTGGTGCCGCTAGTGGTCTCGACCGTGTTCGCGCCATAATTCTTGAGCGGCCTGAGCACCACTTTGATACGCGGGTTGCCGGCAATCGGCCGGACTATTCGCCCGAAAGCAATCGGCCGGTACATTCGCCCCTTGCCCTCATATCGCGGGCAGAAATCGAGCACCTCCGCGATACTGCCATCTTCTGCTTCCAATCGAGTCACAAGTATCGGCGTGTTACGAATATAATTCTGCGTAGCGGAAACTTGGCCCTCCAGCTCAAACCGCCAGACCCCGACATCCTGCTTGTCACCGTTGAGCAAGGCGCAGAACACCGGATCGCCATCCACCCTAGGCACGCAGCCCCAGACCAGTCCGCCGCGGTCATCGATCAATCCGCTTACCTGACAATTGCCGATTGGCCAGAGATCAAGGTTGGAGAGAGGGCCGGTCAGAGATTGAGCCATGCGTAGACTTCCTTCACGCTGTTGAGTGTGTATCGCGCGTTTCGGGACGGCCGCTCTCCCACGGCTATTCCGAAACCCCCAAATTCTATCGCGGCAACAAAGCCGTCTTCGTCTGTGACATCATCCCCGATAAAAACGGGCATCGTGCCAGCAAAGGGCGGCAAATCCATGAAGCTACGCACCGCACCGGCTTTATCCGCGCCGGGCCGGACCAGTTCGATCACGCATTTCCCTCGCTTGGTTATCAGGCCAAAATCGCTTGCGATTGCGCTAGCGGCCTCGTCAATAGCGGGGCCAGATTCGGGCCTTGCGCGGTAATGTAACGCCGCGCCATGCTGTTTGCGTTCCAGTAGCGCGCCATGAATTTCAGCCAGCGTCGCCAAAGCAGAAAGCGTCTGGCCGACAAGGGGCACCGGTGCTGTGCCAATCGGATTGCCGCTCGCATCCACACGATCCGCTCCGTGCGAACCCGCGCGGGCAATCGTCAATGGCCCGACATGTTGCGCGATATTATCAAGGCCGCGCCCTGACACCAGCGCTACTCTGCCCTCATGATAATCTGCCAACCGGGCCAGCCTGCTTGGCAAATTGCCGGGAACCTCAATGGCATCAGGCCCCGCCGCAATTTCGACCAGCGTCCCGTCAAAATCAAGAAACAGTGACAGCTGCGTCACGGCGGCAAGCGTGGATATCGGAGGCGGCGGCGGCAGGGTGCGGGTTATCATTACACAGGTGTGTATCGTGCTTCCCGCCCCCATGGAACCGCCTGTGCAATCCTATTCACGGTCGCGCTTTAGGACAGCTATCCCTCTATCGAGCGCGTCCGCGAGGCAATCGCGATCGCGAGAAACAGTGTGGCAACAGTGCCAGCGGCTCCAGCTGCGAACAGCACGGGACCGCCAAGCGCCATAGCCGCAACATTGATTGCGACAGCGCCAAGACCGGTTAGCGCTGTGACCACGCCAAGAGCTTTTGCCCCGCCAGAAGCACTGCCGATCAATTTCATGCCAAACACAACTCCAGCCAGTCCGATTAACGCCTTGGCTACGAAGTAGAAGAAAAACGCACCCATAACGAAGGTGAAGAACAAGCCGGTGTCATCGCCGCCAGCGCGTGCTGCAGGCTCGAACATTGCCAGGCCGATGCCAATTTGCACCGTGTTGAACACCCCGGACAGGCCGAGCGCTGTCCACACAACCGCATTCGCGCCGGTCCGGACCAAAGCGACAATCGAGCCCATCGCGATGGCGAGGAAGGCGATAGCCTCCATCGTCCAAAGCGCGGCAATTTCGCCTCCTCGATTATCGAAATAGCGGATGACATCGACACTGGTTAACGGCTCGCCAGCCTTCAGCGGCGTTGGTCCGCCGAGGAAGGCCATATAGGCGATTTGCAGCAGCACTGTTGCGAACAAGCTGGCAGCAACAATTTTGACTGCGCGGTTTGCAGTAATATCCATCGTCATTATCCTATCGCTTGCGGGTCGGACCAAAGATCAGCTTTGAGCGGCGATCCAGCGGTCGATTTTCGCCTCAAGCACTGGCAACGGCAGCGAGCCTGTTCCGAGCACTTGCGCATGGAACCCCTTGATGTCGAAACTATCGCCCATCGCATCTTCGGCTTTCTTGCGCAGTTCCTGAATTTTCAAGGCACCGACCTTGTAAGCAAGCGCTTGGCTCGGGATAGCAATGTAGCGTTCGACCTCTGAAACCACTTCGGTGCGTGTCATACCCGAATTGGCGAGCATGAATTCAATCGCTTTTTCCCGGCTCCAGCCTTTGGAATGGAGGCCCGTATCAACCACCAGGCGCATCGCACGCAATTGTTCGTCCTGCAGCGTGCCATACCGGTTCCACGGATCTTCAAAGAAGCCCATTTCATAGCCTAGCGTTTCGGAATAAAGCGCCCAGCCTTCGATGAAAGCGGTGTTGCCGCCGAACCGCATGAAATTGGGCAGATCGGTGTTTTCCTGTCCCAGACTCAGCTGGAAATGGTGGCCCGGCGCACCTTCATGTAGATACAGCGTGACATTGCCTGTCGTCAGGCGGCTTGGCAGATCATAAGCGTTGAAATAGAACACACCGGGGCGCGAGCCATCAGGAGTGCCAGTTTGGTAGGAACCACCAGCCGAGAACTGCTCGATTGCCGGATCGTAAGGTTTGATTTCGAGCGGGGATTTGGGAAGCAGGCTGAAATAATCGCCGATTTTCTTGTCGACTTGCTCGCCGATATCATAATAGCTTTGCGTCAGCGCTTCGCGGCTTTCCGGCTTGAATTGCGGATCCGTGCGAACGAAATCGAAGAATTCATTGAGCGTACCTTCAAAGCCTACTTCTGCTTTGATTTCTTCAAGACCGTTTTTGATCCGCGCCACTTCACTCAGACCCAGATTATGCAGATAATCCGGCTCCAGCGGCAGCGTGGTAGTGCTCTCGATCATCTGCAGGTACAGCGCCTCGCCGCCCTTCATTTGCGACAGTCCAACACTCTCACGCGCAACTGGCAGATATTCATCCCGCAAGAAATCGCGCATCTGTTCGGTCGAAGCGTAAAGCGCTTCTGTCGCGGCCTGGTATTCGGCCGTCAGGCGGGTCTTATCAGCATCCGAAAAACTCTCGGGGAACACCTTCACCGGACCCATGAATTGCGAATCCGCAACCGGAATGGCCAGTTGCGTATCGAGCTGCGAAATCACCCGCTCGATGGTTAATTTGGTTTCCAGAACACCGCTTTCCATGCCTTCGCGGAACTTGTCGATCGAACGTCCGCCAATCGCAATATAGTCTTCGTGACGGCTCAGATTGTCTTCGTAATTGGCGATGGTTTTGAATGGTGCTGCACCCTGACCGCTGGCGAAAGTGGGGTAGAATGTGTGGAAACCGCTGAAGTGATTGACCGGGCGCACTTCGGTCAGCGCGCGAATTTCATTGGTTGCGCCTTTCAGCGATTGGGTCTGGTCATATTTGAACACATCATAGGCCAGCTGGTCGGTCTCGCTCAGCTTGGCGCGGTCTATTTGCGCGAGCAGCGCAAGGTTCAATTGTGTATCGAGCCGTCCGGCAAGGAAGGAACTGTCGGTCAGAAAATCGCCCAACCGATCGGCATCCTTGTCATCACCGCGGAACAGACGGCCAAGCGGATTAAGCTCAAGCGCGCGCGCATCGGATTCAGCGAACAAAGCCGACAGACGCTTACCTTCGGTTTGCATCTCGGACGCTTGGGCAGGCGCTTCGCCAGCAGCAGTTTCAGCATGATGATCGGCAAGCGCCGGAGCAGCAGGAAGCGCAAATGCAGCTGTGGCCAGCATGGCCAGACGTAGAGTTTTCATTGTGAGTTGTCCCCTGAAGGTTAGATATGTTCGAGCGCTACACGATTAGTTTCGTCACCGAAAAGATGTTCGACCAACTGCGAGACATCATCGACCAGAGTAAATTTGCTCAGCGGAACACTCCGCAAACCCGGACGAACAGCCTTAACCCCGTCAGCATCGCCTTTAGTATGCTTAACAGGTTGGTCGCCCAATTCGCCAAGCGGCTTGCCCGGTCCGCCGCCAAGAAAATGAAAGCGATCAATCAATAAGGTTTTGGGGTCATGCACCATAACAATTACGCACCCCGATGTTCGCTCGGTCAGTGCGATCTGAATTCCGTAGCGCGTAGTCCTGCCTTTGACATGCTTTGCTTTGAGCTGAATATGACGAACGACTTTGCCAACCTCAATGATGACGTCGTATCCACCATCATCGACCTCCCCTCTCGCTATACTGAAATCAAAGGCCTGCCTTCGCCACAATTCGCTCGCAACTTCAGCCAAGAACCGGTGTTCGAGAATCTTCTCTCTAGTTGATGATCGCAAAGATAACGCTGTGATCCAGGGATCACTCACTCCACCACAGCCCCGCGGACCATAACCCAATCGACGTTCTCCAGCACCGTCACATCGGTCAACGGGTTGCCATTAACTGCGATAATATCGGCTGAATAGCCCGCTGCAATGCGGCCGATTTCATTTTCCATATTCAGCACTCGCGCCGCAATGGTGGTTGCGCTGGCGAGCGCTTCGCGATTGGTCATGCCTTGGCTGACCATCAGTGCGAATTCCTCTGCATTGCGGCCATGCGGGAACACGCCTGCGTCGGTTCCGAAGGCAACTTCAACGCCCTCTTCCCGTGCGCGAGTGACCAGCGAAAGGGCAACATCGACGGTGGACCGGATTTTATCCTCGACCACGGGGGTATAGATGCCCTTGCCCAACCCCTCGCTGACACCCTGAAACGCCATCAAGGTGGGCACCAGAATTGTGCCATTGGCAGACATCGCTTGCGCGGCTTGCTTGTCGATAAAGGTGCCATGTTCGATGGTGTTGATGCCTGCGCGGCTGGCCGCTTCGATCCCGCGCGCGCCGTGTGCGTGGGCCATGACTTTGAGGCCGAGCGAACGGGCGGTGTCGGCAATGCTCGTCATCTCGGCATCGCTGAAATGCGCCTCCAGTCCTGCGCCTTGCTGGCTCAGTACACCGCCGGTTGCGGTGATCTTGATAACGTCAGCGCCATTTTGCGCCGCACGCCGTACCTTCTCAGCGCATTCGGTTGCGCCGGTGCAGGTGTAACCGCTTGTCAGCACTGCGTTGACCTCCGGTTTGAAGCCAGAGACATCGCCATGTCCGCCAACGATTGCCAGTGCAGGACCGGCGGCAATGATGCGAGGGCCTGCCACCAGCCCCTCAGCGGTTCCGCGCCGCAATGCATAGGCTGTCTGCTGCGCGCTCCCCGCTTCGCGCACTGTTGTGAAGCCGGCGAGCGCGGTCAGCCGTGCATTCTTTGCGCCAATAACAACGCCCCATTCGTCAGACGTCGTCGCTTCTTTCCAGAAATCTCCGCCCGGGTCGCCGGTCAGATGAACGTGGAGATCAATCAGGCCTGGCAGGACAGTTTTCTCTGGTAGATGCACCATCACCGCCCCATCGGGCGTTGGTAAGAAACCGTCTTCAATGCTGACAATCTTGCCATCGGTGACAATGATTGTTGCCGGTCCCGATGGTTCCGACCCTGCATCGGTCAGAACAGCCCCTGCATGGATATAGGTCGTTTCCGCAAACGCAGCCGTCGCGGTAATCGCCAGCGCAGCCGTAGCGACGCCGGAAAGCAATTTGGCAAAACCGATCATTGTGATAATCTCCCTCTTCCCGTTACATGCCGCGCCCTGCGGCTCGGGGCAAGCGGAGGATGCGGGTGAAAGTTGAAATTGCACGATTGGGGTTGTCCTGCGCGGCAGTTTCGCTGGCAGTTCTAACGGTTCCTTTGACAGCCCAGAATATTGACATGCCAGACGCTTCGCAGGCCGAGAGTAACGGTCCTGCAGAGATTATCGTCGAAGGCGAAGCGCCCGAAAAGAAGGAAGTTCTGGTCGGCTCACGGATCCCTCGCCGCGCAGTCTTTACCGATGGCATTGTCGCAACCAGCATGGGCACGCGGGGCCTGGTCCCGCAAAGCGGAATGGATCAGGGCGCGACCGTGCGCACCATAAAGCGCCGCGAATGTAAGAGCGATGACCCCGCAATTGGCAAAGCCGCAGCGTGCCTGTTGCTTGAAGCGAAAGCTGCAATTGAGCTTGCGGATTATTCCGGGGCTGACGGCGCGCTGTTCTATCTCGCGGATTCTGAAGAGTTCACGGCGCAAGAGCGACTGGCCGGTGCGCAGTGGCGATACCGTCTCGCCGGTGAACGGGGCGATGCCCCAACCCGCGAGGATGCGCTGGAACAGATGGTCGAAACCGGCGCGATGAATGCGGTAGATCAGGCACAGGCACAACGTGCCTTGTCAACTATGGCTCGGCGTGACGGGCGGCTGCCGCTGGCTCGGCGAAGATTGCTTGCGCTGGATGCAAGCGGTCAGGCGCAAACACAGGATCTAGCCAATCTCGCGATAATGACCCGCGCGCTCGACCTGCAGGGTGCAGAGACATACATGAATCGCGCCATTATCAAGCGGGAGTCAGGCGGTGGGACCGCCCCCAAAGGCTGGCACGACTTTGTAAGCCCACAGCTTTAGACGCTTCTCCATTATACGGTTTTTTGCGAAAAAACGCAGCCCAAATGGTTGCGCTGGAAACCTGCTTGGCTATTGCTCGTTGCAAGAACAGTTCGTCACGAGAGGATTTACAAAAATGAACCGCAAGCTTTTGCTCGCAGCCACGCTGCTTGGCTCGGTATCTGTTACCGCAACTGTATCGGCCCGCCCGATGACCCCCGAAGATGTTGCCAAGCTGGAAAGCGTTGGCGCGATTGCCGTGTCACCAAACGGGGACCGCGTTGCCTACACCACAGCCAGCCTGCCTGACGTCACCGAAGGCGAGAAAAACGGCACAACCAAGCAGCAGCTCAGCATTGCATACGGCCCCGATAATGCGCGGCTGTTTTTGCCCAAGGATGTCAGCCCATCTGGCGTAAGCTTCTCCCCCGACGGGTCGATGGTCAGTTTTGTCTGGTCGAACGACGATGAAGACCGCGCTGTATGGGGTATTCCGGTAGACGGCGGCGCACAGCGCAAACTGGCCGGGGTCAAAGACAGCGGCGTCCGGTCCTATGCTTGGGCCCCCGATGGCGGCACCATCTATATGTTGACCGGCGCAGCCGAGGACAAAACCCGCGAGGCGCAGAAGAAGGACGGCTTCAACGCCGTAGTGTATGAGGAAGAAGACAGCCTGAACAGGTTGTTCGCCGCCAGCATCGGCACCGAGCCTGATGCCGACCCACGCGAGATCACGGTGCCCGGCTATGTCAGTTCGATCGAGATTCTGCCCGGCGGCACAAGCGCGATTATCCAGACTGCGCCAACGCCTAATGTCGATGACAGCTACACCTCGAAACGGGTCAATGTAATCGATTTGACGAACGGCACCATCAAGGCTGTGGTCGCCACTCCGGGTAAAATTGACGATGTGGAAATTTCCCCTGACGGCAAGACACTCTCGCTGATCGCCGGGATTGACCAGCATGACCCCGCGCCGACCACCTTGCATTTGGTCGACATTGCAACTGGCGCATTCCGCGCGATCAATGCAGACGCAGCAGAAGCGACGGTTGATGCGGAATGGATGGCCGATGGCCGTTTGGTCACAGCAATTCACAAGGGCGCAAACAGCTTCCTGCGCTTCTTATCGGCCGATGGCTCGATGCTAAACGAAGTGCCCGCTGGTAATCTTTCGCTCAGCGGGATTGATGCTGGCGGAAGCCGCTTGGTTGTCCGCGCAAGCACCGCCAACCACCCGAGCGAATTGTTCGAATATGCAGACGGCAGCTTCTCCCGCTGGACCAGCCACAATCCATGGCTGTCGGATATCGATTTCGGTAAGCAGTCAGTGATCACCTATACCGCGCGCGATGGTCAGGAAATTGAGGGCGTGCTGATCGAACCGGTTGGCGGCGCACCCAGAGGTGGCGCTCCGCTGATTATGAATGTCCATGGCGGCCCGGAGGCGCATGAAAGCAACGGCTGGCAGACCGCCTACAGCAAGCCTGGCCAGGTTGCTGCAGGCCAAGGATACGCTGTGTTCCTGCCCAATTATCGTGGCTCAACAGGGTATGGTGTGTCATTCGCCAAACAGCATCAGGGCGATTATGCGGGCAAGGAATTTGACGATATCGTCGATGCCAAGCGCCATTTCGTCGGTACCGGTCTTGCAGATGCCGACCGCGTCGGCATAACTGGTGGTTCCTATGGCGGGTTCGCCAGCGCGTGGGCCGCGACTTATTATTCGGCTGAATATGCCGCCAGCGTGATGTTTGTCGGCATTTCCAACAATATCAGCAAATTCGGCACCACCGACATTCCCAAGGAAATGTATCTGGTGCACGAACGCAAATGGCCATGGGAAGAATGGGACGAGCTTTTGACGCGCAGCCCGATCTATCACGTGGACAAGGCTGAAACACCTATCCTGATTATGCATGGCGACAGCGACACCCGCGTTTCGCCAACCCAGAGCTATGAACTCTATCGCAATATCAAGGTTCGCAAGCCTGAAACTCCGGTACGATTGGTTTTGTATCCCGGCGAAGGCCACGGCAACCAACGCGCCACTTCGCGCTATGATTACAATCTACGGATGATGGAATGGTTCGACACCTATCTCAAAACCGGTGACCGCGATGCGGCGATGCCTGGCCCGCGGCCGACACTGGCTATGGAAAACAACGAAGCAGAAGAAGGCGCTGAGTAAACTCAGCAACTTCGATAGTTTCTGAAACGCTAACGCCCGTCTCCGATCAGATCAGAGGCGGGCGTTTGTGCATTTTGGCAGGGCGCGGCAGGTTGTGTTTGATGCAACCACCGCAACCACAAAATAATCAGAAGGTGTAGCCTACCCCTATCGCCAAAAAGAACTGGTCCGCGGTGCCACGAATGGCGGTGTAGGGATTATCTTTCGCATCGCCCATCAGCCGCGAATATCCGCCTAGCACAATGGCGTTCAGTCCGCCGTTCAGCGCATTGCCATCAAAATCCACCCCGACGAGCGTTGTGACGCTGGCTTTGGTGAAGCCGCCCTCGGCATTATAGACGGGCAAACCGCTAGCGACGCTTTGCGCTGGAGTGACCGCGAAATAATATTCGGCAAAGTCGTCGCTCGCATATTCGGTGCCGAGCGTGAGCGAGGTAAACAGCCCCCGGTTGATAGGGGTGGAGTAGGTGATGCTGGGATCAATCACCAATCCGCCATGCGCGCCTGCGATATCCTTTCGGACATCCGCGCCAAATGACAGGCTGTCAAAAGGGTTCAGCAATTTGGGGAAGCTGATCCCTGTCGAAACGCCCAACTCGACCGCGCGGTCGAGCTCTCCAGCAGCTTTTACCACAGGGTCCTTGATACGGTTGGCACGGTCGCTGCGCATCCGGATAACTGGCCCGAAATTGATGTTCGGTCCGTCATCTGTCCCTTCAATGAAATTGAGCGCAAATCCTGCAGGTCGCGGCTGGACATCGATGCCGCCAACGCTGCCTTGAATGACCGGCAGCGGCGACAGCACGTAGTCGTCCGATCCGGTATAGCTAGGGCTGTAAGCCACGCCGACGCCAATCGTCACCCAATTGTCATCAAACACGCTTTCGGGCGGCCCGCCTCTGGCGGCAGGTGCCGAGCTTTTGTCGGCTGCTTCAGGAACAGCTTGCGCCGGTAAGGCATCTTGTGCGGCCAATGATGTGGAGGTGCAGCCAGCCGCCAAAGCGGCCAATGCAAATTTGGTTTTCAGTCTCATGTGGATTTCCCTATTTCCATTTCAACGGAAATACGTGGCATCCGTTCCGGCATATATAGGATCGTTACCCGGACGCTTCTACTGCTTGATCGCATCGACCTGGCAGAACAGACCAATAATATCGGGCATCAAATTAACTCCCAGGTCGGAAGCTGCCCTCTTTCGGCGTAAATTTGGCCGATACGCTTGCAACCGGATTGCTAGGCGGCGCACACGGCTTTAGGGCACTCTGTAATGAACGGGCTCGCAAATACTTCTCTGGCAGATATCCGGACCGAAATCGCGATCGTTGGCGGGGGATTGTCCGGCGGGCTGATTGCGCTGGCCCTACGCCGCCAGCACCCCGAGATGCAGGTCACGTTGATCGAGGCAGGAGATATTCTCGGCGGCAATCACCGGTGGAGCTGGTTTGACAGCGACCTCGATGAAGATGGCGCAGCCCTGCTTGCCAATTTCCGCAAGAATGACTGGCACGGCTATGAGGTCCACTTCCCTGCTTACCGCCGCAAGCTCGGATCGACTT
Organism: Pontixanthobacter gangjinensis; assembly: GCF_009827545.1. Lineage (NCBI taxonomy): Bacteria > Pseudomonadati > Pseudomonadota > Alphaproteobacteria > Sphingomonadales > Erythrobacteraceae > Pontixanthobacter > Pontixanthobacter gangjinensis. Next base: position 1,040,199 of record NZ_WTYS01000001.1, on the reverse strand, counting down.
ACCACTCGCTTACCTCCGATGATTTTGACGCTGCACTGCGGCGTGAACTGGGCCAAAACACCATTCATACAAAGCGACCGGTTGTTTCGCTCGATGCAAAGGGCGTGACGCTCCAAAATGGTCAGCGGATATCTGCGCGCACCGTTATTGACTGCCGCGGACCATCGGGCAGCGCGCATCTGACCGGCGGTTGGCAAGTGTTCATGGGCCGCATTACCCGGACCAACAAACCGCACGGGATCACCCGCCCGATCATTATGGATGCGACAATCGAGCAGCAGGCGCCAGATGGCGGGGGCGGGGGCGGGGCCTATCGCTTCGTCTATGTCCTACCGCTCGGTGTGGACGAGCTATTTGTCGAGGACACCTATTACGCAGACAGTCCGGTGCTTGATCGCAGCGCTTTATCTGGCCGGATTGACCGCTATCACGAGCAGCATGGCTGGGAAGGCCAGATTACTGGCGGCGAAACTGGCGTGCTGCCGGTCATAACCGGCGGGGATTTCACCTCGTTTCAGGCAGAACAGCGCACCGAGGGCGTGGTCTTGGCCGGAGCAAAGGGCGGCTTCGTCCACCCGCTCACCAGCTACACCCTGCCCTTCGCAGTTGAAACCGCATTGGCAATCGCACGCGATGCCGAATTGCCAGGCGAGCAAATGGCCGCAATGATGGAAGCGCGCGCGCGCAAGCATTGGGGTAGGACCAAATTTTATCGCCAGCTTGGTGCGATGCTGTTCGGGGCTGCTCTGCCAAGGGAACGATATAGGGTGTTCGAACGCTTCTATCGTCTACCCGCCGGGCTGATTGAACGTTTTTATGCTGGTAAGTCGCGTTTCTCAGACAAGGCACGCGTCTTGATCGGCAAACCCCCCGTACCTGTTAGCAGGGCGATATCCGCCCTGACTGGCAAAGGCGCGCCCTTGGTGGCGCATAAGGAGAAAATTGGATGAGCAGCAAGACTGCTTCTAAGACACCCGGATCGATTGCTCCCGACCTGCTGACCGAAAAATCGGTCGCGCCGCAAGCGTCCGTAACTGGCAAGACCGCTTGCGTGATAGGTTCCGGCTTCGGCGGAATGGCGCTGGCAATGCGGCTGCAATCTGCCGGCATCCAGACGACCGTAATCGAAGCACGCGACAAACCCGGTGGCCGCGCATATTTCTGGGAGAAAGAAGGCTTCCTGTTCGATGGTGGCCCGACCGTCATTACCGACCCGCCCTGTCTCGAAGAACTGTGGGCGCTGTCTGGTCATGATATGAAGGATGATGTCGAATTGATGCCGGTCATGCCATTTTACCGGCTAAACTGGCCCGACGGGCACAATTTCAACTATTCCAACAATCAGGAAGAATTAAACGCCGAAATCGCCAAGCTGGAACCTGCCGATGTCGCAGGATACCAGCGTTTTCTCGAATATTCCGCGGGCGTTTATGAAGAAGGTTACGTCAAGCTGGGCACCGTGCCGTTCCTCGATTTCAAATCGATGCTCAAAGCCGCACCTGCCCTTGCCAAGAAACAAGCATGGCGCAGCGTCTATTCGATCGTTTCAAGTTTCATCAAAAACGAGAAAATCCGCGAGGCGCTTAGTTTCCACACGCTGCTCGTCGGCGGCAATCCGTTTAAGACCTCCGCAATTTACACGCTTATCCATAAGTTGGAGAAAGATGGCGGCGTATGGTGGACACGAGGCGGCACAAACCGATTGATCGCAGGCATGATCCGGCATTTCGAGCGGCTCGGCGGGACAATGATGGTCGGCGATCCGGTGGTTCAAGTGCACACTGTAGGTACCAAGGCAACCGAGGTCGAAACCAAAGGCGGCTTTAAACAGCGCTTCGATGCGGTCGCCAGCAATGGTGACATCATGCACTCTTACCGCGACCTGTTATCGGACAGCAAGCGTGGCAAGGATTACGCCAAGAAGCTGAAGCGGAAGAGCTACAGCCCCGGCCTGTTCGTGGTCCATTTCGGGCTGGAGGGCACATGGCCCGGCATTCCGCATCACATGATTTTGTTCGGCCCCCGTTATAAGGGGTTGCTGGAAGACATTTACGATCATGGCGTGTTGCCGCAAGATTTCAGCATCTATCTGCATCACCCGACGGTCACAGACCCAAGCATGGCGCCCAAGGGCAAAAGCACATTCTATGCGCTGGTTCCGGTCGCCCACATGGGTAAACTGGCAGTGGATTGGGACGAGGTAGGACCGGTTCTGGAAAAACGCATTCTGGATGAAATCGGGCGCCGCCTGATTCCCGACATCCACGACCGGATCGTGACCAAATTCCATTACGCACCGAAGGATTTCAAAGAGGATCTAAGTGCGCATCTCGGCAGCGCATTTAGCCTCGAACCCGTCCTTACCCAAAGCGCATGGTTCCGCGGCCATAACCGCGATGATGTGATCGAGAACTTCTATCTGACCGGCGCTGGCACACATCCCGGCGCGGGCATTCCCGGCGTGGTCGGCAGCGCCAAAGCGACCGCCGGATTGATGATCGAGGATTTGAAAATATGATGAAACGCCTCGCCGTCTATTGCGGCTCTGCCACGCCAGAGGACCCGCGTTATATGGATTTGGCCCGCGATGTTGGCGCAACATTGGCGCAGCGCGGGATAGGTGTTGTCTATGGCGGCGGCAGGCTCGGCCTGATGGGCGCGGTTGCGGCGGGTGCGCTGGAGGCTGGCGGCGAAGTCATCGGAGTGATCCCAGAGGCGCTGGCGAACAGCGAAGTTGCCAATCATGATTGCACCGAATTGCACACCGTTTCAGGAATGCATGAACGCAAGAAAGCCTTCACCGACCTTTCGGACGGATTCATCAGCATCCCTGGCGGTGTCGGGACGATGGACGAATTGTGGGAGGCGATGAGTTGGGCGCAGTTGGGCTATCATTCCAACCCCGTTGGACTGCTTAACTCATTCGGGTTTTACGACGATTTACTCGCTTTCAATCGCAAAATGGCCAAGGTCGGATTCGTGCGGCCGGCGCACCAAGGGATTCTGATCGACGCCGAGGCGCTCCCTGACCTCCTCCTGAAAATGGCGGAATACCGGCCGCACACCCCAATCTTCAAAATGAAGGCAGACGACCTCTGACCACCGAGCGGCCTCTGGCTCCTTCGCGCTTTATGCGGGAAACGCAGAACCGCCCCGGGGGCGGGAGGCACCGCGCTGCCTTGGTGGAGAAGGCTCGCCTGTCGATCAAACAAGGGTCCAAAAGTTTCTCTGCCGCAAGTCGTCTGTTCGACAAGCCTACGCGCGAACGTGTGTGGCTGCTTTATGCGTGGTGCCGCCGCTGTGACGATATCGCCGACGCGCAGGAAATGGGCGGAGAGCTTGGCGATCAATCGAACCCCGAAGGGCGGCTCAATTCAATCCGTGCGCTGACTCAGCGCGCGTTTGAAGGACTGCCTACTGCAGATGTGGCGTTCGATGCCTTTGGCCTGGTCGCGCAAGAATGCGGAATTACGCCGGAGATGGCAGAGGATGTCATCGCCGGGTTTGCGCTGGATGCCAAGGATTGGCGGCCACGTAGCGAGCGCAATTTGCTGCAATATTGTTACCACGTGGCAGGCGCGGTGGGGGTCATGATGGCGGTTGTAATGGGCGTTGATCCGGAAGACCAGGAGACATTGGACCGCGCAACCGATCTGGGCCTCGCATTCCAACTGGCCAATATCGCGCGCGATCTGGTCGAAGATGACGCTGCTGGACGCTGCTACCTTCCAATGGAATGGCTCGCTTATCAGGATATTGAACCTGGCCAGCATACCAAGCCGCACCACCGGCAGGAATTGGCCGATATGGCCGCGCAACTGACCGATCTGATGGAGCAGCATGCTGCCGCATCCAAAATTGGCGCGGCCAAACTACCTTTCCGCAGCCGCTGGGCGGTGCTGTCCGCAGCTCGGATTTACACCGCAATCGGACGCGAAGTTCGAGCGCGTGGCACCGCCGCGTGGGACCACCGGGTCTACACCTCTAAAACGGACAAGATGCGCCATGCAGCCGCCGCATTTTTCGAGGCGCTCTTGAACCGGCCTCAAGCACCGGCAGAAATGCCGGAATGGTCGCGTAGGCAACTTGCGGAAAAGGCGCGCTCGGCTTAACCGCTGATAATGATTACAAAGCTACTCATCGCCAATCGCGGCGAAATTGCCTGCCGTATAATCCGCACTGCCCGCGAAATGGGTGTGGCAACGGTTGCGGTCTATTCTGACGCCGATGCCAAGGCGCTGCATGTCCGTTCGGCAGACGAAGCCGTGCATATCGGCCCCTCCCCGGCTGCTGAATCCTATTTGGTGGGCGAGAAAATCATCGCAGCGGCGAAGCAAACCGGTGCCGAGGCAATCCATCCGGGTTACGGATTTTTGTCCGAGAATGCCGATTTCGCGCAAGCGGTGCAGGATGCAGGGCTGATCTGGGTCGGCCCAAATCCCGACAGCATTCGCGCGATGGGATTGAAGGACTCCGCCAAGGAACTGATGGAGAAAGCGGGCGTGCCTGTGACGCCCGGATATCTGGGCGCAGACCAATCGCTCGAACGTTTGCAAAAAGAAGCAGGCGCAATCGGTTTCCCGGTGCTGATCAAGGCGGTTGCAGGCGGCGGCGGCAAGGGAATGCGCAAGGTCGATGCTGCGCAGCATTTTGCCGCTGATCTGGAAAGCTGCAAGCGCGAAGCCAAGGCCAGTTTCGGCAATGACCACGTGCTGCTGGAAAAATGGATCACCAGCCCACGCCATATCGAAGTGCAGATTTTCGGCGACAGCCACGGCAATGTCGTCCATTTGTTCGAACGCGACTGCTCGCTGCAACGCCGCCACCAGAAAGTCATCGAAGAAGCCCCCGCGCCGGGCATGGATGCTGCAACCCGCGAAGAAATATGCTGCGCAGCAATTCGTGCAGCAAAAGCGGTCGATTATGTCGGCGCAGGCACTATCGAATTCATCGCCGATGCGTCTGAGGGCCTACGCGCAGACCGCATTTTCTTCATGGAAATGAACACGCGGCTTCAGGTGGAGCATCCAGTGACTGAGGAGATAACCGGGGTGGACCTGGTGGAATGGCAGCTGCGCGTGGCGAGCGGTGCGCCGATCCCGCTGAAGCAAGACGAAATTCAGATCAACGGCCATGCGATTGAAGCGCGGCTCTATGCGGAAGATCCGGCGACGGGGTTCCTACCGAGCATTGGGACTCTCGAACATTTCGACCTTGGAGATGAAGGCCGCATCGAAACGGGCGTAGTCGAAGGCGGCTCAATCTCTCCATTCTACGACCCGATGATTGCCAAATTAATTGTGGCAGCGCCAAGCCGTGCTGAAGCGATTGATGGCCTATGCGCTATTGCCGGAGGCGTCGAAGTCTACCCTGTCAAAACTAACGCCGGATTTTTGGTAAATTTGCTTCGAATGGAAGAATTCGGTTCAGGAGACCTGGATACCGGCCTGATCGAAAGGAAAGGCGAAACGCTAACCACAGCGGATGCCGGCAACTCAGTCAGACTCTCCGCTGTAAGCTGGAGGCTCGAAGAGTTCGCCGAAGCAGAGTTCAACAAGGACATCCATATCACGCCTGGCGGATTGTTTGGCTTTAGACTGAATGCAGCACCAGAACCTGCGCGCTTCCGGATGTTGGTGGATGGGGAGCAATCTGAAGTTTCCGCTCTACCCACGAACGGAGGCACCGAATGGCACATCGAAATCGACGGCAAGTCCGGTTTGGATGATGTAGAATATTTGCCAACGACATATGGTCCCATTGCTGAAAACGAACCGAACGGTCGGATCCAGATTTTCGAAAAGGGGCTCGCGCACAATATCGACTTCGCCGCGCAAAGAGGTAGTGGACACACTTCCGCCGCAGACGGCGCGATCCTCGCGCCGATGCCGGGCAAGGTCATCGCGGTCGATGTGGCCGAGGGTGACGCCGTCACCGCAGGCCAGCGGCTGATGGTACTCGAAGCGATGAAGATGGAGCATGCGCTCACCGCGCCGTTTGACGGGACCGTGACCGAGCTTAACGCCGCCCTCGGCGGGCAGGTTCAGGTTGAAGCGGTGCTAGCGCTGATTGTGGCGGATGGGGCGGAACTTTCAGCGGCGGAATCGGAATAAGCAGAGTAAGTCCGCCTTCAACCCTCCCGAAAGCGGGATGGGACCGAGACTTCCAGAACATTAGGTGAGGTTAGTCGCAGCGGGACGGACATTGGGAGAGAGTTTTGACCTGGCAAAAAGAACTCGATGAATTGCGCGCCCGCGAGGCGCTGGCTGAACAGATGGGCGGCGAGGAGAAAGTCTCGCGCCAGCGCGGCCGCGGCAAGATGGATGCACGCGCACGGCTCGCGGCATTGTGCGACGAAGGGTCTTTCCGCGAAATTGGCAAGATTGCGGGCAAGGCCAGTTACGACGAAAATGGTGAGCTAACCGGCGTCCTCCCCGCCCCGTTCCTGTTTGGCAAGGCCACGATCAATGGCCGACCAGTGGTAGCGACCGCCGATGATTTCACCATTCGTGGCGGCGCGGCCGATGCGGGGATCAGCCGCAAAATGGTTCAGGCAGAAAAAATGGCGCATGAACTTCGGCTGCCGATCATCCGCATGATCGATGGCACTGGCGGAGGCGGCAGCGTGAAAACGCTCGAGATGATCGGCGCGACATATATTCCTGCGGTGCCCGGCTGGGGCGATGTGGTGGAAAATCTCGATAGTGTGCCGGTGGTGGCGCTCGCACTCGGTCCCACCGCAGGCCTCGGCGCGGCGCGCATTGTTGCCAGCCATTATTCGATCATGGTGCGCGGACTAAGCCAGATATTTGCCGCTGGCCCTGCAGTCGTGGACGGTCTCGGCGCGAGCTACAGAAGTGCAACGGACCACCAGCAGGCCAAAGAAGAACTCGGCGGATCGGAAATCCACACGCGCAACGGAGTAGTCGATGACGAGGTCGCCACCGAAGCGGAAGCTTTCGTTCGCGCCCGGTACTTCCTGTCTTTCATGCCCGAACATGTCGGCCAATTGGCAAGAAGGTCCAATTGCACCGATCCTGTCCACCGGCGCGAGGAAGCCTTGCTGAACCTCGTCCCGCGTGACCCCAAGCAAGTCTATTCGATGCGCCGCTGCCTCGACATGGTGCTTGATGCAGGGACCATGTTTGAGATCGGTAAGAATTGGGGGCAGGCTGCCATCACAGCGCTTGCCCGGCTGGACGGTTATCCGGTTGCTGTAATTGCCAGCGACCCCAGCTTTTTGGGCGGATCATGGGATGCCAAGACCAGCGAGAAAGTCGAACGCTTTGTCAAACTGGCTGACCAGTTCCGCCTGCCCATCGTCCATCTGGTTGACAACCCCGGCTTCATGATCGGGCGCGAGGCAGAGATGGCCGGGACCATCCGTTACGGTGTGCAAGCAATGAATGCGATCTACAAAGCAAGCGTTCCGCTCGCCAGCATCGTCCTGCGCCGAGCCTATGGTATTGCCGGCAGCGCAATGAGCAATGCGGAGAAATTCCAATATCGTTATTGCTGGCCATCGGGAGATTGGGGCAGTCTGCCGATCGCTGGCGGACTGGAGGTGGCCTATAAATCCGAGATCGAGGCCGCAGACGATCCAGCCGCAGAGCTGGAGGAGATCAAGGCGAGATTGGACAAGGTAACTTCCCCCTTCCGCAGCGCCGAGCGGTTTAACGTGGAGGATATTATCGACCCGCGCGACACTCGCCCCTTGCTGTGTGAATTTGCCGAGTTGGCGTGGCGCAAGCTGGAAAGTGGCAGCAATTCGGCTCGCTAGTCGGGCTTCGTATCCCCGGCCCTAGGCGCGTTCACGCGGCGGAACAGTTTTCCGTGTTCGGAATAGAGAATAAACGCCAGAGCCAGCAGCGCGCAGCTGAGCATGGACGCTGCCAACGGGCGAGCCGTCCCGTCATACAAATTGCCAATGAACGCGCCGAGCAGCGCGCCCGTTATCATCCGCAAACTGGTCTGCGCGGAAGATGCCGCGCCTGCAATCTGATGAAACGGCTGCATTGCGATTGAACTGAAATTCGCGCCGATAAAGCCCATCGTCGCCATCGCCATGCTCAGCAGCGGCACAAATTGCCACAAGCTTTGATCGGGCTGGCTGGATGACCACAATTGCAGGCAGCTGATGAATGCGAAGGCAAACAGCGCCGTGTGGCTAACTCGCCGCGCACCGAACCTCTCGACAATTCGCGAATTGGTGAAATTGGCCGCAACCATGCCGAGCACAGCCGCACCGAAGATCAACGCGAAATATCTGCCTGCGCCAAACGCCTCGCCAATCAATTGCTGGCTGGAATTGAGAAAGCCAAACAGCGAGCCGAATACCAGCGCGCTGCCGACGACATAGCCGATCGAATCGCGCCGAACGAGCGCAGTGCCCATATTGCGCAGGATAGTCGCCGCATGGATTTCCTGCGCATTCTCGGGCGCAAGCGATTCGGGCAATCTTATCCATACCCAAGTGCCGACAATCAGCCCCATCACTGCCATCGCGCCGAATATCCAGCGCCAGCCGACAAACATCAAAATCAGCTGGCCAATCGCCGGGGCAACAATCGGCACAACCAGAAATATCATCATGATCAGGCTCATCAAGCGCGCCATCCGGTCGCCGCCAACACGGTCGCGAACAATTGCAGCAGGCACCACGCTGAGGCTCGCCGCGCCAAGCCCCTGCACCAACCGCATCCCGATCAGCCACCAGAAGTCGGTCGCCATCGCGCAAGCAATCGAGAGGGTGATGTAACAAATCAATCCGAAGAACAGCACCGGACGCCGCCCGAATTTGTCAGCAAAGGCTCCCGGGAAAAACGCCCCGATGCCCGCGCCCAGGAAATAGGCACTAATCACCAATTGGCGGTCATTACCGCCCATTCCGAAACCGCCTGCAATCTCACCCAGAGCAGGCAACATTGCGTCTATGCCGAATGCCTGAAGGCTCATCAGCAGCGCCATCAGCACGATCAGTTCGCGCTCGCCGATTGCAGGCCTTTGAGATGGTTTGGTTTCGGACATCGGCGTCCTTTGGAGCGTGGCAATCGGAATTGCCAGTTAGTTTTAACGCGCAACCGAAATAGGCCAACCCCGCCGCTCTTTCCCTCTCAGGCCAGCGCGGCTATCAATTCTACGTGACTGAGGACATCCAATCCAATCTGCCGCCAGTCAAAAGCGGCGATGATGAGCATGGCCTGCGCAAGATTATCCATGTCGATATGGATGCGTTTTTCGCCAGTGTAGAGCAGCGCGATTACCCTGAATTGCGCGGCAAGCCGGTTGCCGTGGGCGGATCTGGAGGGCGCGGTGTAGTCGCTGCGGCCAGCTATGAAGCGCGCAAATTCGGCGTGCGCTCTGCGATGCCATCGGTGACCGCGAAACGGCTGTGCCCCGACCTTATTTTTGTGCGCCACCGCTTCGATGCCTATCGCGAGGCATCGCGGCAAATTCGCGAGATTTTTCATCATTTCACGCCGCATGTCGAACCGCTCAGCCTTGACGAAGCATATCTCGACGTCACCGATGACATTCGCGGAATTGGCAGCGCAACCCGCATTGCCGATCTGATCCGGCTGCGGATTAAGCAGGAAACAAATCTGACCGCTAGCGCTGGCGTTAGCTACAACAAATTCATTGCTAAACTGGCAAGCGACCAGAACAAGCCCGACGGTGTGTGTGTGATAAAGCCTGGCCAAGGCGCGGCCTTTGTAGCGGCATTGCCCGTCCGCCGGTTCCACGGTGTTGGCCCCAAGGGCGCAGAGAAAATGAAACGGTTGGGGATTGAGATAGGGGCAGACCTCGCGAGTAAAAACATCGACTTTATGCGCGCTAATTTCGGCAGCTTCGCCGATTATTTGTACCGCGCGGCGCGGGGAATTGATCTGCGGCCCGTCCGTGCCAACCGCATCCGTAAGTCTGTCGGCGGGGAACGGACCTATAGCGAGGACATATCCTCTGGTGCCGCTTTGCGCGATGCGCTCGATACTATTGTTGATATTGTGTGGGAGCGGATTGAACGGTCCGGATCAGCCGGCCGCACTGTGACTTTAAAAATGAAGTTCAACGATTTCACGCAAATCACTCGTGCCAAATCACTGGTGCAGAATGTTCCGAGCAAGGATATCTTTTCAAGCACCGGGCACGAATTGCTAGAAGAATTGCTTCCGCTGCCATTGCCGATACGGCTGATGGGGCTAACACTTTCAAATCTGGATCGCGGTGATCAGGAAGAGCGAGCGCCCGATACTGCGCAATTGTCGCTGCTTTAGAAGCTATTCCTTTTTCGAGCTTTCCCGCAACAATGCCAAGCGCCTGCGAGTCGTCTTAGTCAGCGGTTCGGGCAGCGAATGCATCGGAAAGAATCTGGCATCGATAACTTCGCGCATATCGGCAGCGGGCTGGCCCGAAGTCTTGGCAGTGTAGACATAAACTCGGTTTTCGGTGCCGTGCAAAATGTCTTCCTGCACGCCGAGCAAGGTGAGTGAATGCGCTTCGCAGCCGGTTTCTTCCAGCAACTCGCGCCTTGCGGCATCGGCCGGATCTTCCCCGCGCCCAATTCCGCCAGTGGGCAAGTTCCAACCACCAGATCCGTAGCTAAGCCGAACAAGCAGCAACTGATCTTGCAGATCTGTGGCAATGACAGCGGCACCCTGCAGCGGTAGCTTCGCTACTCTCCACCAATAGCTCCTCAATCGGTCCGCCACGCGGTACAGCACACGGTGCAACGGAGCGGGGATCAGGTGAAGCATGTGACAGGCTGGCTGGTGTTCGATAGCAACCGCGCAATCGGTAAATCATGACCGCCGATGGTCGCCGCATCAAACACAGCGCGTTTATCTTCGCCGCGAATGACGAAGACCAATTGGTCGCTATCCAGCAGCGCCGGAATTGTCAGCGTTATGCGGTCAAACGGAGCCTCTGGCGGCAAGGGATCGGGCGTAAGGCGGCGCAATGGCTGCACATCATCAATTTGCGGGTCTGTATTGGGGAACAGCGAAGCGATATGCCCGTCCGCCCCCATGCCAAGCCAGACCAAGGCAAAGTGCGGGGTGCTATCCTGCTCGGTCAACGCAATCACAGTCGCTCCCGCTGGTTCGAGCAACGCGCGTATCTTGCCAGTGTTACTGGCCGCATGATCTTCCGGCACAATCCGGTCGTCGCCCGGCCACACGGTGATCCGCGACCAATCAAGATCACTGCGCTTCAATATTTCAAGAATCGGGAACGGCGTCGAACCGCCGGGAATGCTGATAGCTATGCTTCCAGCGGTTGCGGCCAAGGCGGCAGATAACCGCTGCTCCAGCCATCGTGCGATTACGACATCGCCAGCCCGTTCGACAAAACTCAGGTTCTCCATCGGGTATTCATAGCAAAGGACCCGCGCGAACATAAGTCCAGGCGGGCCAAAAACTGCAAGATTGCGAAACTTATTTGAGTGTTTGGGTTAAGAACCAGACACGTTCTTCAGCCGCATCGGTCCAATCATCCAACAGTCCGTCGGTCGCATTGTCACCAGCCTGTTCGGCAAGCGGCTTCATGCCCTTCAAGCGCTTCACCAAAGCCGCGTTGTCATCGCGAAGCTCTTCAACCATAGCCTCGGCAGCGATTGTGGCATCGTCTTGGTCTGCAATTTGCGTGTTTTTCGCGACCGAAGCCACCGACGTTAGCGTGTTTTGGCCCAACTTCCGCACGCGCTCCCCGATCACATCAATCTGGTCACGCACAGCTATTGCCTGTTCGTCAAACATCAGGTGCAGATCGCGAAAACGCGGGCCCGCAACATGCCAATGAAAATTCTTGGTCTTGATGTAGAGCGCAAAATGGTCTGCGAGCAAACCATTCAATTCGTTGACGAGTTCGGCTTTTGAATTGTCACCAGTGTCGGCCATCATGTAACTCCTTCGTGTATTTAGCTTACACTTTTACAACGCATGGCGACTGAACGGTTTCCTGACTTTTTACGAAGACATTAATCGGATTTGACAATCACCCAAGCAGTCCGCGCGCCGAAACGCCGATATATCCAGCCAAACAGACGGTGGTGATTGCCATAACAATTCGGATTGGCCCCATGGGTATTTTTCGCGCCAGCTCACCGGACATCATCCAGCCGAGTGAAACAGCCGCAATACCACCCAGCGCGCCTCCAATTGCCGCGGGCCAGACCAATCCGCTCCAAGCGGCAAATGCGAAAATCAGAAAACGTGCGGCATCTGTCCATTGGCGCACTAGCAGGACAAGCGTGATTGCCCCGAGCGAGCGCGTCGGCTCGCCAAGCTCAGGTGCCTTCACTGGCCAAATTAGCTCGATTGATGCCAGCACCAAAGCAATCGCGACAAGCATCTCCTTGGCATTATCGGGCAGTATATTCGCTACATAGACACCGGCAAAGGACATAGCGATTGCGGTCCCGACCGACGTCAGACTGCCGGCTGCAAGCAAGCCGATATGGCGGTTCAATCGCTGGGAGAGCGCCGAAACCAGCACTTGATCGCGCGCGCCCAGCGACGTCAGAAACACCGCGATTAGCGCCAAAAGGAATGCCGCCACTTAGCGCGCCTTCACCCCGCTAACCTACGCGAACCACGGGCCGGTAATCGCTAGGGTCGCGGTCGGACTATACGAATTAACAAACAAAATTTTGCCATCGGGAGAGAAACACGCACCAGCAGGCTCGGTCTGCACGCGCAACCGGGCGAATGGGTATGCCTCCCCTTCAGGAGTAATGCCGCGCAGGTGATTATCGACCACATCGGTATATTGGTCTTCGCAGACAATCAGATGTCCGTTGTTTTGGACCACCAGATTATCTCCATAATTGAACTGATCGGCAGAGGTGCTTTCGAAGAACAACTGCAAGCTATCGGGTCCACCGTTGATGCCCGGGGTCAGGCGGAATATCTGGCCCAGCTTGGCCGCGCCACCATTGGTGGAGGCAAAATACATTTCGCCGTCGCCCATATGCAGCCCTTCGCCGCGAGCAATCACCAGACCGCCAGCCGCTGCGCCACGCAGCCGCAAATCATTTTCCGGAGATTCGACATTGTCGAGGTCGACCCAGCGAACCGGATGTTCCTGACCTACGGTCAACATAGCGTCATCCCAATTGCGCGCATCGCCAATTCCGTCTGACAAAACCAGCGCCTGCAATTTGCCGCCTTTGTCCAACTGGCCGGGGGTGTTGGGAATGAACCGGTAAAACATCGAATCATTCATATCCTCGGTCATGTAAACGACGCCCGTGCGAGGATCGACGCAAGCGGCTTCGTGATTGAAACGGCCCATCGCTTTCAGCGGCGCAGGATTAACCTGCTTGCCTGCGTCGGCTGGAACTTCGAACACCCAGCCATGCTTGCCAACCAGATCCCGTTCACGGGTCCACAACGATTCTTCGCAAGTGAGCCAACTGCCCCAAGGGGTAATCCCCCCCGAACAATTGCGGATGGTTCCGGCGAGCGAGCGATATTGCTGCTCGACCTCCAGCGTTGCCGCATCAAGGACCAACGTGGTGGTTCCGCCGGGCAGAACCTTGCCTGCTGAATTGCGGTCAAAGCCGACTGAATATTCACCGCCCAAATCATGATCAGGGCCAAGTTCATGATTGCGGACAAGTGCCAGCTTACCGCCGCCCAGATCGAAACAGCCCATCCCGTCTGCGCGGTCTGGAACGGTGCCGCCATCATTCATCGCGTCGCCCAATTTGGAAATGACGCGGTAAGAAAAGCCCGGCGGCAAATCGAGCATTCCCGCAGGATCAGGCAACAAATCTCCATAGCCCCCAAACAGGGACGCTCCGCCAACCGGCATTCTGGTGGCGCACCCGCTGGCCAGCAAAGCGGCAAACGCGGTGCCGGTCGCGCCGAGAAACTGGCGGCGATTGGCAGAAGGCCGAGTAATGTTGACGTAGGTCATTGCGAGTCTCCAAAATCAATGCGCGTTTGCGATAGCATTATGAATCGCTCATGACACATGCAAAGAACAAAACGGCTAAGGGGAGATTAGCAATGAAACTTGAAGCGGGAATGGCAGCCGTAGTAACTGGCGGCGCATCGGGTCTTGGCCATGCAAGTGCGGTGGCCTTGGCGGCAAAGGGCCTGAAAGTCGCGATTTTCGACATCAATGATGACGACGGCCAGAAATACGCCAAGGAAATCGGCGGCACCTTCCACCATGTCGATATTATGGACGAACAATCGGTGGTCGATGGCTTTGCGGCGGCTCGCGAAGCGAATGGTCAGGAACGCGTGACTGTCCATTGCGCCATGGCCAGCAAGCGCGGCAAAACGCTCGGCTGGGACAAGGAAAATCACTGCTACAAACGCTTGCCGACCGAGGATTACGCATTTGGCGCGGAGGGTATTCTGGTCGCCAGCTACCGCATTGCTTCGCACTCCGCGCTCGGTATGGCTAATTCGGAAGCCTTGAACGAGGATGGCGAACGCGGCTGTATCACCCTGACGGCCAGCGTGGCCGCACAGGACGGCCAGATTGGCCAGACAATCTATGGCAGCTGCAAATCAGGCGTGAACGGATTGGTTCTGCCTATGGCCCGTGACCTGATGGATATGGGCATCCGGGTAAATTCGGTAATGCCGGGCATCTTCGCAACGCCACTGATGCTGGGGATGAAAGACCGCAATCCAAAAATGTGGGATCAGCTAAACGCCAGCGTTCCCTTCCCCAAACGGCTTGGCCATCCCGAAGAATTCGCTAGCCTGATCGTTGAGATTGCCAGCAACACCTATATTAACGGCCATCAGTTCCGCCTCGACGGAGCAATCCGCATGCCACCGCGTTAGGAGACAAACCATTGACTACGCCAACTAACGAATACCCCGCAAAGGGCTATGCCGCGACCTCGCCTGAAAGCGGACTTGCGCCGCTCGACTTTACCCGTCGCGGACTGCGCAAAGATGACGTTCTGATCGACATCACCCATTGCGGCATTTGCCATTCGGACCTCCACACGGCGCGCAATGATTGGGGCCGGACGACCTATCCCATCATTCCCGGTCACGAAATTACCGGAACAGTGGCGGCAATTGGAGAAGGCGTAACGAAGCATAAGGTCGGCGACCGTGTCGGCATCGGCTGCATCGTTGATAGCTGCAAGGAATGTGACCTGTGCACCCAGGGGCTGGAGCAATATTGCAAGCAAGGCATGGTTGGCACTTATGGCGGCACAGACCGGATCGATGGCAGCAAGACCCAGGGCGGATACTCCGACCGGATCGTTTGCCGCGACGAATTCGTGATTAAAGTGCCTGACGCGCTCAGTATGGAAGATGCCGCGCCGCTGCTGTGCGCTGGCATCACCACCTATTCTCCGCTGCGCAATTGGAATATCGGCCCCGGCAGCAAAGTCGCTGTCGCTGGCCTGGGCGGGCTTGGCCATATGGGCGTGAAATTTGCGGTCGCGATGGGAGCAGAAGTGACCGTGCTCAGCCGAAGTGAAAGCAAGCGCGCGGATGCGATGGCACTGGGAGCGGCGGATTTGCTCATAACCACAGATAAAGCGGCGATGCGCGCCAAGACCGGCTATTTCGATATGGTGCTCAACACCATTCCGGTGCGCCATGATGTTACGCCTTATCTCCACTTGCTGAAAGTTGATGGTGCGCAAGTGCTGGTCGGAATGATCGATATGATGCCAGAAATTCACACCGGGCTGCTGCTTGGCCGCAAAATCCTGACCGGATCGGGCATTGGCGGAATAGAAGAAACACAGGAAATGCTCGATTTCTGTGCGGAAA
The DNA here is from genome assembly GCF_009827545.1 of Pontixanthobacter gangjinensis. Classification (NCBI taxonomy): domain Bacteria; kingdom Pseudomonadati; phylum Pseudomonadota; class Alphaproteobacteria; order Sphingomonadales; family Erythrobacteraceae; genus Pontixanthobacter; species Pontixanthobacter gangjinensis. Next base: position 1,024,441 of record NZ_WTYS01000001.1, on the reverse strand, counting down.
AAGGCATCAAACCCGACATCGAAATGATCCGGATGGACGAGGTCAACGATGCCTATGACAGAATGGAAGCCAGCGACGTAAAATACCGCTTCGTGATCGATATGGAATCGCTCAAACAAAGCTAAGCGAACATAAGCTAGGACAAATTATGGATATCGATTTCGGAACCGAGCTTGAAGATTTTCGCGCGGAAGTTGCGACATTTTTGGATGAGGCTCCTACCCCCGCTATTCGCGAGGCAGGACGCAAACTGACCAGCGTATTCGCGCCATTTGACCAATGCATGGAATGGCACCAGATTTTGTATCGCAAAGGATGGGCGGCACCATCTTGGCCAAAAGAACACGGCGGCACAGGCTGGTCGGTTGAACAGCGTTACATCTTTGCTGAAGAATATCGCAAACGCGACCTACCGCCGCTGCTGCCACAAAGCCTGGGTATGGTCGGACCGCTGCTGATCGATCTGGGCACCGAGGAGCAAAAAGAGAAATACCTTCCTGGCATTCTGGGCGGGCTGGATTTCTGGGCGCAGGGGTATTCAGAGCCGAATTCCGGCTCAGACCTAGCCTCGCTCAGTTGCCGCGCCGATGTGGATGGCGATGATTACATTATCAACGGAAGCAAAATCTGGACCACCTATGCACATCACGCAAACCGGATGTTCATGCTCGTGCGGACCGACAATTCAGGCAAGAAACAGCAAGGCATAACCTTCTTGTTGCTCGACCGAGTGGATTATGAGGGAATGGAAATCCGCCCGATATACGGTCTCGATGGAAGCCCCGAACAATGTGAAGTGTTTTTCGACAATGTCCGAGTCCCACAATCGGGTCGGGTCGGCGCAGAGAATGACGGGTGGACCGTCGCCAAACATTTGCTGAAGCATGAACGCGGCGGCAGCGCGGCGAGCCCAACCTTAAAGCGCGGATTGGAACGTGTTCGCGAAGCAGCCAAGACCAAGCCGAGTGGTTTTGGAACCATGCTGGCCGACGATCCCGTATTCCAGCGGGATATGGGCGAATTGGAAGCAGACATCGCTTCATATGAGCATTTCGAAAAGCTGTCGGTTAGCGGCCACCCGATTTCCAAAGATCCGTCATTTCCGTCGATGAACAAGACAATGAATTCCGAACTGACCCAGCGAGTATCGGTGATGATTACTCAAGTATCCGGTACCGAGGCCATCCCCTTCCAGAACGAGGCACTGAGGGTTGGCGCGAATGTAGAGCCGCTTGGCAGCGACCTCGATCTGATCGCAATGCCATATTACCTCAACAGCCGGGCCACGACGATTTACGCAGGCAGCAACGAGGTTCAGCGCGATCTAATCGCACGTACTGTCGGGATGGAGGGATAGGGGCATGGATTTCACCTTCACCGGGGAACAACAGATGCTGCGCGACAGCATTTCGGCCTTCCTCGCCAAGAATTACGATTTCGACCAGCGCAACGCGATTGTTGGTTCCGACGCTGGATGGTCAAGCACGATTTGGGAGCAATTTGCCGAACTGGGATTGCTCGCACTCCCGTTTGCCGAGGAACAAGGCGGATTCGGCGGCGGAGCGTGCGAAATGATTTCGATTGCCGAGCCATTCGGTGCGCATTTACTAGCCGAACCGTTCATCGCCAGCATTGCGCTGGGAGGAGCGGCCTTGGCTGCAGCATCGCAGAACAAGGCAGCAGCGCAGTGGCTTGAAAAGGTGATAGCAGGAAACGCTATTGCGGCTCTGGCTTACGAGGAAGGGCGAGGAACACCGGATCCCAGCCAAGTAGAGATGGAAGCCAAACGTAGTGGCGAGACTTTCTTGCTGGATGGAGAGAAACGGTTGGTCCTCGCAGGGGGCGAGGCGGAAATCTTGATTGTAGTGACGCAGCTTAATGATGGCTTGGCATTGTTTCTCGTCGATCCGCAAAGTGACGGTGTGTCCGTTACATCATATCCGACAGTTGACGGCCGGCGTGCGGCCAATATCCGCTTCGATAAAGTGTCAGTTTCGTTCGATGCCATGATGCTGGATGGCGCAAATCGCGCCGTAACAAGCTTGCTAGACACTGCCACTCTGGCCATCTGCGCAGAAAGCGTCGGAGCGATGGGTGCGTTGCTCAAACAAACCGCAGAATATGCAGCAACTCGCAAGCAATTCGGCGTTCCCATTGCCAGTTTTCAAGCCGTTGCCCACCGAATGGCCGACATGAAAATCGCCTACAGCAAGGCGCGCGCGACAATGCTTTACACCGCCGCCCTGATTGAGGCCGGTCAGGCTACCCCCAAGGATATCGCGATTTTAAAAGGGCAAACAGGAAAGTTGGGACGATTGATCGGAGAAGAGGCCATCCAGACGCATGGCGGAGTAGGGATGACCGACGAACTGAGCGTCAGCCATTATCATAAACGGATTTTAGTGAATGACGCGCTGCTCGGCAGCTCTGAATACCATCTACGAAAGGTCGGAAAGCCCGGTTAAAATTGGGAAGCCAAGCTCTTAGATGCACCAGTCGATCTGTTGGCCATCGGGGGTTTCGTGCTTCATTTTAACGCGGTTCACGACCATCCGGTCATACAGTCTGCGGACCAGATTGCTGCCGGTCTTCTCGAACATAAACGGGAAGAAACCGTGCAGCACGCAGGCCACGCCTGCGGTGATCATCGGGAACCCAAAACTGGTCGCAGTCATGAAATGCTCCGAATATGTCTCGCCAACAGATTTGGGGTGATCGGTAAAGATGTTCATGGTTTCTCCAGAATCACAGCATTTTCGCAGCAACCAGCGCCAGCACGAATGCGGTAAGCGTTGTCATAATTACCGGCCCGAAGCTGCGCAAGCCATGTGCCAGCAATCCGGCCATGTTGGATTTGATAGCTGCGGCGATTACCGCGAATAACAGCAATATGCTCGCCGCCTTGCTTCCCACCTCGGTAACCATAGTGGGCAAGGTCACAAAGCTGTTGACCGTGACCAGCACAATAAAGCCGAGGATGAACCACGGTATTCCCTGGCGTAGACTAAGCTTCTCGCCGCCCCCGGTTCCGATCCCAAGGTTGAGCTGCCGAAGCACCAAAGTTACGATTACCAGCACCGGAACAAGCAAGGTTACACGGGTCAATTTGACCACTGTCGCGACCTCACCCGCTTTGTCGGAATAGGAAAAACCGCCGCCAATGGCCTGCGCGACGTCGTGGATCGACGCTCCGATCAGGAACCCCGCTTGCGTATCATCCAGCCCCAGTACCGCAGCAATTGTGGGATAGAATGTCATAGCTCCTGCGCTGGCGAGGGTGGTGCCGAGCAGAACAATCGTGAAGCGCTCCTGGCTAATCCGCTTCTCGCCAATGATGCTCCACAGGGCAAGTGCTGCCGAGGCTCCGCAAATCGCCGTGGCACCGCCTGCGAGCAACCCGAACAGCAAATCCAGCTTGAGCACACGCGCTGCCAAAATACCGGCCGCAATCACCGCCACCATTATCCCCAGCAACGCCAGAAACGGCGTGATGCCCAGCGCTGAAATCTCGGCAAAGCTTATCCGCAAGCCGATCAGGACGATCCCGATCCGTAATAATGTCTGCGATGACAAATCGAGTCCCGCCGATAGCCGCTGGTCTGAATGCACAAAGTTGAGCGCAAGGCCGATCAGCAAGCCCATGAGTACCGCAGGCGCACCATATTGATCGCTCAGCCACAAGGAGGCGAGCGCGGCCACTCCAACAAGCGCCAAGCCCGGGAAATAAGACGTAATCGTGCGCTTCTGTGCTGGCTCGGCGAGCTGCAGCTCGCCATAAAGGTCAGCCATCCAGAGGGCGTCTCGCCCGGTTTTTGACACGCGGATCCCCTCCCCCGAATGAACCGACAAATTGGAGCGGGTGAAGGGAATCGAACCCTCGTCACTTGCTTGGGAAGCAAAAGCTCTACCATTGAGCTACACCTGCATCGGCTTCTGCGCGCCAATGGGCCCCGGCCTGTGGACCGTCAATATGGTTTTTGATGGCTGGCCGCGCTAGGCCCGTCAGCTCAGGCCAATTAACACCGGCCATTTGGGAGCAAATTCGCAATGATTACAGATGATCGGGTAATCCTCGGGTTACTGGCAGCGGTTCTCGCGTTCGTATTCTTCACCCGCGACCGAGAGGGATGGAATAAGTTCTACACTTTCATCCCGATCATTCTGGTCTGCTATCTGGTGCCGTCGCTGATGGTCACATTCGGGTTGATCAATGTTGACGATTCGAATTTATGGACGATAGCGAAGGATTATTTCCTCCCCGCCGCTCTGTTCCTGATGACCATCAGTATTGATTTGAAAGGTGTTCTGGGGCTTGGCTCCAAAGCGCTGATCATGTTTTTCACTGCAACCATCGGCATCATTATCGGCGGACCGATTGCTCTGTGGATTGTCGCGCAATTTGACCCCGGTGTCATCGGGACCGGCAATGACGCCGCTTGGCGCGGACTGGCCACATTGGCGGGCAGCTGGATTGGCGGCGGCGCAAACCAGACCGCCATGCTCGAAGTCTATAAATTCAATCCGGAAAATTACTCGGCGCTGATCGCGGTCGATATTATTGTCGCCAATATCTGGATGGCTTTTCTGCTATATGGTGCAGGCAACAGCAAGCGGATTGACGGCTGGCTGAAAGCAGACAGCAGCGCGATTGACCGGTTGCGCGACAAGATGGCGCAATACACTGCCTCAACCGAGCGCGTCGCAAGTTCCAACGATTACGTCCTGTTGTTCGGCGCGACCTTCGCTGTGGTCGGCCTGTGCCATCTAGGCGGCACATACCTTGGCGGATATTTCGCAGGGCTATGGGGCGATGATCACACACTCGCCAGCAGCTTCTTCTGGGTGGTGATCATATCGACCACGCTTGGAATGGCCGCCAGCTTTACCAGAGCGCGCAGCCTTGAAGGCATCGGCGCATCCAAATTCGGAACAGTGTTTATTTTCCTGCTGGTCGCGGTGATCGGCACCAAAATGAATATACTTAAAATTGCCGATGCGCCCTCCTTCATGGCGATCGGAATCATCTGGATGTTGATCCACACGATATTGTTGCTGGTCGTAGCGCGTATCATCCGTGCACCGTTTTTCTTTGTCGCGGTTGGCAGCAAGGCCAATGTCGGCGGCGCGGCATCGGCACCCGTTCTGGCGGCGGCGTTCCATCCAGCGCTGGCCCCGGTTGGCGTGTTGCTGGCGGTGCTGGGTTATGCTGTCGGGACCTATGGCGCGATACTCTGCGCTGAAATGATGGGGCTGATTGGATGACACGATTATACGCAAACTCCGGCTCACCGTTCGAGGCACAATTCGGATTTTCGCGTGCCGTGCGCGAGGGCAACCGGATCATCGTCGCTGGCACGGGTCCGATAGAGGATGACGGCTCCACCACGCCGGGCGATGGAGCTGCGCAGGCGGAACGATGCTTCGCCCTGATCGTCAAAGCCATCAAGGAACTGGGCGGAACCGCCACCGATGTGGTCCGCACACGCATGTTCCTGACAGATATTGGCCAGCAAGAAGCCATCGGCGCAGTCCATGCCAAGTTTTTCGCCGAAGCGCGGCCTGCAGCAACCATGGTTGGGGTGGCGAATCTATGCAGGCCAGAATGGGTGGTGGAAATTGAGGCCGAAGCCGTAGTAAGGGCCTGATTATGACAAACCAATTTCAACTCAACGAAGACCAGCTTGCGATCCAGGAAATGGCGCAGAGGTTCACCGCCGACAACATCACTCCGCACGCCGCCGAGTGGGACGAGCAGCACCACTTCCCGCGTGACGTAATTAAACGCACAGCAGAGCTTGGCTTTGGCGCGATCTATGTATCCGAGGAATCGGGCGGAATCGGGCTTGGCCGGTTGGAAGCCGCGCTGATTATGGAGGCGATGGCCTATGGCTGTCCGGCGACCAGCGCATTCATTTCGATCCACAATATGGCTGCATGGATGATCGACGAATTTGGCGGGGCCGAAATTAAGGCGAAATACCTTCCCGACCTCGTCACCATGGACAAAATCGCATCCTACGCGCTTACCGAACCGGGCAGCGGTTCCGACGCGGCAGGCCTCAAAACCACTGCCAAATTGGATGGCGACCACTATGTTGTAAATGGTACCAAGCAGTTCATTTCGGGTGCGGGATTCAATGATATCTATGTCTGTATGCTCCGAACAGGCGAGCATAAGACCAAGGGCATCACTTGCCTTGTGGTTGATAAGGACACGCCAGGTGTCAGCTTTGGCGCGCCAGAAAAGAAACTCGGCTGGAACGCCTCCCCCACAGCACAGATGATTTTTGAAGATGCGCGCATTCCCGTCAGCAACCGAGTGGGTGACGAGGGCGAAGGCTTCCGGTTTGCAATGATGGGCCTTGATGGCGGTAGGCTGAACATTGGTGCCTGCTCGCTCGGCGGGGCGCAGCGCTGTCTGGACGAGGCGATTTCCTACACCAAAGACCGCAAGCAATTCGACACTCCTATTGCCGATTTTCAAAACACCCAATTCATGCTCGCCGACATGGCCACCGATCTGGAAGCGTCCCGGGCATTGCTCTATATCGCGGCCGCGAAAGTGACTGAGAACGCTCCTGACAAGTCGCGCTTTTCCGCCATGGCAAAGCGGCTTGCGACCGATAATGGCAGCAAGATCGTCAATGATGCGCTGCAATTGTTTGGCGGCTATGGTTATCTGAAAGACTATCCGATCGAACGGTTCTGGCGTGATCTGCGCGTCCATTCGATTTTGGAAGGCACGAACCAAGTGATGCGGATGATCGTTGGCCGCGACCTGCTGCGCCAGTAAGGGGCCTTACATGACCGACAATATCCTGATCCATAGCCATGGCCGCGTAGGCCATATCTCGCTTAACCGGCCCAAGGCGCTCCACGCGCTGACGCTGGATATGTGCCGCGCAATGAGTGCTGCGCTGGCCAAATGGGCTGAAGATGATGCCATTGAGGCTGTCATCCTCGACCATGCCGAAGGGCGCGGTTTTTGTGCGGGCGGCGATATCAATCTTCTGCGAAAATCTGCGCTGGAGGATGGAGGCGTTTCGGGCCGCGAATTCTTCCATGACGAGTATCAATTAAACCATCAGATGATGACTTATGCAAAGCCTATTGTGGCTTTCATGGACGGAATAACGATGGGCGGCGGAGTTGGCATTGCCCTGCCCGCCAAGTTCCGTGTCGCAACCGAAAACACCCGTTTTGCTATGCCCGAAACTGGCATTGGCCTGTTTCCAGATGTGGGCGGCGGCTGGCACTTATCACGCCTAAGCGGACGGCTCGGCCAGTTTTTGGCGTTGACCGGAGCGCGGCTGGATGGCGCGGAATGCCTTTGGGCAGGTCTCGCAACCCATTATTTGCCAAGCGAAATGCTGGCGGACGCCAAGGCACGCATAATCGAAAAGCCGGACCGCATCGGCGGGGTTCTTTCCGAAATGGTCGGTAGCCCTCCCAAGGCTCGAATCGAAGCCAATGCGGAGAAGATCGCCAAGCACTTTGCCTCGGATCGATATGAAGATATTCTGGCCTCACTCGAAGCGGAAGACAGCGATTGGGCGCATAAGGAGCGCGATACTCTCGGCACCAAGAGCCCCCAGACCTGCAAGGTCGCGCTGCGCCAGCTGGCCGAAAGCGCGAAGTTGATCGATTTTGCGGATAACATGGCGATGGAATACCGGATCGGATCGCGCGTGCTGCTTCGTCCCGACTTTGCCGAAGGTGTCCGCGCAATTATCGTCGACAAAACTCACGATCCCGAATGGGACCCGGCAACGCCCGAAGGGGTGAGCGAGGAACTGATCGACAGCATCTTTGCTCCCTTGCCCGAAGGCGAGGAATGGGTGCCCTTGGCTTAGTGCGTCATCCCGGCGAAGGCTGGGATCGCTGCCCGCTAGGTCAGACTTAAATGACAACGATTCCGGGTTTCGCCGGAATGACGGAGTAGAGAATGTCTTACGAAACAATCACAGTTGAACAGCATGACGCAGTAACTCTGATCACGCTCAACCGCCCCAAAGCACTGAATGCGCTTAACAGCCAGGTGCTCGACGATCTGATCGACGCCTTCGGCCATTATGAAGCGGATGATAGCCAGCGCTGCGCAATCCTGACTGGATCGGGTGACAAAGCCTTTGCAGCCGGTGCCGACATCAAGGAAATGTCCGACAAGCCAGCCGCCGATTTCTATCTCGACGATTTCTTCGCCAAATGGACCAGCCATCTGGTGAAAGCCGTCCGAAAACCGTGGATCGCAGCGGTTAATGGCTTCGCGCTAGGCGGCGGCTGCGAATTGGCAATGATGGCTGATTTCATTCTCGCTTCAGACAATGCTAAATTCGGCCAGCCAGAGATCAAACTGGGCGTTGCGCCCGGGATGGGCGGATCACAGCGCCTCACTCGCGCAGTTGGCAAAGCCAAAGCGATGGAAATGTGCCTGACCGGCCGGATGATGGGCGCCGAAGAAGCCGAACGCGCCAATCTGGTTGCCCGTGTCGTGCCGCATGATGAGTTGCTGGACGAAGCGATGAAAAGCGCCGCTTTGATCGCCGCAATGCCGCCAATGGCTGCGGTCGCAAATAAGGAAATGGTCAACGCCGCGTTCGAAACCGGCCTCGACCAGGGCATCATCTTCGAGCGCCGCCTGTTCCAGATTTTGACTGCAAGCGAAGACAAGGTCGAAGGCATGGCCGCGTTTATCGAGAAGCGCGAAGGCAAGTGGAAAGGGCGGTAATATGAAAATCGCATTTATCGGACTTGGCAATATGGGCGGCGGAATGGCTGCGAATCTGGTCAAGGCGGGGCATGAAGTCCGTGCTTTTGATCTGAGCAGTGATGCGCTCGATCAAGCCAAGGATAATGGATGCAAGACCTTTATGGCTGCGAAAGACGCGGTTAAGGGCGTGGATGCGGTGGTTTCGATGCTGCCAAATGGCGCGATTGTAAATTCCGTTTATGACGATGATGTGATCGGCCACGCTCCTGATGGTGCGGTTTTCCTCGATTGTTCAACAATTGACGTGGCGACAGCCAAATCTGTCAACGCAGCTGCAACCGCTGCGGGTTATGAAATGGTCGATGCGCCTGTGTCTGGCGGAATTGCGGCGGCCAATGGCGGAACGCTGACCTTCATGGTTGGCGGCACAAAAAGCGCCTTTAAACGCGCGGAGCCGATCCTCCAAGCTATGGGCAAAGCGGTAATTCACGCAGGCGACGCCGGTGCCGGACAGACGGCAAAGATTTGCAACAATATGCTGCTCGCCGTGCATATGATCGGCACTTGCGAAGCGATGAAGATGGCGGAAAAGCTCGGCCTCGATCCGCAGACATTCTTCGACATCAGTTCGCAAAGCTCGGGCTATAATTGGTCGCTTAACGCGTACACACCGATGCCCGGCGTAGGCGTAGCGAGCCCCGCGGATAATGATTACCAGGGCGGATTTGCGACAGCGTTGATGCTGAAGGATTTGCGGCTGGCGATGGAAGCGGCCGAAGGATCGGACAGCGCGGTTCCGCTCAGCTCAAGAGCAGCAGCGCTCTACGAGGATTTCTGCGGTGCGGGTTATGGCGCGCTCGATTTCTCGGCCATCATCAAGACCTATTGATCTCGGCAATTACACCAGCCAGCCAGTCCCGCGGTGCGGAACGCTTACCAATATCGGCAACGAATTCCTGCCCGCGCGCCACGCTGCGGAGCCGGCCACCGCGCAACCAGCGATCTTCGCGGTCATGATAAGATAAACCGCCTCGCTTCAGCCAAGCCGGTCTTTGCCACAGGCTTGGCGGCCCTTCCGGCACAGTCAGGCGCAGTGACTCGCTCGCAAAATTCGCAGTTCGCCCGGCCCCGACATAAATGACGTCATTCTTCGCGTGCATCCCAATCGCGTGAGGGTGACCAAGCCGCTTAAATTCGGTCCGTCGCTCGTTGGTGCAACTGGCTAGATCGACGATCTCTTCAATCCGTTGATATCCGAAAATACGGTGATGCGGCGCTCCCGTTGCTTCTTCGCGATACAGCCCAAAGAACAGGAATATGTCGCCAATCCCCACGCCTTGGTTGACCAGGTGAGTTTGCGCGGCGCTGCATTGCCCGAACAGGCACTGACCCGCGGCAGTAAACATCGGGTCATGGTGACAAAAATCATCTACCCCGATTTTGCCCCGGCTTGCTTGACTTGCCAGTTCCGCCAGACCCAAGTCGCCATAAGTTGTTGCTGAATGACCGCCACTGGGGATCGGCAGGCTAATCGGGCAGCCATCCACGATTGGCGATGCCCCGCCGCCCGCCGCGCTGTCAAAACCCTTCCGGCTGAAAATAATCTTCATGCGGCCACCATATTGGGCCCACTGCCTGCAGCTGATATTATTGGCAAGGCTTGCACAAAATGCACCGCGAGCTAGGACGAAGTCATGACAGTAACCGCATTAATCATGGCCGGTAAAAGGTCCGGCGTTCTCGATCCGCTGGCAGCGACGGCTGGCGTTGCGCAAAAATGCGTTGTTCCGGTGCTCGGCGTGCCGATGGTCGAACGTGTGGTGAAGGAAGTGGCCGGTTGCGACCGGATCGGGGAAATCCGCATCATCGCGCATGAGCCCGATGAGATCGAGCAATTGCCGACTGTCGCCAAGCTAATCGCCGAAGGCCGCTTGGTGATGCGGCCCGGAGCGTTCAATCTGGTCGACAGCGTATTTGCAGGCGCAGAGGGCGCGGAATTTCCGGTTTTGATAACTACGGCAGACAATTGCCTTGTTACCAGCGAAGGCTATGCCGAATTTATCGACAAGGCGCTCGCCGCCGGTGCGGACGCCGCCGCTGGGTTGGCGCGCAAAGAAGATGTGCGCGCCGCCGATCCGGATGGCCAAAAGAAATTTTATGAGTTCAAGGACGGCGGTTATTCCAACTGCAACACCTATTGGATGGGTTCCGAAGGGGCGCTGTCAGCGGCTGAGATTATGCGCAATGGCGGGCAATTCGTGAAATTTCCGAAGAGGATTGCGCAGGCATTCGGGCTGATTAACCTTATCCGGTTCTATTTTGGCTGGGGAACCAAGGAAAAGATTTTCGAACAGGTGTCCAAACGTTTCGGATACAAGATGTGCCCGATTGTTATGTCGAATGGCCAATATGCGATTGATGTCGACAATCAGCGCACTTTCGACGTGACCGAACGAATTTTAGCCAAACAAGAGGCGGCTTCGGGCTAATCCGCCCAAAGCGTCCGGGACCATGCAGCGTTTGATCAAGAATATCGGCTGGCTCCTGACGGGGCGCGGCCTCAATGCGGTATTAAGCCTGGTCTATCTGGCGCTGGCGACGCGGACTCTGGGTCTCGACGGCTTCGGGCATTTCGCGATTATTGTTGCTTTGGGGCAAACGGTTACCGGCATCGCCAATTTCCAGACATGGCAGTTTGTAGTACGTTGGGGTTCCGCACCGGAAGGGCCTGGGGAGGCAACCGGATTTGCCATCGCGCTCGATATGATTTCGGTTGTGCTGGGCACTGTGTTTGCCGCAGTCTTGGTATGGTCGGCCCAATTCTGGCTCCCTCTGCCAAATGAATTGATGTGGGTCGCGTTCGGCTATTGCATGGTGTCGCTTCTCTCGCTGCGCTCGACACCAACCGGTTTGCTTCGGCTTCGCTTTAAATACGCACTCGCAACCGCCGCTGATGCGGTGCAGCCGATTATCCGAGCAATCGGCGCTTTTCTGGCATTCTGGTTCATGCCCAGCGTTACCGGATTTATCCTCGCATGGGCGGCATCCGAAATTGCCATAGCGGCTGCCTATTGGGTAGTCGCTTCGCGCCAGGAGAAGATTGATCTTTCCAAGATCAGCTTGCGCAACATCCCTCGTGATCATCCTGATGCGTGGCAATTTGTGGTTGCAACCAATTTGTCGGGGAGCTTGCTGGTGGCAGGCAAACAGATGATGATTCTGCTGGTTGGTGCAATTGGCGGCGAGACTTTTGCCGGCGGTTTCCGAGTAGCATCGCAATTGGGGCAAGCCCTAGTCCAGCTCGCGCAAACCGTTTCCAAAGCTATCTATCCAGAGCTGGTCCATGCGAAGGATGAAGCGCATGATATTGCGCGCAGAATAGCCAACATCGCGCTGGTTGGCGGCATCCTTGCGGTCGGTTTCGCGCTGTTATTCGGGCGATGGGGTCTCGAAACCATCGCAGGCGCGGATTTCGGTGTTGTCTATTGGGCCATGGTAATTCTGGCGATTTCGGGCGCGATAGAGATGGTCGGCGCAAGTCTGGAATCGCTGCTCGTGTCGGCAGGCCGCGCAGGAACAGCCTTTATTGTTCGGGCAATCCCGACATTATTAGCTTTCCTGTTACTAAGCACCGCGATGGAATGGAATGGCCTGAAGGGCGCAGCCTTTGCAGTCATGGGGTCTAGCGCGCTGTCTGTGATCGGCTTCTGGATTGCGATCTTGTCGCTTCAACAGATCAGGATAACTATTGAAACGTCGGACAATCCAAAGGCGCCAAAACCGCCTTCAACTTGACCTTAAGAAATGCCCAAGGCTGCTGCTTCCTTGCGTAGCCGGTCAGCCTGATCGGGGTTAGCCGCAACCGAGTCCTTCAGCGCTTTACTGGCTTTGTCCGGCTCTCCCAAAGTCATCCGGCTGCGCATCAGCATAACCCAACCATCAGGGTTCTTGGGATTTGCCTTCAATTTACCTTCGAGGCTCTCAACCATTCCCACCGCCATATCGCGCTGTTCACCCGGCGCGATCGCGCTAGCAGCGGCGATCTGTTCTTTCGACGGGCCAGGAATCGCATTGCCTGCGGTTATCTCGGTCGCCTTCGGGCGATCTTTGGCCACTGCAGCTAGTTTGGCCTCGACCGAGATATTGTGAACCTTGCCGACCTGTTCGATTGTCTGGATCAAATTCCCTTCCCACGGGGCACCTGCGGGCGTATCCTTCAGCAATGCCAGCCAATCATCAATCGCGCCCTCATGATCGTCGGCTAAATCCTTCCGCACAGCCATAAAATAGCGCGCCCTAGCATCGGTCGGATCAAGCTCCAGCGCCTTTTCAAAAGCGCTGACCGCATCGCCTGGCATCTGCACCGCATCGCTCGCCAACAGCCGTGCCTCACCCATTGAGGACCACAGAACTGCGTTATCCCTGTCGCCTTCAATAGCTTGGCGATAGGCCTTCGCCGCCTCGTCATATTGCTCTGTTTCATAATAGGCGAAGCCAAGCTCCTGCCACGCGCCCGAATTCAGCGGGTCTGCTTCCGCCGCCGCCTTCAACGAATCTATGGTCGGCGGCCCCGCTGGTTGCGCGATTTCAGGTCCGCTAGCCTTGCTAGTTGATAGCACATTGTAACCGATAGCGCCGCCTGCGATCAGCACTGCGCCCAGCAGCACAGCCAGCCCCGCTCGTGATACTCCGTCAGTGGTTTCTTGCTCTTCGCTTTGATCGTTCATGCGGCGCACGCTATCAGTATGCGAATTGTCCGGCAATTGGGTCTAGTAGTTTGTCGCGATTTCCCTATTGTGGCGCCAGAACATAATTCATGTCGCGCAATCATCGGGGGGATGAATGCCGGATCAATACCGAGTAGCTATCGTAGGATCAGGGCCAGCCGGCCTTTCCGCTGCTGCGCACGCTGCCGCGCAGGGGATCAGCCACATCCTGATCGAGAAGACTGACCACCTGTCCGACACGATTTTCAAATACCAGAAGGGCAAGCACGTGATGGCTACGCCCAGCAATCTGGTGCTGCGCAGCGACATCGATTTCGAAGCGGGTAAGCGCGAGCATATTCTGGACACTTGGGACACCCAGATGGCCGAGTACAAAGTCAATGTGCGGCTAAATTCTGAAGTGACGGCGATCACCGGACAAACCGGCGATTTCACAATCGAATTAAAGGGCGGGGATACGATTCAAGCCGAAGCGGTGGTGATGGCCATCGGCACCCAAGGCAATCCCAACAAATTGCGCTGTCCGGGCGCCGATTTGCCGCTGATCCAGTATCAGCTCGACGATCCCGGTGAATATTTTGACGAACATATTACAGTCGTCGGCTCTGGTGACGCAGGCATTGAAAACGCGCTAGGGCTAGCAGCAGATCCGGCGCAGCGGAACATAGTCTCGATTCTGAACCGCAGCGCCGACTTTGCGCGTGCGAAACCGGCGAATGTCGCCTTGCTAGAGGAAGCCGAGCGCGACGGGCGCATTTCAGTCCGGCGCGAAACCACTCCGACGGAAGTGCGCGAAAATGAGCTGGTGCTTGAAACCCGCGACGGTGCCGAGACCATCCCTTGCGACCGGATTATCGCGAGGACCGGCTCACAGCCGCCACGCGGGTTCGTCGAAGGCTGCGGGATCGATTTTACCAGTGAGGAACGCGGCGCCTTCCCCAAACTGTCGCCCAGCTTTGAAACTACCAAGAACGGCATCCATGTCATCGGTGCCTTGGCGGGTTACCCGCTGATCAAGCATTGTATGAATCAAGGCTACGATGTGATCGAGTTCCTGATGGGAAATCACGAACTCAAACCCGCCGACGAGCCGATTCTAGCAGAAAAATTCGCAAGATTGCCGGGCAATCGTTCGGTTGATGAATGGCTTGAAGTGTTCCGCAATAACATCGTCATCCTGCGCGAATTATCGCCGCTACAAATGCGCGAGCTCATGCTCGACAGCGATGTGGACGCTTTTGGAACCGATGATGTAATCTTTGTCCGCAAGGACCCCGGATCTTCCATGTTTGCCATCGCTGAGGGATCCGTGCTGGTTGAAGTGAACCCTGAAGACAGTTCGATTACAGTGCCAATCGAGCAAGGGTCGATCTTTGGCGAGGTTGGCCTGATTTCCGGTCGTCGCCGGGGTTCGACCGTGCGCGCAGCAGAACCGACCGTTACGCTGGAATTATCGCGCAATGCGGCGCTGAAGCTGCTCGCCACCGCGCCATCGGCGGCACGGGCGGTAAACCGCATCACTATCGAGCGGCAATTACTGCAAATGTTCGGCTCAGGCCTGACCAAGGAGGATGTAGCCGAACTGGTCGAGGCTGCCGAACTGGTAAAAATTCGCGCCGGCCAGAATGTCGTCGAAGAAGGCGGAGACGACAAGGACATTTTCGTCATTCAGCAAGGCTCGATGATTGTCGAAAAGAGCCTTGGCGGCAAACCGATCTTTTTGTCGTATCTTCCCGCAGGTTCCTATTTCGGCGAAATGGCAGTTATCGACGGCAGTAAGCGGACGGCAACCGTGAAAGCCGCGATTAAATCTGAAGTTGTGCGCTTCCCTGGTGACGCATTCCTGCGTCTGATGGAGCGCAACCCAGCGCTGCGCGAGCGCGCACTGAATGACATGGCCGAACGCCGCAAGATTAACGCCTTCGTTGAGGAGCGTAAGGAAAGTTTCGGCAGTGCGGTCGATATGTATTCCGAAACTGCAAAATTCCTGATCGATAATGGCCTTGGTGAAGCGACCGACGTGCTGTTGATTGACGAGACTCTATGCGTCGGCTGCGACAATTGCGAGAAAGCCTGCGCGGATAGTCATGAAGGGCTCAGCCGCCTCGACCGGGAGGCCGGGCGGACCTATGCACATTTGCACGTGCCGACATCCTGCCGCCACTGCGAACACCCGCATTGCATGGCCGATTGCCCGCCCAACGCAATCAAACGCGGCGCGGATGGAGAAGTGTTTATCGATGACACTTGCATCGGTTGCGGCAATTGCCAACGCAACTGCCCCTATGGCGTAATCCGGATGGACCCCAAGCCGCCGAAGAAGCCTTCGCTGCTGTCATGGCTGCTATTCGGTGCTGGTCCCGGACCTGGCGAAGCAAGCTACAGCTGGCGCAAGAAAACCGCCGAGAAGAAGAACCTTGAGCAGGCGAAGCTCGCGATCAAATGCGATATGTGCGCCGGAATTGAAGGCGGCCCCGCTTGCGTGCGCGCCTGTCCTACTGGCGCTGCAATTCGTGTCGCGCCGGAGAAATTTCTGACCTTCACCAAATTGGTGGAGGACGTTGACTGATGGCATCTTCAGCCAAGAATGATGACGGTTCTAATTTTGCGCTCGCTGAAAAGCGCCGCGATACCGATCATGAAAGCTTCCTGTCGCACAAGCGCATGCGCTGGCTCAAAGTCTCCGCCACCTTGTGCCTGATCGTAATCGTTTCCTATTTTCTGGTCGATGTCGAACCGCGCCATAATGGCGGCACCTGGTATGGATATACGCTTGGCACAATCGGGGTATTGCTGATCTTGTGGCTGTCGCTGCTCGGCATCCGCAAACGTAATATGACGGCAGGCCGGTGGAGCCTGAAAGCGTGGACTAGCGCGCATGTGTATCTTGGACTTGCGTTGGTTGTTATCGGCACCATGCACACCGGCTTCCAACTGGGCTGGAATGTTCACACGCTGGCTTGGGCATTGATGATGCTGGTCATCGTGTCGGGAATTTACGGAATTTCGGTCTATGCCGCTTTGCCGCGTTCGCTCAGCACCAATGCGCGCGAAATGACACGCGGCCAAATGATCGAAGCGCTGGCGGCAATTGACCGGCAATTGGACAGCGCCGCGCAGCCTCTGGACCGGGAGGCGTCCGATTTGGTGATCAAGGCGCTAGGCCAAGACGTGTTCAAGGCAGGCACTCTTGCCCGCATGAGCGGCAATTATCCCCGCTGCGCCACCAATCGCGCGCTGAACAGCCTGCCCGAAAACTCTGGTGACGAAGATATTGATCGCGTGCTGGCCTTGCTTGGCCGTCGCAAGTCACAACTAAGCCAAATCCGCCGGCATATGCGCTACAAGGCGCTGCTCGAAATTTGGCTGTTCATCCATATTCCCGCAACAATAGCGCTGATCGCGGCCCTCGCCGCGCATATCATCAGCGTGTTCTATTACTGGTGAGGCGCGGATAATGACCTTCCTGATCCGCACAATCGACTTCACCTCCACCGGCCGCGAAATTGTCCGTGATCGGCAAATCGATAAAGACACGCTGACGATTGGCCGCGCATCTGAAAATGATGTTCATCTGGCAGATCTGGCGGTCGAGCAAAATCACGCCGTCGTCACTATCAAAACCGGCGGTAAAATATCGGTTGAGGCGGCAGGTTCGCTTGGCTTCACCCATGATGGCCGCACAACAAAATCCGCCAGTTTCCGTCCAAACGAGGGCGGTGAGCTTAGCTTTGGCAGCTTCCGTTTGGAATTTTCGCAAGACGGTGACGAACCGATTTCGATCACCATCAGCAAAACCGCAGATCACACTGAGGACACAGCCGAGGTCAAAGGCTTTGCACTGGCATCTGCTTTACCGAGCAAGCGGATTATGGCGTGGATCGGGCTTGCTGCAATCCTGATCGCGTTTCTGGCCATCCCGATTTACACCCACCTGAACCGCAGCAGCAATAATGATGGGGGCAATTCCGGCTATGCCGGTCCAGGCGAGACAATGATGGACGCCAGTTGGAGCACCGGATCGCTAAGTCAGGCGCACCACGGCCTCGAGGATAATTGCGAGGCATGCCATGTCGAACCGTTCCAGTCGGTACAGGATGCAACCTGCCTGACCTGCCATGAAAGCATTGGTGACCACGCTGCTATCCCTCGCCAGAATACCAGCCGCGGCCCGATGTCGAAAGGCGACGAATTCCTGTGGGCTGTTGCTGAGAAGTTCGGCAAAGAAGGCCCCGGTTCGTGCACCACTTGCCATAGCGAACATGAAGGTGCTGGCCGGATGGAGCCAACGGCGCAACAATTCTGTTCCGATTGTCACAACGGTATGGACGCGCGGCTGACTGATACCAAGCTGGAAAATGCCGCCGATTTTGGCACCGCCCATCCTCAGTTCAAAGCAGTCTTCCACCCGGAACTGGGCAGCGATAAAACACAACGCTTGTCGCTTGCTGACAATCCACGTGAACAGCACGGTCTGAAATTCCCGCATGATCTGCACCTTGAATCAGGCGGAGGTGTCGCGAAAATGGCCGGGAATATCGGGGCCAAGAATGGTTATGGCAGCAAGCTGGTCTGTTCGGATTGCCACACCCCGACAGCGGACAGGAACAGCTTCCTTCCCGTTAATATGGAAGAGAATTGTGAGAGCTGTCACAGCCTAGTCTATGACAAAGTCGGCTCCACTTTCCGCTCGCTACGGCACGGGAAAGTCGAGGAGATGCAAGCCGATCTGCGCGCCATGGACCGCGCCCCGCGCCGCGCGATCGTTACCGGCAGAAAACGCCCGGGTGAATTTGCTCGTGGCGGTCTCTATTACCAGAACTTCGGACGCCCTGCGCGGTCTTACATTGCGATCAACCGTGCGCTTTCCAGCGATGGCGTCTGCGGTGAATGTCACGTCCCGACGACTAAAAACGGCAAGCCAGACGTGATGCCTGTCCACCTTCGTGATAATTATTTGATGCACGGCTGGTTCGACCATAAATCGCACGAGCAGGAAGAATGCAGCACTTGCCACAAGGCTGGTACCTCCAGCACTTCGGAAGATTTGTTGCTACCGCCAATCGCCATCTGCCGCGATTGCCATTTGGGCGAGGATGCGAAACAAGCAGAGGTGCCATCTAGTTGCGCGATGTGCCATTCCTATCACCCGGCGACTGTCGCCACCAAACCCAAGGACTTGCCCGGAGAGAAGAAGACGGGCACACCGGACAAAGTCGCCATGATCAACCGGAAGCCAAAATGATTGGCCCGAAATGACTGACACAAAAATGGCGCATCTGGGCAAGTAAGGGGGAAGCAGGGCCGCATGCTGATAGCGCAGATGACCGATATCCATATCGGCTTCGATCCCGATGCCAAGCCGGAGGAGCTTAACCGTATCCGGTTCCGCGCCACTCTGGACCGGCTGCTTGGCGGCCCCAACCCCATCGATATGCTGGTGTTGACCGGCGATTTGACCGACCATGGCGATAAGGAAAGCTTCGAGAAAACTGCTGGCCTGCTCAAGAAATGCGAAGTGCCGATTTACTCGATACCGGGCAATCACGATACACGAGAGGGTCTCCTCCACGCTTTCCCCGACACACCGACACAGGACGGCTTCATCCAATATGCGGTCGAGCAAGATGGCCTGCGCATATTATTCCTCGATACGCTGGAGGTCGGCCGCCACGGCGGCGCCTTTTGTGAGGTCCGTTCCGCCTGGCTGAAGGCTGAACTGGCAGCGCATCCAGAGACGCCCACTCTGATATTCATGCATCATCCACCGGTTGTGTCCGGCATTGGCTGGATGGACCCGGGCAAGGACGAACCCTGGATGGTCCGTTTCGGTGACGCGATCGAGGGACACAGTCAGATCAGGGCGATCCATTGCGGCCATTTGCATCGCCCGATCACCACCACATTCCGCGGCATTCTGGTGAGCGTAACTCCATCCGTAGCGCCGCTGGTGGCGATGGATTTACGCCCGATTGATCCAGAAACACCCGACCACCGCGACCTGATCACTACCGAACCGCCAACCTATGCCATCCACCGCTGGGCGGATGACCAATTGCTGACGCATTTCGAAAAAGTCAGCGACTGGGTGGTGCTGGCACGGTATGATGCGGGCCTGCAGGGCATGATCCAAGGGATGTTTGCCGAGCGGGAATGAGTTCACGGCATTGGTGCCCAGCTCACCAATTCAGCGGGCTTGCCAAGCAGCGATCTCAGTCATCGGTCAGACAAACGAACAACATAGTGATCGCCGATGCCATTGCATACATGAAGGCACCGTTCATCGAGCCTGTTCCGACTTGGGTTTGCCACATTTGGAAGAAAGCCGCACCGAATGTCATGAAGAAACCGAACCACACCAGCAGCGCCAATCCGGCGGCGACAAGGCCTGCGTGCTTGGCAGCGTGAAATTCTTCTTTGGTTCCGCCGCGCGCTTTCAAAAGATCCCAGCCGCCCTTTATACCAAAGAACGCTACTGCAAATTCGCCTATCAAAACGAGCATAAGAGCCAAGCCGCTCAGCATTGGACTGTCGAGCTTGAAGAACAATGTATTGGGATAAACTTCGTGATCAGCGCCAGACAGCACATATCCAAGTGCCTGATGCGCAGCAGATAAATTCGCGAGATTCTGCAGCGCGTAAAACAGGGCGTGAAGCCCGATGAAAAGCACTAGCAATGACTTAATAATCCGAAGCATTTACCCCTCCTCCAAAGTATCTTTCCCATTCATCCCATCAATTTGGCCGCAAACTTCCACCTACCCATGCGCTCATGTCAGGCTCGTCGCTGACTTTCCACGGCACGCCTCCGCCCGTCAGGAACAATTTCTCCATTTCCTCGCGGGTGAAGGGGCGCGATCCGAGCCTGCCGAACACCGCCATCTGGCCTCCGGTTTCATCAACTGCACGGTCGCGGTCGAGGCCTTTGGATAGCGATATTGCCGGGCTCTTGGTCTTGGCCCAAGCGACCATTTCCGGCTTGGGCGCGGGGCTGAAGCCGTAGAAATTGGGCTGGCTGGACGGGCTGGTCAGTTGCAGCACTTTCATACCGTTCACCCCGTCCGCGACATAGGCGAACAACGATGCGTTGGTTGAAGCCACAATCACATCCTCAGCATCATTCAGAGTGCCGCCCAGCGTCTCTTTTTTGTAAATCTTGGGCGCGAGCGGACGGGTAATGTCGACAATTACCAAACCATCCTGCTTGGCCGCAACATAGGCGTATGTCCGTGCAAGATAGAGCCGTTGCGCATTGGCGAGCGGGATCGTGCCTTGCGGCATCGGCACCGGATTGCGCATATTGGTGACATCGAACAGCTTCACGCCATCAGCATCAGTAACCCACAAGTAGCGGAACTGGATCGCCGAGGCTCTCGCATCGGTTAACTCGCGCACCGCAACAACTTGCGGGTTCATTGGATCGGCAAGGTCCATCACAACAAGACCGCGATCGGCCGTAATGAAGGCAATTTCGCCAGCCAGATGGACGTGGCGCGCACCGTTAAGCACCCCGCCCTCGTTCCAGGCCGTGCTTCCGTTTGAGAATTTCGCACGGCTCAGCTTGTTATTGCGAAACTCGCCGTCAGCCATGGTATTGACGTTGACGAGGATCATCCCCTCCTCGCTATCGGTCACCACAGCATATTGATAGATCGGCAGGAATGGTTGCTCCTGATTGTCCTTGCGCATCTGTTCGGTGTTACGCAGCGGATTGATCGGCTGATTGGTCGCCAGCGCCATACAGGTCGCATTCTTCGAACCCACAATCGTATCTTGGCCGAGTGGGCTAAACGGCGCAGTGATAATCCGTTCCGAAATGCCCTTATTGGCAATCGAAGCGACATCATAAACGCGGAAGCCGCCCTTGCCGGCCGCGACAAACATGTACTCGCCGCGAAGCTGAAGGCAACCGACACGGTCGCTTGTCCCCTCATGAACATTGGCGAATTCTTCAAACGGTTTGGTCTCTCCCGACAGGTTCTCGTCAAACGCGTCGCCGCGAATCCAATCCTTCAATTCTCGGTCATTTTCCTCGACGAATTGTTTGTAATAATCGGGATAGGCGTATTTGTGCAGATAGGAACCGAGCACAGTTTGCGGCTCGTCCCACTCGGTCACACGCACCGCCTCGAACCCGCCTTCTAGTCCGGTCCAAGCATTGATCCCGACAAAGTTTACATAATTGGTCCCGAGCAACAGCAACTGGGACATAATCGCGTTATTGTCGTCAGCCTCAGACAGGTGGCAGTCGGAACAGGTCTTGGTTTCCGTCAGGCGCACCGTATGCGGAAAATGCGGTGCAAAGGCCTGACTGCTGAAGCCAATTGCGCTGACCGGTGGTTGCTGCGCATAAATCCGTTCGCGGTTGATGTTAGTCGATGACAGGACCAGCGCCGAAGTTGAACGAACCGGAGCAACCTGATTTCCCTTGGTCGTCTGGTGCTTGCCCAATTGGAACATCTGATCGCGCGCAACCTGCGGATTGTAAGTCGCGAAGTTGCGCGATTCCTTGTTTTCATAATGGTGATCAGCGGTTTTCCAGTTTGCCTCGATTGGCAAATGGCACCCGCCGCATGATGTTGTCCAACTGAGGTGGCAAGTGAAACAGGCCATCTCGCCATCTTCATGCGCACGGTCGCCCTGAGCAATACCAGTGCCGAATTCGAACCGGCCGCTTTCCGCACCTCCCCGCGCCATCAATTTTGCGCGGGCAGATTTGGCGTTGAAATGGGGTGAGTTTTTGTCGACGCTATCTTTGGTCAGGCTGACTTTCCATTCCAGTTCGGGATCGACAATCGACCTTTGAACAAGAGTCTTGCGGCCCATATTGTCATAGCTCCACTCGAAGCGGCGCTGGCCATCCGGGTTGCGAAGCAGCGACAGATTGTTGCCCTTGGGCGGCGCGGCAGGGCCACTGGTAAACAGTGTGGGATAGGCGTCGGCAGTGCCGTGACAGTCCTTGCAGCCGATCTCGATTGCATTGGCGACCTCACCGTAAATCAGCCCGTTGCCGTGGCTGTCTTGCGCAAAGTGGCAATCAGCGCATTGCATTCCAACTTCGGCGTGGATGTCCATCATATGGACCGCTTTGCCCGGATTGGTGCCCGGCTCGACAAATTTGCCTTCGCCTTCCTTACGGAATTTTTCGGGATCGTCATTATCGACAATATTGCCGTCTTTATCGAGCAGATTGCCTTCACGGTCGCGCTTGAAAATCGCGCGGAAATTCCACCCGTGGCCGTGATAATCGGCGAATTGCGTATCGGTCGCCTCTGAGTTCAGATCATAAACATTGCGCAGGAAATCAAGATCGCCCCACAGGCCCTTAGGTGAAGCGCCTTCTGGATTGCGCGCAAGCACTTCCAGAACTTCGGAAGCATTGGGATAGCGCTGCTTCAGATAGGTATCTTCATATTCCTGATCACTCATGCCCGGCGGGCGCGGCGTCTTGTTGTCCGGCCCCGGCCACATTAGCGGCGCGTCCGATTCATAATCCCACATCGTGTAGCCGAGATAGGAATTCAGGAAGATATTGGGCTGATGCATATGGCAATTCATGCATTGCGATGTCGGGATTGACCGCGTGAAGACGTGTTTGAGCGGATGCCCCTTTTCTTTCATCGGTGCGTCTTTGTCGTGCCCATCTTCAGCATGATCCCCCGGCTGTTTCAGGCCACCATGTCCGCTTGTTTTCTCGCCATGATTAGCCTGCTCATCATCATCATTGTGCCCATTACCGTGGCCACCGCCATACTTGGGTTCGAGCTTGTTCGCGATGGTCGGGTCGATCGTTTGCGTCTGACCATCTCGGCCAAATTTCGCATAGATGAGACTATGGCGCGGCTCGCGGTCATTGGCATAGACCACATGGCAGGCGGCGCAGCCCGAATGGCGGTAATCGCCCGGCTGGTCATTGGTTCCCATGAACCACATAAACGGATCATTGAGACGGGTTTTGTGAATGTTGAGCGCGGGAATAGCGACACGAAGACCGGTCGCCGGTCCGCGATTCGATTGCTTGATATCGGGGCGGCCCGGTTCCTCCAAACGCTGGATCGAGCCGGTCGGGCTTGGCAATCCGATTTCAGGGAATTGGGTGTTAATCGTCCGTCCGCCGCGTTCAAACACGCGGAACACATCGCCCGGCGGGATAACCTGCCAAGACGGTAGCGGATAGAGCGCCGCCAAGGCCCCACGCGCTTTCTGTCTTTCAGTTACGGTGCCCGGAGGCGATCCCGGACTAAGCAGTTTTGCGGGCAATCCGTCGCGGGTGAAGGCTTCTCCCAGCGCGTAATTCTTATACGGTAAAATACCGTTATTATAGGCCGCCCCGCCCCACAGCATTGCGCCGGTCGCCATCAGCGAACGCTCGCCTGCCTCGATCACCGGCATATGACACGCGCCGCAACTTTCGCGCGCGACGCGGTAATCGCTCGGGTTCACAAAACGGACGAATTCGGGCGATTCCTTGTTCAGCAAGCCATAGGTACGCTTCGGATTTGCCGAAGAAGGATAATGCCAGCTTTCGGGATATTTAGGCAGCACATGGGCAAGCTCGCGCGCTTTCACATAAAGCGGATCATCATGCTCCAGCTTGCTGTTGCCCATGATGGCCGCATTGCCACCGTGGCAATCAACGCAGCCAAGCTCTACCGCAGGCGTAGCGTGCATGCTTGGCGCGTCGGTTTTAACGTGGCAGCTGTAACAGCCGTCAGACTTCGCGGCGACCGCTGCCAAACGCTCTTCGATCGTAATGCCAGGTTGGCGTGCCGGTGCAGGTTCTTTCCAAATTTGCGAATAATCGCGCTTTACCGGTTTCTCGCCTGATGCGGCGTTGGTCTGTCCGCCTAGAACCATGGCGACTGCCGCGCATAGCAGCGCCACGACAAAGGCGAGTGTTTTTAGATCGAGCGTAGGGCGAGAAATACGCATCAGTAGGTCAAAATCAGATTTGCGAGCACGGAGTAATATGTCCCGGTATTGCCCAGATTGTCGAACAAATCGTCAAAGCCTTTTCCCGAAAGCAGGGCTGCTCCCGAAAGGCGGAAGACAATGTTTTGCGTCGCCTTGGGCCGCCAAATGGCTGCCGCAGACAGGTCCCAGCCGATTTCCTTAGGTATGCTGCCCTCGTTTCTAAGAGCCCCCAAAGTTGCGGTATTTTCAAACCACAAATGGTTGGCGTTGGTGGACAGCCGGAATTCGGGCGTCAGGTCGAAATCGGCACCGGCGCCAAGCAGCATCAGGCCGGGATTATTGAAATTGGACTGACCCTGCTCTTTTGAGGGACGCAGAGAATTGAGCAGGCCGTTGCGATTGTTGACCGAAACATTCCGCCCTCCCCCGGCAAACGGAATCGTCTGGCGTATCCAGTAAGACGTATCTGCCCCTGCAAATATCGGGTTTTCAAACACCGCGTCATAGCCTGTTTCGACATCATCATAGGGGTCGCCATCACCGCTGGCATAGGCGCCTGACAGGCGGAAGCGCATCCAGTCCCGGTCATAACTTAATTCGGTTGCCGCAAAGAAGGCGCGAATGTCCGCTGGCCGGTCAGTGAAGAAGCTGTTCCGGTCTTCGCCGAACGCGCCATAGGCGCTGGCGGTGATATTGATCCGGCCAACCCGTCCGTCCGCATTATAGCCGAGATAGAATACGTCATAATCACGCCCGCGTAGTGTGCCGAGCAAGGCCGGGCGAACCGGAAAACCATTATCGTCGACCTTTGTATCATTGCCCTCGCGATTGCGGTTATAAGCAAAGGTAATCTGGCTGGTCAGCGCAGGGATAAGGAAATCCTGGCGGTATGCATTGGCGATCAGAAAGAAATCGTCACGCGGTGACTGCGTGATCGCATTCAGCCCGCTGTTGGTGTCTTTCTCCAGCCGCCAGAATGCCGCGAGATTGAACTGTACGCGGTTGTTATCGCGGTTGCCGAACAGACGCACGCCCAGCTGGTTATCGTTGAACAGAAACCCGCGGAAATCGGCCTGAAACGGCTGAATCCCGGCACGGATCGAGATGAAATCGAACCGGTCTGTATCATATTCGCTGAAATGATAATCAACAAACGCCTCTTGAAGCCCAAGGAAATGGTCGAGCCGGTGCGTCGGTTTGGTTGGTTCGACAAACAGCACCCGGCGTTCGGGCACATCGACATAGTTTACATTGAGCGCGAGCGTGACACGATATTCGATGGTCGGAGGGACAAATGCCGTGTTACCCTTCAGTAGCGCTGCCCCTGCGATGAATGTCTGCGACAGCACCAGACTGGATTCATTTCCGAAAACGTCGAGCCGGTCAGGATCCTGTGTGGTTTGCACCCCCACCGGAATCGGGAAGGTGCGCGGTTCGATCACCGTATCACTGATAACATTGCCAACGAAAAACCAGTCATTGCCCTTTATCGGCAGCCACGGAACTTTGGCGCGGTTAATCGGCCGGTCACCCTTATAGGTGTTCTGATTATACGGGTCGCGCCAGTTCTCCTTCACCAGCCCGAGTGACTGAATTAACCTCCACCGATCTGGAATAGGCAATTGGTCTGTCGGGAAAGCCTCCGGCGGCGGGGCACGGAAAGCGCCTTCATTTTCCTGAGTGATACGGTCCGGTAATTCCCCCGTAATCCCTGGTCTGCGGCGTCCGTCAATTGACTCATTGTCAACCGCAGGCGGTTCACCCGGCTCGGCCTCGATTGCATCAGGCGATTGGGTCGGTTCCGGTGGAGATTCCACTTCAGTTGGCGGAGTTTCGCCGGGACGCTGCCGCTTTTCCGACGGCTGGACTTGCAAGATTGCAGCATCGAATGAGCGGGCAAAACTATCGCCAGCGTTTACCTGTTTAGGCGGCTCGCCCGCTTGTAAAATCAAAGGAAGGATGAATGCAACGCTCACTAAAGGCCCTCGCAAACATTCTGTTCAGCCGTGTCAAGGAATGGTGCGAAGGGGCAACTGACGTAACGCAAGCGGACCGTGCGATTGCCCACTGCCACCTCGATCCGGTCCGCCCTGATGTCCTTCGGTGCATTACCCAGACTGCCAAGCCGGATGCCCGCATTGTGCAAGCCGAGGAAACTGACCATGTCATCCTGATCAATCCCGTCACCCGACACGCCAATGCCGCCGATCAGCTGGTTGCCGCGGTAGATCGGTACAGAGCCGGGAAAAATCTGGATGCCATTGGCGATCCGCTTATTCCCGCTAGGTGACGCCGGGATGTTCGTGCATCCAGGAGCGGGGTCGGCATTCATTCCAAGCACAAAGCGTAGGTGATTTACGATGTCTCCCGCGATCAAATCGGTCTGCAAACCGACTGCGAACGGGCTGAATTGGGAAGATTGCTGCACGGATAATGGACCTGGCGGCGTATTTAGCTGACCATCAGGGAAATAGGGGCGCGACAGGTTTCCGCCCGACCTATCGGCAAAGGCGAAATTACCCGTAAGCGCATCGGGGTCATTCAGAAAAGTCCGAACGCGCGAAACATAAGGTGCCGCCGCTGGTGTCGCGAGCAATTGCTGGCTCGCGACAGGATTGGAAAACAGGGCCGCCGTCCGCGCCTTTTGCAGCGAAACATCGGTTCCGAAAATCGGGCCGTCAGGCGAGCGCACAAGCCCCAGCACCTGCCCATGTGTATCGACCAGGCTGACGGAAGCTTGCATCCGGCTATCTACCGGACGGCGGATTTGCGCACGTGAACGGGAGAGAACAGCAAATGCCTCTTCCAAAATCGCCCGAACTTCGTCGGCCGTCAGCGGCTGGCCGACACTCGCCGCATCGGTGCCTGCTCGGATTGGGAATCGGCTATTGCCAGCACCATCGGTCAGCACATAGGCGTCCGCATTGGAAAATTCGGCGGTTGTGCTGCGGCGGATGCCCGATTGCTCTGTGCCGTAAGCTGCACCAGGCTGGATCACAGCGGCATTATATCCGGTCACCCCAATCAGCATTCCGGCAGGCCCGTTGACCGCGCCAAAGCTAGTCTGGATCGGCGACAGGTCGCCAATGGTCATGTCGCTAAAACGCAGCGTAGTGCCATCGACGGGAATACGGTCGGCAGTAATCTCTATTGGCGGCGCAAAGCCCTGAATTCCGGCGAGCGCAATCGCCTCTTCATCATCGAGATCTATGTCGAGAATATTATTGTCGGCACCATAATCGCGGTCACCAGCGATGCCGATTCCGCCAACCACCACGCCGTTCTTATACAGCGGAAATCCACCCGGATCGGCTGCGAGGCCGATTGGCGAGCGCTTCGGCCCAATCAAAGCGTTGGAACCCGCTCCGCCCGTGAAGCGTGCGTTGAGATCCGAACAAGGCAGCTGGCTGAATTGCACACCGAACAACGGCCCGCTTTCGAGACCCTTCGTGGTGGGTGCAGGCGGAAAATGTTCCTGGACGATCTGGCTGGCGGTACGGGTTGAGAAAGCGTTGCCGCCGCTCGACAAATAGGCTCCGGTAATGGCTTTAGCGATGGCCACTGTCGTTGAGGGAATCTCTCGTCCCTGCAACCCGATTTCCTGGCCTACCGCCGCTTCGCCGCCGATGGTCTTACGGCTGACGAAAGTCGTCTTGGGCGCGCCGTTCATTTCAAACACGGCGAGCACATTGCCCACACGGTCGGTTACAGCAATAGTCGATGCAAGGCCCCTCGCTTGCGCTTCACCAACTGCTTGCGCCAGCACCAATTGCACATCTGCGACTGACAGCGATGCCATAACCGGATCGGCAAACAGGCGTCCCGCAGGTGGCGGAGTTGGCGTAGGCAGCGGGCCACCGCCGGTTGGTGGCGGGGCAGAACTGTCACCCCCGCCACACGCCGCAAGCGACAATGCTGCGGCCATACAAAGAGCATTTCCAATCCGACGCGCCATCACCGCAATACCCCGATTGCGCGGGTCGCTTGGCCGAGCGCCGCGCGGAACGCGGCAGGCTGGTAAACCTCAGGGCTGCGCACAGCAGAATAAGCGCGGTTGATGTTGGCCCGGATCCCCGCTGCCGCGCCGACTGTAATGCGGCCTTCGCGAACCATCGCATTGAGCAGCGTGTCAACCGCCATCACTGCTTGCGCAGAGCCAGCATAATCGGTGAAGCGCGGGTTGGTTGCTGTGTCTGAAATCATCTGAACGACCGAGAATGCATCATTTCCTGAATAGGCCCTGCCCGCCAGCGCCGCCGAAAGTGCCGAGGCTTCGCCACGGAGCTTCTGCGCAGCAGCCGTTGCCTGACTGCGCCCTTCGCCCATTGCGCGGTGGAAATTCTTGCTAGCGCTGTCGAATGCCGCAGCCCGGCCCGGCGCAAAAGTCCTCGCCACAGCCGAAAGCATGATGATATTTTCGTCATTATAGGGTGCCATGCCGAATGGAATGGGGCGCCCCGGATTGGTTTCGAAAGTCAATTGGCGCTGCGGCCCATCCTTGATTTGGCGATGACAGCTGTGACAATCATAAAAGTAATATTCGGGAAACACGCCCATCGTGCCAAATCCCGGTCGTGAGAACAGGTCAGTCGACCGTGCAACCGCCTCTGCCTGACCAACCGCCCACAGGCGGACGCTGTCAGTCCTCCCCTTACGCGCGGCATAATCGCCATCTTCGTCATGATGCTGCTGCAAGGCAGAAAACAGGTCGAGTTCGAAAGCAACACGAGGGTGACCGGCAGCCATCATCGAATGCGTAACGAACTGGTTTCCATCGGCGCTGCCATAATGGCAATCGAGGCAGACCTTAGCCCGAACCTGCGGGTTTTCGAGCGGTGTCAGGCCGAGCGACACATTCGATGCATGTGTGCCCGGCACGCCGTAATGCGATGACAGCCAGCGCGAGGACGGCCCGTGGCAGCTTTCGCAGCCAACACCGTCAGCGGTCAGGAAACGTGCCCCTTGCCGTGATTTGGGAACATAAGTCGCGTGGCACCCGAGGCAGGCCTGCGCCGATGTCGCGGAACCAAGGCCAAGGCTCGCAGCAATTTGGCGTCCACGCGGGGACGCGAGCGCGGCAAAGGCTCTGCTATGCGCACCTGTTGATGATGACGGTTCCTGCCAGCTGGCAATTTCATCTTGGCGGACAACTTCTCCATTACCCTCGGCCCGGCCATGGCAGGTTGAGCCTGCACAGGTCGCAACGCCTTCATAAGTGGCACCGCCAGCTTGCGCCTGCGCGTCACTTGCATGAAAACTGCCCGTAAGAAATGCCGCCGCCGCCAATAATGGCGCGGCAAGCAGCAATAGTGCCTTCGCCCGGATTCGTATCACGAACCACCCCCCTCAAAAAAGCAACCTACGGCTTCCGGCCCATCCTGCAAGGGGGCAATGCATGACAATTCCGCACAATCGGTGCCAAACGGCATAGATATTGCCCTTTTCAGACCCCGAAAGTGATGGATCCGACAGCCAAGCTGACGCATTTTGCGATTGCCTCCCCAACTCGCGCCTCCATCAAACGAAGACAGCAAGGATGCCCCGAAGGGCGATCAAACCTCGTGAACGCTACGCCTTTTTGGCGCTTAAGCGATCATGCGACCCGGTTTGGCAAATTGCCGTAAGTCAGTTTTGCGTCACATCATCTTGGTGGCAAGCAATTCCAACTGACTTGTGCACCCTTTTTCGATCAGCGCCGTAGCAAGGTCTTCAGGGTTATCGGGAACTGCATCCAGCGCGGCAAATGTAATGGTCACTGGCTCAACGTTGCCAGGGCCAGAAATCGTATAGGGCGAATTCTCTGACAAAGGCATGCGCGCCGCATCCCAATCAGCAATCATTGTCTTTTCAGCGAAGGTGACATGTAAATGCTCGGCCGAATTGCTGTTAGCCACAACGTAGGTCGCCTCCAGTTCCCGTTCCGGACGCCACATCCGAACTGCCGAGAAATCAGCCACGCACACTGGGCCCGATTCCGTAACATCAACATACCAAAGGTTTGAGCGAACCGAAGAAAGCGGACCTGTTCCTGTGCGGGCCGCCCCTGTTCGAACGCGCGAATTTGAACGTTGCTTGGTCAAGGCCGCGAATGTCGAGCGCTTGCTTACTCCGCGTTCCGCAACCCGATGGGTGCCTGCGCCTCTAATTTCCCGCGTTCCGCCATTCGCCATGATCGTGACGGAATCGCCTGCTTTCAGGGTAATCCGGCCACTATCGTCGATCTTTTTCCCGACCGGGTATTGCGACGCGGAAGGCCCGCTTGATTTTATCACCACACCCGCATTCGCAGCAGCCGATGCCGCCATAGCGATCGCGGCGCATGCCAGAGCGCCCGACTTCATGGCAGACTTTATTGGCATAATTGATTTACCCGAGAACATAGGCTCTCTCCTCATTCAAATTCTTCATACGGTGTAGCAGATTAACCAGCGCTGTGTCATCTGGATGGCTACGGACAATTTGTTCTACCACTTCAAGCGCCTCAGTATTGTTCGATTGCGACAATATCATCGCCTGATGCAATTTCTTTCGGTCCTCCTCAGGAAAATCCGGCGCTGGCTCCAGGATATCAACCGGCTTGGCTCTTCCGCGTAGAACCACACGGCCCATCGGGCGCCACCAGTTAAGTCCGGATTTCTCCGCGAATTCGCGGCTCGCCATTACGCTGGATTCGAGCGCTTTGTTCGCCGCTTCCAACCGTGCCGCAGTGTTCATACTATCACCAAGCGCAGTATATTGGATCCGCGTCTCGCCGCCAAAATTGCCCACCACCGCTTCTCCGTAATGCAAGCCTACGCGAGTTTTGCCTATCTTGGGCAGTGCCGAATCCATTTTGGCGACTTCTTCGCGAAATGCCTCACCTGCCTGCCAGATGGCATATCCTGCCCTTGCCGCACGCTCTGCATCGCCAGGCTTCGCAATCGGTGCGCCCCAAAACGCCACCACTGCGTCGCCAACAAATTTGTCAATAACGCCGCCATGATCAAGGACCACCTGGCTGAGCATTTCCAAATACCGATTGAGCAATTTCGCAACCATTTCCGGCGAAACCGCGTGGCTCATCTTGGTGAACCCCTCCAAATCACTGAACAGCACAAAGATCGATTTTTTCTCGCCATGCAATGCAAGCAGATTGGGATTGTCGATAATCTCCTGGGCCATTTCGCGCGGCAGATACTTCCCCAATGCACCTTGCGCGAATTGGCGCTGTTGTGCGGTCGAGGCGCGCGCCGCCGATGTGATTGCAGTGAAGGCCACAATCCAGGCAAGAATCCATCCAAACGCTGGCAATTCATAAGTATCAATTCCGCGAAAATGCATCAGCAGTGGCACGCCAAGGAAAATCGCGAATTGGGCCAGCATCAATGGATAGACCCGCCAGCTCTTCCATTCGAGCAGTCCAGTCAATGCGGCCGATACAATCACCAGCAGGGCAAGCGCCCACAGCGTTATCGGCAACGGCTTCGGCATCGCCTCCCCGTCAAGCATTTGCGCCATCATCTCTGCATGGACTTGCAACCCCGGCGGTTCTTCTGCTGTCCATTGCGTGAGCGAGGTCGGTACGCGGTCAAAATCGACCAGATCGGCACCGATCAAAATATATTTTCCAGCTACACCTGCGGCCAATTCGTCGGCAACCCCCGGTATAGCTAGCAATTCGTCGTTCGCGAAAGTCCCGATGGGGATCTTGGCAAAGAGCGGCTCGGCAACCTTTTTCGCCTCTGCGCCGCCATCGCCGCTGTACAAACCCAGACGGTACCGGATGGAGCCCGTGTATCCGGGGAGTGACGGGTCGCCTTTTCCAGCAGCTTCAATCATCGACCGGGTCAGCGTGTCTGGCAGCCGCTCATCAATCGCAGGGAAAATTCGTGTTACCGAACGGTCATTGTTCAGCTGGATACTTGCGGCGCGCGCGTTGCTTCCGGCCAACTGTCTCTGAAACGTATCTAGATAGAGCTGCTGGTCATAAACAAGATCATCCTCATTGATCTCCATATCCACATAAGCGACCGAAACCGGTGTCTTCATCGCGCGCAGGGTTTCCAGCAATTCTTCGTCTTCATCCTGCGGCTGATCGAACAGGATATCGATCCCGATCGCTTTTGCCCCCATGCCGTCAAGGTTACGCAAAGCCCGCAGCAACACCCCACGATCAAGCGGAGAACGTTTTCTTGCCTCAATCAGTGTTTGCTCGTCATAGACGACCAACGCGATCCGGTCGTCTTGCTCGACCCGCAACTCGTTAGCGACAGCGAAAGCGCGGAAATCATACAATCCAGCCTCGGCATTGCCGACAAACGGGAGCCCCCAGCTAAACCTTGCCAGCAAAACGGCCAATAATAGCAACAAGCCGGTTATCGCCAGACGTTGCGGCCCAGCCTCACGGACATTGCGCCAGCCGCGCCGGATAAAGTTGAGTGATGCCGCAGCGGCCATCGCATATTCCCCCTTCACAAAGGAAAGACGCAAAGGGCCACCCCGGTCAAGAGGCTTACCGGATTTTGCGCCTATTCGGGATCGACATAGGCGAGTACCGGTTTGCGCGCGGCCAGCGTTTCATCAAGCCTACTGCGCGGTGCATAATGCGGGGCGGTCTTGAGCAATTCATCACCTGCTTTCGCCCGCTCTGCCACGCTACGGAAGGCTGTGATGAACTGATCGATGGTCGCCTTGCTTTCTGTCTCGGTTGGTTCGACCAGCATCGCGCCGTGGACCACCAGCGGGAAATACATCGTCATCGGATGATAGCCCTCGTCAATTAGTCCCTTGGCAAGATCAATCGTGGAAAGTCCCTCGGCAAAGCCCTTATCGCCGAACAAAGCCTCATGCATACACGGTCCGCTGTGAGCATAGGGTGCGTGCAGCACATCTTCCATCGAACGGAGGATGTAATTGGCATTCAGCACTGCGTCCTCGGAAACTTGCTTCAGCCCGTCGGCACCGTGGCTAAGCATATATGTCAAAGCGCGGGTATACATGCCCATCTGGCCGTGGAAAGCAGTCATCCGCCCGAACGCTTTGGTGTGACCGAATTCTGACGCGGTTTCTTCTTCGACCAGATGAATGACGCCATCGTCGGTGCGTGCGGTGAACGGCAGCGGCCCGAAGGGGCTAAGCGCCTCTGACAGAACCACAGGACCGCTGCCCGGTCCGCCGCCGCCATGCGGGGTGGAAAAGGTTTTGTGCAAATTGATGTGCATAGCATCAACGCCGAGATCGCCGGGTCGAACGCGCCCGACAATCGCATTGAAATTGGCCCCGTCGCAATAAACAAACCCGCCAGCGGCATGGACCGCATCGGAGATTTCACGAAGATCAGGCTCGAACAATCCGCAAGTGTTTGGATTTGTAATCATCACCGCTGCCACATCGGGGCCAAGCCGCGCCTTGAGCGCTTCCAGATCAACCCGCCCGTCCGAATTGGCAGGAATGTCTTCCACCGCATAACCGGCGAAGGCAGCCGTTGCAGGATTGGTGCCATGCGCGCTCTCGGGAACAAGCACGACTTTGCGCGCATCGCCGCGCGCTTCCAATGCAGCTCGAATACACAAAATGCCGCACAATTCGCCGTGCGCGCCCGCCTTCGGGCTCATCGCAACGCCGTGCATTCCGGTCAGTGTAATCAGCCAATGGGCAAGCTCATTGATAACGCCCAATGCGCCTTGCACAGTATCAACCGGTTGAAGCGGATGGACGTCTGCAAAGCCGGGCATCCGCGCAACTTTTTCATTAAGGCGTGGATTGTGCTTCATGGTGCACGAACCGAGCGGGAAGAAGCCGAGATCAATACCGTAATTCTGGCGGCTCAGCCGCGTGTAATGGCGCACAGTTTCAGGTTCCGACAAACCGGGCAGGCCGATCTCAGCATCGCGCCTCATGCCGCCAAGCTTATTAGGCGCAGAGTCATCCACTTCAGGCAGATCGACGCCGGTTGTGTCGGGCGTGCCAATCTCGAAGATCAACTTTTCTTCGAGCATCAGCGCTTTGTTACCGGTGGTGGTTGGCGGTCCGCCAAATTTGCCTTCGCTGCCAGCAGGAGCTGTCGGCTTCCAACCGCTTTTGTTCGGAGCGTTCATGACAATTTCTCCTTGAGAGCAGCACAAAGGGTTTCGATGTCCTCCTCGCTCGTCGTTTCGGTCACCGCGACCAGCAAGCCACGCGTAAATTCCTCAACATCGGGATAGAGCCGGGCGAGTGAGACGCCCGCGAGGATATTGTCCTCGGCCAGATCGCGGACAATCTGCCGCGCATCGCCATCGACCAAAATGGTGAATTCGTTGAAAAAGCTGTGATTGAGCACAGTCACACCGGGAACCGCAGCAAGCTTCTCTGCCGCGATACATGCCAGCCGGTGATTTTCCGCGGCCAGTTGCCGCAGGCCTTTTTCGCCAAGCAAAGTCATGTGAACCGTGAAGGCGAGAGCGCACAGACCGGAATTGGTGCATATGTTGCTGGTCGCTTTTTCCCGCCGGATATGTTGTTCGCGAGTGGAAAGCGTCAGTACGAAACCACGTCTGCCATCAGCATCGACAGTTTCTCCGCACAGGCGGCCCGGCATCTGCCGAACGTGCTTCTTGTCGCGAACCGCAAACAGCCCGAGATAAGGTCCGCCAAATTGCAATCCGACACCCAGCGCCTGACCTTCGCCAACAACGATATCTGCGCCCAGCTCTCCCGGCGATTTGATCGCGCCGAGCGCAACTGGCTCGGTATTGACCGCAATCAGTAGCGCACCCACAGCATGCGCCGCAGCAGCGATTTCTTCCAGGTCGGGCAAGCGGCCCAGAATATCGGGATATTGTACCACTACGCAGGACGTGTCTGCATCAATCCGCGAGATTAGCCCGGCATTGTCAGGATCGGCCTGAATAGACGGCTGGGCAGCAGCGATTGTGTCGCCGGTGAATTTGGCCATCGTTTTTACGACTTCGGTATAATGCGGATGCAGCGCGCCTGACAGCACAGCCTTGCTCCGCTTGGTCACGCGTCCGGCCATCGCCACCGCTTCCCAGCACGCGGTCGAGCCATCATACATCGAAGCATTGGCAACCACGCAACCATAGAGCCGTGCGACCTGACTTTGAAATTCGAACAGCATCTGCAACGTACCCTGCGCGATTTCCGGCTGATACGGAGTGTAGGCCGTTAGAAACTCGCCGCGCTGGATGATCGTATCAACGCTGGCCGGAACATGGTGGCGATAGGCCCCAGCGCCGAGGAAAAACGCAGCATCCGCCGCGGCAAGGTTCTTCTTGGACAGCCCGCGCATATGCTTCTCGACTGCCATTTCGCTCGCATGCATCGGCAGATCACGGATCGGCCCATCGAGCCGCGCAATCTCTGGCACATCGGAGAATAACGCATCAACATTCGGCGCGCCGATAACATCAAGCATTGCTGAACGATCGCTATCAGTCAGGGGTAAGTAACGCATTTTCTCAACTTTCGTCATCCCAGCGAATGCTGGGATCGCTCTTTTCTTAGCCGGATATCACACGAAACCGATCCCAGCCCTTGCCGGGATAACGGCGTCGATTACAATTCAGCGACAAACGCCTCGTAAGCCTTGGCATCCATCAGGCCTTCCAGCTCTGACTTGTCGCCAATGGTCATCTTGAAGAACCAGCCATCTTCCTCAGGTGAGGTGTTGACCAACGCAGGATCTTCCTCGAGCGCGGGATTACCTTCCATCACTTCGCCGGTGATTGGCGCATAGACGTCGCTCGCCGCTTTGACCGATTCAACGACTGCAGCATCGCCGCCCTTGTCAATCATCGCCCCAACATCAGGCAGTTCGACGAAGACAATATCGCCCAATTGTTCCTGCGCGTAATCGGTAATGCCGACTGTGGCGGTGTCGCCTTCAACGTCGATCCACTCATGCTCATCGGTAAAATAGCGGGCCATCAGGTCATTCTCCTCGGTAGTAATTCTGGGGCACGAAAGGCATTGGCACGACCGCTGCATCGAGCCGTTTGTTCCGTACTTCAATCTGTAAAGCGGTGCCGGGTTTGGCGTAATCTGCCATGACATAGGCCATCGCAATCGGGTAACCGAGCGTGGGCGAAAAACCGCCGCTGGTGACGCGGCCAATTTCGGTGTCGCCGCTGAAAACCAGCGCGCCCTCGCGTGCTGGCATACGTCCTTCGACTTTCAATCCAACCCGTTTGGTCGGTGCGCCGTCAGCCAGCATTCGGGCACATGTTTCATGCCCCATCCAGCCGCCTGTTTCACGGCGGCTTTTGGTCAAAGCGAACAGAAGTCCCGCAGACACCGGGTCAGTGTTCACATCCAGATCATGCCCGTAAAGCGGCAAGCCTGCTTCCAACCGCAAACTGTCGCGGGCGCCAAGTCCAGCAGGCTGCACCCGATCATCAGCAACCAGCGCGTCGGCGAATGCTTCTACCTGTTCCGCGCCGATAGATACCTCGAAACCGTCTTCGCCGGTATAGCCAGCGCGGCTGACCCAGACGAACGCGCCCTTCCACTCAAACGCTCCTGCAGTCATGAATGTCAGCGCGCCAGTGCCAGGAATAATCGCCTCGAGCACTTCGCCAGCCTTCGGACCTTGCAGAGCAACCAATGCTTGGTCGGCATGATGCGTCAGCGTGATATTATCGGGCAGATGCTCGTGAAGATGAGCGATGTCATCCCATTTCACCGCGCCATTGACGACAATGCCCAAACCATGGCCTGTGTTGGTCACAATCAGATCATCAAGGATACCGCCGTTTTCATCAAGCAGCAGAGAATAGCGCATTTTGCCCGGCTTGAGCGCGGAAATATCGCCCGGCAGCAAAGCTTCGAGCGCTTCTGCGGCGCCCTCACCCTCTAGTGATAGCTGGCCCATATGGCTAACATCAAAAAGACTGGCGGAGTTTCGTGTCCATTCATGCTCGGCCACGATGCCCCCGTATGGACCAGCGTATTGGATCGGCATTTGGTAGCCGGCGAACTCAACCATCCGAGCGCCTTGCGCGCGGTGCCACGCGTCAAGCGGCAGCACTTGCTCCTCCGGCATATCGTCCGGGTGGGTGTCTTCGATATCCAGAATCTCGTCGCTCATCACAGTCCCCGATCAGAATAGGATACAAACAGGCAAAGCGCCCGCTTGCACACCCCCTCTGTCGGGAAGACCTGAGAGTTTTTACCTGCCAGTCCCTCCTTGAAAGGAACGTGGCAAGCTTACCCCTTCGGTGGCCGCTCTTTCGAGAAGCGCTTTCCAGAGTGTCTGCCGTTGCGCGGTCCCTGATACCTGAGAGTTTCCGGGGCGGTTGCTCCTTCGGTGCCGCAGGTCACCTGCCAAAAATTGACTGGTGCCCATGGTCTCTCCCGCGCATCGGCCAAAGAATCACTTCCTTGGCGACGGATATTTCACTGCGCGATTAGCTGCGCCCGGTCAATCGAGATTGGGCCGCAGATACCGTTCTGCCGTGGAAAGGTCGATATTGCGCCGCTGGGCGTAGTCTTCCAGCTGGTCGCGTCCGATCCGTGCCACGCCGAAATACGCAGCTTCAGGATGGCCGAAATAGAAACCGCTAACTGCCGAAGTCGGCCACATCGCAAAATTCTCCGTCAACGAAATGCCCGTATTCGCCTCTGCATCGAGCAGATCGAACAATATCGGTTTTAGACTATGATCGGGGCAAGCGGGATAGCCCGGTGCGGGCCGTATGCCGCGATACTGTTCCTTAATCAGCGCTTCATTGGTCAGCTGCTCACCCGGCGCATAACCCCACAGATCGGTGCGGACGTGCTGGTGCAGGCGTTCGGCAAAGGCTTCGGCAAACCGGTCAGCTAACGCTTTGAGCAGAATATCCGAATAATCATCATTATCAGCTTTGAAACGGGCAATATGTTCGTCGATTCCGTGGATACCGACCGCAAACCCGCCGATCCAATCGCCTGCCGGGTCGATGAAATCCGCTAGGCACATATTGGCGCGGTCGCGCGATTTCTTGACCTGTTGGCGCAGGAACGGAAGCAAGACATGCTCCTCGCGGTTCACGCGGTGGATGGTCACATCGTCGCCATCGCGCGCGCAGGGCCAGAAGCCACATACGCCCTTGGCAGTCAGCCATTTCTCCTTGACGATTTTATCGAGCATTTCCTGCGCATCGGCAAATAGGCTGCGGGCGGTTTCACCCACGACTTCATCCCGCAGTATCGCCGGATAATTGCCGTGCAATTCCCAAGCGCGGAAGAAGGGCGTCCAGTCGATCACTTCGCGCAAATCGGCGAGCGACCAATCTTCAAACGCATGCACGCCTGGCTCTAGCGGCGGCGCGGCCTTGTCACTTAGATACGCGTCATAATAATTGGCTCGTGCATCTTCGAGGCTGAGCAACTCGCTCTGCCCCTTGCCTGCACGAACATCGCGGACATGCTGATATTCGGCGGCAGTTCCGGTGACGAAATCATCGCGCAGGGTATCGGACAGCAGCTTGCTTGCCACACCGACCGCACGGCTGGCATCGAGCACATGGATCACCGGCCCGTCATAGGACCCGTCAATCCGCAGTGCTGTGTGAACCTTGCTGGTGGTCGCACCGCCGATCAGCAGCGGCATGGTCATTCCGGCGCGTTGCATTTCTTCTGCAACGGTGACCATTTCATCGAGCGAGGGCGTAATCAGGCCCGAAAGACCGATTATATCGGCCTTCTCGGTTATCGCCGTTTCAAGGATTTTGGTCCACGGCACCATCACACCCAGATCCACTACCTCATACCCGTTACATTGCAGTACAACGCCAACGATATTTTTGCCAATATCATGAACATCACCCTTGACGGTAGCCATGATGATCTTGCCCTTGGCCTTGCGGTCTTCCTCCGCCAGCAGATCCTTCTCAGCCTCGATAAAGGGGATCAGATGAGCGACCGCCTTCTTCATCACGCGCGCTGATTTGACCACTTGCGGCAGGAACATTTTGCCGCTGCCGAACAGATCGCCTACGACATTCATCCCGTCCATCAGCGGGCCTTCAATTACCTGGATCGGCCGGCCACCAGCGGCTTCGATGGCGCTGCGCATTTCCTCAGTGTCAGAAACGATGTCGGCATCGATCCCCTTGACCAGCGCATGTTCGAGCCGCTTTTCCACCGCCCAACCGCGCCATTCAGCGGCTTGTTTCTCTGCGACCGGATCGCGGCCTTTGTAACTTTCAGCAAGATTGATCAGCCGTTCGGTCGCGCTCTCCTCACCTTCAACCGGGCGCATCAGGATCACATCCTCGCACGCCTCGCGCAGAACCGGATCAATCTGGTCATAGACATCAAGCTGCCCCGCATTGACGATCGCCATATCAAGACCCGCCGGGATCGCGTGATAGAGAAACACCGAGTGCATTGCGCGGCGCACGGTTTCGTTGCCGCGAAAGCTGAAAGAAAGATTGGACAGCCCGCCCGATGTCTTGGCAAGAGGGCAATTGGCTTTGATCTCGCGGACAGCTTCGATGAAGTCGAGCCCGTATCGATCATGCTCCTCTATGCCGGTGGCAACCGCGAAAATATTGGGGTCGAAGATAATATCCTCGGGCGGAAAGCCGATGCCAGTCAGCAATTTATAAGCGCGGCTGCAAATTTCGACCTTGCGCTGCTTGGTGTCGGCCTGTCCGGTTTCATCGAACGCCATCACCACCACCGCCGCGCCGTAATCCATGCATTTGCGCGCTTGGTCGAGAAATTGCTCCTCGCCTTCTTTCATCGAAATTGAATTGACGATCGGCTTTCCCGAAACGCATTTCAGCCCAGCCTCGATAACATCCCATTTGGAACTGTCGATCATCAAAGGAACGCGGGCAATATCGGGTTCGGCAGCAATCAGTTTCAAGAATGTCGTCATGGCGTGAACCGCATCTAGCAGCCCCTCGTCCATATTGACGTCGATTACCTGAGCGCCGTTTTCAACTTGCTCCCGCGCGACTTCGACAGCGGATGCATAATCATCAGCCATGATCAGTTTTTTAAACCGGGCAGAGCCGGTTACATTGGTGCGTTCGCCAATATTAACGAATTGCGCGGTGCTAGGCTGGGTCATTATGCAGCAATCGT
Source organism: Pontixanthobacter gangjinensis (assembly GCF_009827545.1). Lineage (NCBI taxonomy): Bacteria > Pseudomonadati > Pseudomonadota > Alphaproteobacteria > Sphingomonadales > Erythrobacteraceae > Pontixanthobacter > Pontixanthobacter gangjinensis. Next base: position 984,037 of record NZ_WTYS01000001.1, on the reverse strand, counting down.
AAACGGTTCGAGGCCCGCAAGGCGCATCTTGGTATCGCGCCCGGGCATTTTTCGGGGCGATAGCCCCTCGACGGCTTTGGCAATGGCGGCAATGTGGTCGGGCGTTGACCCGCAGCAGCCGCCAAGGACGTTGACCTGTTCTTTTTCGGCCCATTCGCGGACCAGCGATGCGGTGGTAGCGGGGGCCTCGTCATATTCGCCAAGCTCATTGGGCAGGCCTGCATTCGGGTAGGCCAGCAGCAGCGTGTCGGCAATTTTACTGAGCAATTGCACATGCGGGCGAAGCTGCTCTGCGCCGAAACTGCAATTGAGGCCGATAGTTACCGGATTGGCGTGGCGCACGGCATACCAAAACGCCTCTACAGTATGGCCCGAAAGGTTGCGCCCAGATAGATCGGTCAGCGTCATCGAAAGCATGATCGGCACATCGCGGCCCAGCTCGCGTTCCAATTGTTTGACCGCCATGATGCCGGCTTTGGCATTCAACGTATCAAAAATTGTTTCGATCAGAATGAAATCCGCACCGCCTTCAACCAACGCTGCGGCCTGCTCGTGATAAACGGAGGTCAGATAATCAAAATCAATTTCGCGAAAACCGGGGTCTTCGACATCGGGGCTGAGCGAAAGCGTCTTGTTGGTCGGGCCGATTGCGCCTGCAACAAAGCGTGGACGGCCATCATTCCCTTCGAATGTATCGGCAAGACGCCGAGCAATCTGGGCAGATGCAAAGTTAATTTCCTTCACCAGACTTTCGGCCGCATAATCCGCCTGGCTAATCACATTGGCGGAGAAGGTGTTGGTCGAAATTACATCCGATCCGGCGTCGAGATAGGCGCGGGTAATATCCTCGATCACTTCGGGACAGGTCAGCGCCAAAATATCATTATTACCCTTCTGGTCGGCCTCCAGACCCAGATCACCTGCATAATCTGCTTCGGACAATTTCCGGTCCTGAATTTGCGTGCCGAACGCTCCGTCGAAAATTAGCACGCGTTTGGCGGCTTCAGCGTTCAAACTCTCGCGCGCTGTTGGGAGGGCGGTCATTGGGGGCCTTTCTTCGGGCGCATGCCCAGCATGTGACAGATCGCATAGGCGAGATCGGCTCGGTTCAATGTGTAGAAATGGAAATCCCGTACACCGCCAGCATAGAGGCGGCGGCAGAGTTCAGCGGCGACGGTCGCTGCGACCAATTGGCGAGCAGCAGGGCGTTCATCCAGACCGTCAAACAGACCATCCATCCATGGCGGGATCTTCGCGCCGCACGCCCCAGCGAATTTGCGAGCCTGCGCAACATTGGTAACCGGCAGAATGCCCGGCAATATCGGCGCGTTAATGCCTTTGGCCGCCACAGCATCGCGAAACCGAAAAAATGTATCGGCAGAGAAGAAGAACTGGCTGATCGCTCGGGTCGCGCCTGCATCCAACTTGCGTTTCAAATTGTCGAGATCGCTTTGCGGGCAATCAGCGTCAGGATGTGTTTCGGGATAGGCCGCGACCGAAATTTCAAAATCCGCGATTTCTCTCAGACCTGAAACCAAATCAGCAGCACTCTTATAGCCGTCAGGGTGCGGCACGAAGGGGGCGCCTGGTTCACCCGCATCGCCGCGCAAAGCGACAATATGGCGTACGCCAGCCTCCCAATATTGCTCCGCCACTTCGCGAATTTCGGCCTTGCTCGCATCGACGCAGGTCAGATGCGCGGCGGCGGGAAGCCCTGCCTCGCCAATAATCCGCGCGACGGTGTTGTGAGTGCGTTCACGGGTAGAGCCGCCCGCTCCATAGGTCACCGATACAAAACTGGGGTGAAGCGGGGCGAGTTCTTGCACCGCCGCCCATAACTTCTCCTCCATCTTTTCCGTTTTCGGCGGAAAAAACTCGAATGACGCGTTGATATCACCCGGGAGCCCGGAGAACAGCGGAGTGTCAAGCGCAGTCACTGCTTCACGCATTTGATCCAACGGCATAATCGAAGGGGTACTCATGATGCGACTTTCCTTGTGTCCGTCGCTACTGGAAGACCCAGACGGGTGCCGAGCCAGATTTTGACAGTCAATTCGCCTTCATCGAGCGCAATCGGTTTTTCTGGCTGATATCCCGCTTCGCGCAACAATTCTTTGATCGCCTTATCGGAAAAACCCAGCCGGACATGCGCGTGTTTGTCGCGCAGATCTTCGCGCTGATGCGCGGCAAAATCGACAATCGCAATTCGGCCTTCGGGACGGGTGACACGCGCTGCCTCGGCCAGCGCCGCTGCTGGATCTTGCGCGAAATGCAGCACTTGATGGAGCAGGACTGTATCAAACCGGTGCGCCTGAAACGGCAAGGTCAGAAAATCACCCTGCACCAATTCGACCGAGTCAGCGGGAAGGTTCTGTAATTTCGCCCGAGCCACCCGCAACATATCGAGGCTTTTGTCGAGCGCGATCACACGATCCGCCATGGGCGCGAACAATTCGGCCATTCTGCCGCTGCCGGTGCCAATGTCCAGCATTTGCCCGAGGTGTTGCTCGCCCAGTGCTTCCAACAGACGATCTTCAACAATTTGGTCAGCACTGTGAAGTTTGCGCAATTCGTCCCATTCTTCGGCATGGACAGCGAAATACTCAGCCGCGCTGTGTTCACGCGCACCACGGATATTGGCAAGTTGGCGGCGATCATCGGCGCACATCGTCGCAAATTCGGTATCTTCACGTTCTGCGATGGCAAGCAATCGGGCCACCGCTTCTCCAATCGCGGTTCCGCGCTCGCTGCCTGCGCATGATCGCAGGAAAACCCAGCTTCCTTCACGATGGCGCTCGGCCAAGCCCGCGTCGCATAGGATTGCTACATGCCGTGAAACTCGGGGCTGGCTTTGCCCTAAGACCTGCGCCAATTCACCCACCGCCAGCTCCATTGCCGAAAGTAGCCGCATAATGCGCAATCTGGTCGGGTCAGCCAGTGCCCGCATGGTCATTTCGATCATCATGCTGAATGGCATATAAAGATATTGTTATATCCGCAAGGGCGTTCCGCATTTGTTTGGATATTTCGCATGGTGTGCTAGCCACGCATCAAAGAAGCAAAAGAAAGCACTTCTATGAAATATGTTCAATTCGGCGGCACCGGCCTGACTGTATCGAAGCTTTGCCTTGGCTGCATGAGTTTTGGTGATGCGGCTGCCGAAGGGCACGATTGGGCGATGGATTTGGACAGTTCACGCCCAATGATCCGGCAAGCGCTGGAAGCGGGCATCAATTTCTTTGATACGGCCAATGCATATTCGGGAGGAACATCCGAAGAATATGTCGGCACGCTGCTAAGGGAAATGGCCAAACGCGACGAGATTGTGATCGCTACAAAAGCCTTCTTCCGCTGGCGGCAGGCCCCCAATACTGGCGGTCTGTCGGCCAAGGCGTTGATGCACGCGGTTGATGACAGCCTGCGCCGCCTTAGAACCGATTACATTGACCTCTACCAGATCCACCGGCTCGATCCGCAAACCCCGATGGAAGAAATTGTCGAAACACTGGATGCCATCGTTAGGTCGGGCAAAGTCCGCTATATTGGCGCTTCATCAATGTATGCGTGGCAATTTCAGAAAATGCTGCACATCGCGCAGCAGGCGGGCCTCAAGCGGTTCATCTCAATGCAGAATTACGTAAATCTTCTCTACCGCGAGGAAGAGCGGGAAATGCTGCCACTTTGCGCCGACCAAGGCATTGCGGTCATGCCTTGGAGCCCGATGGCACGGGGGAAATTGACCCGGCCATGGGAAAGCACAACCGAACGATCGGAAAGCGATCTGGTCGGGAAGGCACTCTATGCCCGGACACAGGAAAATGACCAGCAGGTGGTTGAAACCGTATACGCGCTTGCCAAAGAACGCGGCCTTCCAATGGCGCAGATTGCCCTGGCTTGGCTTTTGCATAAGCCCGAAGTCACCAGCCCGATTATTGGTGCAACCAAGCCCAAACATATAGAAGATGCAGTCGCAGCGCTGGAAGTGACGCTTTCTGAACAAGAGATCAAACGCCTCGAAGCGCCCTACGCTCCGCATCCGATTATGGGGCTTTTCGCAATGCCGGCTGCGGATCTCAAGGTGACCGTGAACGGCTGAATTCAACCCCGGCGCACGCTGCCGCGATGCAGCAGGCGAACGGGCACGCGGCGCTCGGCGGCTTCGTCTTCGCCCAAAACTGTGCGCACCAACATCGCGCCAGCGACATCGAAATCCGGCTCGATCGAGGTCAAAGGCGGATTGCTGTGCTGGCCCGCGCGGATACCGTCAAAACCGACAATCGAACATGATTTTGGCACTTCTATGCCGCGTGCGTGCAGTTCTTCGAGCGCGCCCAGAGCCATGGAATCGCAGGCGACAAACAATCCGTCAAATTTGGTACCATTTTCAACCAACTGCGCGATCGCATCACGCCCTTGCTGCTCCCTATCAAGCGCATCATCCACTGGTTGTATATGCGGTATTAGACCCTGTTTTTGCAGCGCCGCCTCATAGCCTTCATACCGTTCGCGAAATTGCTGTTGGGGTGAGTCGATTGTGCCGATATGAACGATATTGCTGCATCCCGCAGCCATCAGTTCCTTCGCCGCAATAATCCCGCCTTCATAATTATCCGATCTGACCCACTCCAGATCGCCAAATGGCGAACCCCAAAAGGCAACGGCTCGCCCGTCGCTGGCCAGCTCACGGAAATACTCCCACGCGGGTTCGTTCACTGTGGTCCCGATAACGATCAGGCCGTCTGCTTGGCCACGTTCTTCATATTTGCCGAAGAATTGGTCTGCCTCGGATTGGAACGACACCAAAGTCTCGAGACCTTGCGCAGCCGCTGCCGCACATACGCTACCAAGCAACGAAAAATAGAATGGGTTGACGTCGCTGGCAGCTTCTTCCGGTCGCCCAATCACAACCACGGCCAATGTGCCCGTTTTGCCGCGTCGCAAACGGGCTGCGCGTTCATCCACGACATAGCCAAGCTCTTCCGCCGCCTTCATAACTTTGGCCCGAGTAGCCTCCGTTATCGCGCTTGATCCAGCAAGGGCACGCGACACGGTTGACTGGCTAACGCCAGCGCGTTCAGCAACATCAAATGACGTCACACGGTAGCGCGCTTTGCGATCCGTCATATGCCTCTCCCCTTCTTTAAAGAGTGCATATCACCAATCATGAGGCATCGGGCAACCCCGAAGCCACTACATTGGCGGCGCTGGACAGTATTTCGCGAGATATTCCTGATGAGAAGGCATATGATGGACGACGAATTTGATCGACTTCTCAATCTCATCAAATTCAGTTCTCAACTTGGGCATTTCCAGGGTATCCGCAACTGGGCTGTGTCCATTCATTGCAATACCTTGCCCCATCATCACTGCGGTCCAGCTGGATTCAGTAAACAGTTCGTCATCCTCGCGGAAGATTTGACCATTGGCCTTAAACAGTTCGACCTTTTCGGTCAGACTGTCAGGCACAGACATTGTCCGGCAATAATTCCAAAACTCGGAGTCGTCTCGGGTGGTGGAATTGTAATGCAAAATCAGAAAATCGCGGATCCGCTCGTATTCCTTGCCCGTGAAACGGTTGAATGCGTCCTCTTGCGTTTGGGTGATGCCGTCTAACGAAGCAACCGCGATCAGTTTATTGATACCAGTGTTAATCAGATGAATTGACGTCGATTCAAGCGGCTCCATAAAACCCGCCGCCAGCCCCAGCGCAACGACGTTCTTATTCCAGAATTTTTTCCGCCTGCCCGTTACAAACCGGAGAAAATTGGGCTCTGCGGTTGGCTTACCAGCCAGATTGCCGACAAGAATATCATGCGCTTCATCATCATCCATAAACTCGCTGCAATAGACATGGCCGTTTCCGTTCCGATGCTGAAGCGGCACCTGCCATTGCCAACCGGCAGAATGGGCCGTTGCCTTGGTAAATGGAGACGGAGGGCTGCCATCGTCGCGATTACACGGCAAAGCGACAGCGCGATTGCACGGCAGATAATGTGACCAATCCTCGTATCCGGTACCCAGTGCCTGCTCGATCAATAAGCCGCGAAAACCGGAGCAATCGACGAACAGATCACCGGATATCACTGTTCCATCGTCCATGGTAACCGAATCAACAAAACCGCTTTCATTATTCAGGGTCACATCGGCAACGCGCCCCTCTCGCCGAACGACCCCCCGCTGTTCGGCATAAGCGCGAAGGAATTGTGCGTAGCGGGTCGCGTCGAGATGATAGGCATAGTTTATCGGCGGCAAATCATCGCGCTGATAGTCTTTAGTTCGGGCAAATTTGCCAAAATAGGCGGCCATAGTTTCTAGGTTGAAGACCTGAATCGGCCTTTTATCCCCGCCGGCCTGAAAACGGTGCCATACTTGGTGGAAGGAAATCCCACCCATACCATACCCATAGCCACCGAATGGGTGGATATAGCTGTCACCTTGCTTACCCCAATTCGAAAACTGGATCCCCAGCTTGAAGGTGGCCTGACACGCAGCCATCATCTCTGCTTCGTCGATTTCGAGTAGATTGTTGAATTCGATGAAAGGAGGGATCGTCGCCTCGCCAACGCCGACTGTTCCTATCTGTTCGGATTCCACCAGAGTGATATTCACATCATTGCCTGCCTTAAGGCGTGACAAAGCAGATGCCGCCATCCAGCCCGCAGTACCCCCACCAACGATAACGATATTCTTAATGGGCATAATGAAGTCCTCTTCTACTCAATCTGGCTGCAGTGTGGCGGCCTAAATGGCGAGCGATTCGATTGGCGATGTCGCGGCGATATGCTGAATTATCCAATTGTGACAATTCTACAACTGAAAGCTGATTTCTGGCGCTCTTCATCCGTCAGACTCGGCCTGCAAATGAACTTTTCTCAGACAAAGTCTCGGGCAAGAGGCCGATATTCCCTCGTCTGCAGAGCACCCAAAAACCCCCAAATTCCAACAATTTCAATCTCTCTGCAACCTAAATGCTTTCATCCGAAGCGGTAAGAAACAAGCCTTTCAATTACCACCTCCTCGGCAAATTGTGAACGTTCATTTTAATCTTGTGAACGCTCACAATTTTGCGTAACCAATGATGGAACACATACGTTTTAGATATGAGTCGATATCAACCTGGGAGGGTCCTTTGTCACGCAAACTCTATAATACTACATGCCGTCAAACCATGCGGAAAATCGCGCTTGGTACTGCATCATCGATTGCAATGACCATGGCAATGGGGGGCAATGCCCTCGCACAAACAGCCAATGCAGAAGAGCCTGCCGACGAGACTGTCGTCGAAGACGAAAACATTATCGTCGTCAGCGGGTTCCGCGCTTCGCTTGAAAACGCGCAGAATATTAAGCGCAATGCCGACACCTTCGTCGATGCCATTACATCGGAAGACATTGGCGCCCTCCCCGACCGTTCCGTTGCAGAAGCTTTGCAGCGCGTCCCAGGCGTTAATATCGGTCGCTTTGAGAAAACCACTGATCCAGATCGCTTTTCCGTAGAGGGAACCGGGGTCATCATCCGCGGCTTGCCATTTGTCCGTTCGGAACTGAATGGCCGTGACATCTTCTCGGCAACGGGAGGCACCGTACTATCCTTCAATGACGTTTCCCCAGAACTGCTGGGCCGCGTCGAAGTTTACAAAAACGTCACTGCGGATATGATTGACGGCGGCATCGCCGGTACGGTCAATCTCGTCACTCGGAAGCCGCTCGACAATCCTGGCCTAAAGATTGCTGGATCTATTGAAGCAAACTACGGCGATTTGGCTGAGGAATGGTCGCCCGGATTTTCCGGCATCATTTCGAATACTTGGGAAACTAGCGGCGGTAGCCAGTTTGGCCTCCAGCTTGGTTATGCCAAGTCTGAGCTTGTCAGCCGCACCGATGCATCGCAGCTGCAAGATCCTTGCTACCGTGCTGACACCCTTGACGGCAGCTGCCTCCGGGCGCGTGATGTCGGCTCTGGCGGCTTTGGTGGCTCCAACTTTGACGAGACAAACTTTCCGCCTGCCGGGACCGTTATCGTACCGAAGGGCGCAGGTGTCCGGACAACCGGCCTCGAACGTGACCGTGAAGCATTCTCGGCAATCGGTCAGTTTGAAAGCGGTGATGGACGGCTTGTTGCCACTTTCGAATATTTGCGTTCGGAAACGCAGTTTTTCACTGATGAATATTTCATGCAGGCGCTGGTCAATAACGATGCCGGCTTCCCTGTCCAAGCCAATGGCAGCACATGGACGTTCGATGAAAGCGGCATCTTCCAGACAGGTGTCTTAACCCAAACCAGTGGTGACTCCTTCTTCTCCCCATGGGGTGGCTTGCCCACGGAACTGGTCCGATTCCAGCGGGGAACCGAGGCGACGACCGAAGATTTCTCTTTCGACGCTAAGTTCGCGCCAACGGACCGTTTGCGTTTCGACTTCGAGATCCAACATATTGGCTCGACCTTGCGCCAGGATTCGATCATTGGTGCCATGAACACATTCTCAGATCTGCGCATCGACAACACCGGTAAGACGCCGGCGGTCGAGTTCATCCTGCCCGCAGGTGCGCCTGAAGGCATCTATGGCAGCCCAGAATACACGTATTACTGGTTCCTGCTGGATAGCCGGGCCCGCAATGAAGGTGAGCTCGATAGCGTTCGCTTCGATGCCGAATACGACATTAGCGATGATGGCTTCTTCAAGAGTGCGAAATTCGGGACCCGCTGGGCGGAGCGCGATCGCACCACCCGCGATACAAATTTCCAGAACTGGGGAACGCTTGGTGCGCCTTGGACCGGCCGCGACGGCGCATGGGGCAATAGCGGCCCGAACGAGCCGCTTGCTGGTGCCCGTCCGTACGGCAATTGTTGCGGCGCTGGCGGGGCTTACCCAATCGACTTCCCCGATGCTTCGGCGTTCCGCACTCCTTTCGGTGACAATTTCCAACGCGGCAATGCGCCGCTTCCGATCGAAAATGGCGGCGGCTATTTCTTTGGCGGCGATGACTTCCTTGGTGAGTATCTGGACGGAACAACCACTGCTCAGGGCCAAGCGATAACTGCATTCAGCTTCCCCAACTTCTTGGGTGAACAATGGACGCCTCTACCGGCCGAATTTACTGATGGCCAAACCTCAGCCGTCGAAGAATTGACAAAGGCCGCCTACGCTCGCGTCGATTTCGGCAGCACATTTGACAACGGCATGGACCTAAGCGGCAATTTTGGCGTGCGCTATGTCCACACTACGGTGAAAAGCGGCGGGGTAATTGCACTGCCTGATCCCGCGCAATTCGACGATCCGACTCGGAATGCTGGCGGCAATGGAGATGGAATTGTCCAGGCCTCCGAGCTTCAGTTCACTTGCGATAATAATCCAAACCCGACCTCGCAAATTGGCTATTGTGGACTTTCGAGTGCACGGCTTGCGGAATTTGCCTCTGCCTTCACTGGCGAGGTGATCATCGATGATCGGGACATCACCTTCGATCACTGGCTTCCAAGCTTTAACGCTAAACTTGACGTGGGCGGTGGGTTGCTGTTCCGCGTTGCAGCCTCAAAGGGCATTTCTCGCCCAGATCTGGCGCTGTTCCGTGCTGGCGGCGTAGTTGGCGACAATACCGGCGACCTACTGGCTGATGGTACGCTAGAAACCGGGCCGTTGTTCCAACTGTTCACCGGCAACCGGAATGTTCAGGCAACCACTGCGTGGAATTACGATCTTTCAGCGGAATGGTACTTCGATACGGTTGGATCGATCACCGTATCCGCCTTCCTGAAGGATATTAAAGGGATCGTCAGTAGCGGTATCAACTCAGTAGATTATCCATCTTCGAATGGTGATGTTGAGGTTGAAGTCAACGGCCCAAGCAATGAACTCGGCGGAACGCTGAAAGGTGTCGAAATCGCCTACCAGCAGACTTACGACTTCTTACCAGGTCTGCTCAGCGGACTCGGTTCGCAATTCACCTACACTTATGTGGACGCTGGTGATTTCAGCAACGCTGACCTGATCGGCAACCGAGGCACCTTCGCTTCACAGCAACCGCTACAGGGCGTTTCGAAGCACACGGTCAATGCGACGGTGTTCTACGAAAAGGGTCCTTTGGCAATGCGTGCCGCGTACAATTGGCGCTCGGACTTCCTGATAACGCCGCGCGACGATATCTTCCCGTTCTCGCCAATCTGGCAGGAAAGCACCGGGCAGTTGGATGCATCCATTTTCTACGCTGTGACCGACAGCATCAAACTGGGCGTACAAGGCGTTAACCTGCTTGATGAAGTGACACGCACTACGCAGGTTGTGGATTTTGATGGCACACGCCTCACCCGCTCAGCCTTCCGGAACGACCGACGCTTCACTTTCTTGGCGCGTTTCGACTTCTAACGCGCAAGATACTGCCTCAAAAACCATGCGGGCTCTTGTTTTGAACAAGGGCCCGCTTTTGGTTTGAGCCCAGCCACGGCCATGAAACGATCCAAAATTCTGGGGCGAATTCCATTATTGCTAGCTAGATCGGATAATTCACCATGAAATCCAGACTTCTCTCACTTACCCTCGCCCCCGCTATCGGAGCCTTAGCCGCCTGCTCCCCTGAAGAGCCCGGGCCGGTGAAGATTATCGAGACAGTGACGCTGAACGAGACTGGCACCGGCTATGCCCCGCTCTCTGAGAATGGATGGACACTGGCATGGTCTGATGAATTTTCTGGTGAAGCGATTGATGGCGATAAATGGGGCCTCGATGTCGATTGCTGGGGTGGCGGCAATCAAGAGCGTCAATGCTATACTGATAGCACCGAAAACGCATCGATAGTTGACGGAAAGCTGGTCATCACGGCGCGCAAACAAGAAATGACCGGCCCTGCACTGCCAGCCCATATGCGCGCAGCCGCCGAAGACCCTGATGCCACGCAGACCAAACCTTTCACTTCCGCTCGTTTGGTAACGCGCGGTAAAGCGGCGTGGAAATATGGCTGGATCGAAGTTCGGGCGAAACTGCCGCAAGGGCAAGGCACTTGGCCAGCTATCTGGATGCTGCCCGAAACTAACGCTTATGGAACATGGGCACGGTCTGGCGAGATCGATATAATGGAAGCGGTTAATCTGGGGACAGAATGCGCAGAATGCCCAGGCGGTAAGGAAAACACCATTCTGGGGACGCTGCATTTTGGTGATCTTTGGCCAAATAACTCGCTCAACAGCACCGAAGTTGCACAGCCCGGTTCGCTGGATGATTTCCACACATACAGTCTGATCTGGAGCGAAGGAAAAATGACCTGGCTTGTCGACGGCACAATATTTGCGGTTAAGGAAGCTGGTGATTGGTCGACGGCAGCAACGGATGAACCGAATGCACCTTTCGACCAAGCTTTTCATCTAATCCTCAATCTTGCGATTGGCGGCGGCTTGCCAGAGGAAAGGGGCCTCAAAGGCGTGTCCGAGGAAGGTTTCCCCAAGGAGTTTGAGATCGACTACGTGCGCGTCTGGCAATGCGATACAGAAGTCGCTAGCGATGGCGCTTGTCCGACTGAGGGGGGCTGAAAACAATGGCACGTCGGCGCAAAGCCGTCACGATCAAGCATGTCGCAGCCGATGCAGGCGTCTCCCTGCAAACGGTTAGCCGTGTCATTAACAATGAAGCCAATGTCCGCCCTCAGATGAGGGAGCGGGTCCAGCAATCCATCGACCGACTGGGCTACATCCCGTCTATTGCCGCGCAACGTATGAGCGGATCGCGATCCTATCTCATACTGGCTCTGAACGACCGTGAGCGGACAATCGAGGACTGGCGTGCCCGCCAAGGTTCTGACTGGGTCGACCAAATGTTGCTCGGCGGAATGCTCAAGTGCGCTGAATACGGCTACCGGCTGATTTTCGAACTGGTCGATACCCATAATGACCATGTCGAACGCGAATTGAAGGCCGCGATTGCTGCACTGCAACCAGACGGTGTGATTCTGACACCGCCCCACTCTGACAATCGGCTGATCACTAGCCTGTTAAGCGCCCATAATATCCCGTTCGCCCAAATCGGGTCGGAGGGTGCCGGCGGCGGGATCCCGCTCATCATGGGCGACCACGACGCTGCGCGGCTCGCTACCCAGCACCTGATTGACCTTGGTCATAGCAGGATTGGCTTCATCACCGGCTCGTCGGAATATCTACTCAGCGATTGGCGAACAGCCGGTTGGCAAGCGGCGATGGACGCTGCGGGACTTCCGGTAGATGGGCTGTCTGAGCAAGGTGATTTTACTTACCAGTCAGGCACGGCGGCAGCGGAGCATTTGTTGGACCGCAACCCATGCGTTACCGCCATCTTGGCCAGCAATGATCAGATGGCATTGGCGACTCTGGAACTTGCCCGGCAACGCGGATTGAGAGTACCGGAAGACCTGTCGATCATAAGCTTCGACAACACTCCGGCTGTCCTGCATGCTCAACCGCCGATGACCGCAATTGATCAGCCCGTTGCTGCGACCACTTCGCGTGCAGTTGAGTTGATTATCGCGTCGAAGAGAGGTGAACAGCTACCTGACGGGCCCACCATAGTTCCTGCCCAGCTGATCGAGCGCGGCTCTACAGCACGACCAGCAAAAGTCAGCGCCTGACGAGTGGAACGAAATCGGCAGACCTACCGATTTCTTCTCCTTTACGCGCTTGCGGCGGCGGGCGGCGCAATCGCGTATGTTCCGTTCCTAACCATTTTGCTGCCAATGCGCATTACCGACATCGGCGGAAGCAATGATGTTGAGTGGTTGGCCTATGTAACTTTCGCTGGGGCCGTTACTGCAAGCTTGGCCAATATCCTGTTTGGATGGCTCAGCGACTTGACCCGAAACCGCAAATATTGGGTCATTGGCGGGTTGATTGGTTCATCGCTGCTGCTCACCGCAATGTCACAAGTCAAAAGCATCGAGATGATGATCGTGCTGGTGGTCGTTTGGCAATTCGCGCTCAATATGATGCTATCCCCGCTTGCAGCATGGGCAGGAGATTGTGTGCCCGACAGCCAGAAGGGCATGCTCGGAGGATTGCTGTCCTTCTCTCCAGCGATGGGTGCCATGGCGGCGGCATTAATTACCTATCCGGGCTTGGCATCACAGGATACGCGGCTGCTTATTGTGGCAAGCATGGTTACCATCTGCGTTTTGCCAGCAATCTTATTCGGTGCCCCGAAGAAATTTCCGGAACTCGAAAGCTCGCCTCAGAATACCGCCCCATCAGAACCTGTTTCCTCAATCGCGCGGAGCACAATATTGCGGATGTGGGTCGCTCGGTTACTGATCCAGATTTCAGAAGCCGCCCTGTTTGCTTATCTCTATTTCTGGTTCCGCTCGATTGACGGAAGCATGACCGACAGCAATGTTGCGCGAATTTTTAGTGTGATTTTGGTTGGCTCCATTCCACTGGCCCTCATTGTCGGGCGCTGGGCTGACCGGACCAACCGGCCAATCGTTCCTTTGCCTGTCAACGCCGCTTTGGCTGGCATCGGCCTACTCGCAATGGCACTTTCAAATTCGCTGGAAACCGCAATAGGTGGCTATGTGCTGTTCGGCCTGACAAGCGCGGTGTTCCTCGCGCTTCATACTAGCCAGACGCTGCGCGTTTTACCCAAGCCTGAAAGACGCGGCCGGGATCTTGGCATTTTCAATCTGACCAACACTGGTCCCTCACTGGTCGTCCCTTGGCTCACGCTCGCGCTTGTTCCGCTATTCGGCTTCTCATCCCTGTTTTTCCTCCTGGCCGGACTCGCCTTTCTAGCCTCCTTGTTGCTGATACGCCTGCCCAAGATTAGCTAGGCGCTTGCTTTTGCTTGACCTCGGTGTAGAACGATTTTGAGAACGTTCACACAGAGCGGCTTGAAGAGGATGGAATGAGAGTCAAACTTACAACTTTGGCATGCACATTTGCGTTGGCAGCGTGCAGCTATAACCCCGAACTCCAAACTCAGATTCCGGCTGTAGCCGATGACAGCAGCGTAGTACCTGCGGCGTCATCGGATGATACGGTTGGCGATCGGGCTGTTGAGCAGATCCTCGCGCAAATGTCGCTTGAGCGTAAGATTGCTCAGCTGATTCAGCCACAGATCAATTCCTTCACCGCTGATGATATGCGCCGCTACCGCTTTGGCAGCTATCTCAATGGCGGAAATGGCGGCCCCTACGGCGACGAATTCGCGCCTGCATCCGAATGGCTCAAACTGGCAGACGAAATGTGGGAAGCCTCGACTGCGCCGCTACCCGCTGGCGAGCCTGCCATCCCGACCATATGGGGTACCGATGCAGTTCACGGCCATACCAACGTCAAACAGGCTACAATTTTTCCGCATAATATTGCGCTGGGAGCAACACGCGATGCCGATCTGGTGCGGCGGATTGGTGCAGCCACTGCGACCGAAATTGAAGTAACCGGGATTGATTGGAACTTTTCTCCGACAGTCGCCATTGCTCGCGATGATCGCTGGGGCCGGACCTATGAAAGCTATTCGGAGCAACCGAAATTGGTTGCCGAAATGGGCGCGGCTCTGGTTGAAGGATTGCAAGGGACGCCGGGCGAAGATGACTATCTCGGCAAAGGCCGTGTCATTGCAACAGCGAAGCACTTTTTTGCCGATGGCGGCACCGATCAAGGTGTCGATCAAGGTGATGTGAACGGCGATATTGATGCGCTCAAGAGTATTCACGTTGTTCCCTACCCTGCTGCAATCTCGGCTGGTGTCGAAACGATCATGGCGAGTTTCAACTCGATCAACGGCATTAAAATGCACGGCAATAAGGAATTGCTGACGGACGTGCTGCGCGGGGATCTAGGATTCGAAGGTTTGGTCGTCGGCGATTGGAACGCGCATGGCCAGATTGAAGGTTGCACCGTGTCAGATTGCGCACAAGCGCTGCTTGCGGGTCTCGATATCTATATGGTGCCTGATGATTGGAAGGCGCTTCATGCCAATCTGGTAAGTCAGGTACAGAACGGGACAATCCCGATGTCGCGTATCGACGAAGCTGTCACCAGGGTTTTGCGCGTCAAATACCATGCCGGACTGCTCGGACCCGACGCTGCCAAACCATCCGCACGGCCCAATGCGGGCAAATATGACATGCTCGGCTCAGCCTCTCATCGCGCAATCGCGCGCGAAGCAGTCGCAAAATCGCAGGTTATTTTGAAAAATAATGGCGTGCTCCCGGTTAAGCCGGGCGCTTCAATCCTTGTCGCGGGTGCCAATGCGGACAGCGTTGCACAATCTGCGGGAGGGTGGACACTGACTTGGCAAGGCGGGCTTGAGCTCACCAATGATTACTTCCCCGGTGCGACTTCGATATGGGCAGGTCTGGAAGACGCCGCAAAGGAAGCTGGCGGTTCTGCCGTACTGTCTGAAGACGGTAGCTACACCGCCAAACCTGATGTCGCTATCGTGGTGTTCGGTGAAGAGCCCTATGCGGAATTCGTTGGCGATAAAAAGACCTTGGTGTTTGCCGATGAGGAGGGGCTTGAGCTTCTGAAGAAATTCGAAGCCGAAGGAATTCCGGCAGTCGCAATATTCCTCTCCGGTCGTCCACTTTGGATGAACCGTGAGATTAATGCTGCCGATGCGTTTGTTGCTTCATGGCTACCTGGCAGCGAAGGGGCGGGCATCGCGGACATCCTCTATGGAAAGCGCGAAGCCACAGGCCGCTTGTCGTTCAGCTGGCCAGCAACTTGCGGTGGGGCGCCCCTGAACGGCTCCGAAGGCGCTCTATTCACAGTCGGCTCGGGCCGGTCGCTGGGCGATACCGCTCCGCTTGCAAAACTCGATGAAACCTGCGGCTATCTGACCGAAGCAAAATCTGCCGTCTGGTATGATCTGGGCCGTTTGTCGACGGGCATTGCTGCAAGCGCAAATGGCATCAATCTGGTCAATCTACGTGGCGAAGGTGGCGGCATTGTTGCTCGCGGCTTTGACTATCAGCGGCAAGAAGATGCCCGCGAAGTCACCTTTGGCCCCGGCGCAACGCTCTCTTTCGCCCAACAAGGCGAAGGCGAGGGGGATTACCGCATTCTCTATAATTTGGGGGCACAACCTGCTGGAAAGGTAACTTTGACAGTTGGCAACACTCCGATTGATATAACCCCGCAATTGCGGCTGAGCGCCGGAAAAGGCTGGCGGGAAATGATCGTTACCGAAGACTGCGCGCCGCAGCTGGGAAATTCAATTTCAATAACTAGCGACGCGCCGATGACGATCACTATCGCGAGAATAGCAAGACAAGACATGCCAGAAGGAGCGCAGTGCTCGTTCTAAAACCTATTGCGCGTTTTTGATTTAGGCGGCCAAATGCCGCTGACAATTTACAGAATTGTACCGGACCAATCGAAGGCCGGACGAGGGAGGGATTAATAATGGCATTAGCGCCTGATCTATCAACTAGCACCGATCCCAATGTGGCGGACGACGCTGGTAACCATATCGACGCACCCGGTTTGCAGGGATTTGTGTTCGGCCTGTTCTTCATCTTCGGCGGCATCACATCGCTGAATGATGTCATCATTCCGAAACTTAAGGAGCTGTTCACGCTCAGCTGGACCGAAGCTATGCTGGTTCAATTCTGTTTCTTCTTTGCTTATTTTGCTGTCGGCATCCCCGCTGCAAAATTGGTCAAGCGGATCGGTTATATGCGCGGTGCAGTTGCCGGTTTGCTTGTAATGATGACAGGTTGCTTGCTGTTTATCCCAGCATCACAAACAGCAACATATGCGCTGTTCCTGTTCGCCTTCTTCATCCTCGCAAGCGGTGTGGTTATCGTTCAAGTTGTTGCGAACCCGCTGATCAGCCTCTTGGGGCCTGCGAAAACTACGCATAGCCGCCTTACATTTGCGCAAGCATTTAACTCGCTCGGAACCACGATCTTTCCTTACTTCGGAGCGATCCTTATCTTGGGCAGTCTCGCGACCGTCACCGCAGACCAGCTGTCCGGCATAGAACTTGAGGCTTATCGCACGGCCGAGAGCCAAGCGATTGTGAACGGCTATCTCGGCATTGCCATCGCTCTGGCGGTTGTCGCGCTCGTGGTTTGGATGTTCCGCAATCGCTTGAAGGGTGAGAAGCATGAAGCAAGTTCAGGCTTCGCTGGCCTCGATCTGCTAAAGCGGTCGCGCTTCGGCTTCGGCGCACTGTGCATTTTCCTTTACGTTGGCGGCGAAGTCGCAATCGGTTCAATCATTGTCGATTATCTGCAGCAAGACAGCGTCATGGGCATTGGCGAGCAAGCTGCTGGTAAGTTGATTGCTCTTTACTGGGGCGGCGCAATGGTCGGGCGGTTCATCGGCTCCGGCCTGCTTCGGATGGTCAGCCCTGGCCTTCTGCTGAGCACAGTAGCAACCGGCGCAATCGCGTTATTGCTTATTTCGGCAAATACGACCGGCATGCTCTCGGGATATTCACTTCTCGCAATCGGCCTCATGAATTCGATCATGTTCCCGACGATCTTCTCTCTGGCTTGCGAAAAGCTGGGCTCAAGGGCGGCAGACGGCTCAGGTATTATCAATGTGGCAATTTGTGGCGGCGCGGTTGTGCCACTGTTGTTCGGTGTGGTTGCTGATGCAACCACGCTAACGACTGCATTAATCATTCCAGCAATCTGCTATGCGGTGATCCTGACCTTCGGATTATTCGCTCGCAAGCCTGCCTAACCTATTAAACGCCAATAGAAAGGGGGGGGGCGTGCCGCAAGCACGCCCCCCCCTTTTTCATACTTTACCTACGTGGCGATCAAACGGTCGCTCAGCTAAACTGGAATGGCCATTTTCTTCGTACCGAAGATGGATTGCCAGCTCTCAATCTCTTCAATCACAACGTCGTTCATCGCATGGGCTAGGCTCGCATAATCGCGGTAGCTAATTCCGCCATCGCCACCTGCTGCCAGATTGTCGGCGCGGGTTTTGAGGCGCTCCAACTTGGTTGCGGTCACATCGGATATGGCGGCAAATCTCTCGAAATCACCGAAATAACGAATTCCCGCCAAGGCCGCGCCGAAGGTTGGAAAGGCAACGCCCATGAAGGTGAATGCCTTGCCCAAGCTAAGAGGAACTGACGGGTCGATCAGACCCGCGAATGACAACGCCTTGAGCACCAAATAAGAGCCAACCGACAGTACAGCCAGAATGAACAGCACTTCGGACATACGGTCCAGATTATGGTGCACCTTCTCCAGCTTTGCCGATTTGTAGCGATGATAGGCTGCTTGATCGGAGAGAAATGGGCCAATGATAGCCTCCAAATGTCCGCGCAAATAGGCTTGCGTTACCGCCATTTGCGGTAGGCCTATCGACAAAATTCGCAGCCGCGATGCTTGTTCCGGCCAGATTTCATCTCGCGATGCTGGCCAGCGGCCAAGCGCTCTCGCGCAACCGAGCGAAATCAGGATTGGGGCATGGCGCAAATATTCCGCGACCCTGCGCGTGCGGAACCACCGCCTGTGCCAATTGCCCCTGGTACCCGCAATCGTGATGGCAATGATTGCCAGCAGGAGGATGAATTCCAGCAAAGCGAATGGCCATTTTGACTCTGGACTGACGACGGGCAGATACGCAATACCCGCCACGATTGCCGCAGCCGATAACAAGAAGCTGGCTGCCATTCCGCCGCGATAGGCATCGGACAAATAGGTCGACAGCCCGTCTGCAAAGGCAAACCGCGGCAGTATTTTTTCACCGATTTTGCCGGCAAGCGAGGGGTCAATACCAGGCAGGCCGTTCAAATCATCCAACAGTGCCTTTCCGCTTCCTTCAGCTATGTTGTCAGGATGTTCGTATTTCTGGACAATTGACCCGAATGGCTTGCCGCTTGCGCCGAACATCGCCTCTATCCGGCGATAGGTGTGGAACTTGCGCGTCGATCTGGCACGCCATTGGTCGGCCCCGAATTGGCTGTCAGCCTGATCCTGTGCCTGCCACCTGAGCTGGGCTGCCGTTTTGACCGTTCGAATTATCTGGTCCAATTCACTCTGGTCCTGGCCGAATTTCTGGGCCACCAAATCGGCCGCATCGGCCAGCAAGCGCACAGAACACTTGTCGGCGGGATTGATCCAAATCACCGGCAAATCAAGGTGCAGAGCCTTGCTTATCGTGTCGCGCGTTCCGCCCGGCGCATTGTGAGATGAGCCATCCCAAATCGCGACCAAGACATCGGATTGCTCGATCATTACCATGCTTGCGGCGATGGACCTATCGGACAAGAGGTGCGATGCCTCCTTGCTGCTAACAGCGTTAGAGATTGGCGATGCCTCGTTTGCCAATGCCTCCCGGACAAGATCATCTTGCTCGGCAAGTTCAAAACAATTTGCATAGTCGGTCAATTCGGCGAGCATTTGCCAATTGCGCTTGGCAGCCCCGGATCGGGGCGAGATGCCTTTCAAAGCATCTCGAAATTCGTCTGCGCTCAATTCGGCGGTGTTGATCACTTGGTTAAGGGCGCGGCCGAAAGGAAGCGGTGCATCGACCTGCCAGCCGCGGTCCTTGGCGATGGCTGCCGCCAACATGTCCGCGCCGTGGGCCAAGCATGTCACAAGTCGGACCACATGCTGCGTTTCGCCAATTTGATCGGCCAAGGCTTCGAGCACCTTGGTCAGTACGCTCTTCACTTCAACCTTATTGGCGTCAAAGGCACGGTTACCTTCGCGGTGGCCAGTGATCCCCACATGCAATTCGCGGCTCTTCATCATTCCATTCCCCCGCGATGCACCCTGCCCCATCATTGCCAAACTGTAGCATGGATAGCTGGTGGAGCAATCAGATGTCAGGTGACAAATGACGCTACATCGGGAAAAAGACTCTACGGGCGTATCGATACAGCGGGGGCGAACCAATATGCTGCTAGTCACTTTTCTAATTGCGATGACTTTGGTCGCGCTGACATTCGTGATGCATTTCGCGATCCTCAAATTTTTGGCGCGAGAAATCAGGAATGAGGGAAGCAGACTAAAATGGCCGCTGCTGACTGTCACCTTCAGCCTGTTCGTCGCCCATCTGCTCGAAGTCTTGCTCTATGCTTTGGCATTTCTTGCAATCGACATGGCCGGAATCGGTGGATTGCAAGGTGCCGTCCACTCTTCTCACGCGACATTGGCGGACCATTTCTACTTCTCGATTGCAAGCTACACCACACTGGGAATTGGCGATATCGTGCCGCTCGGGTCAATCCGGCTTGTTGCCGGATTTGAGGCGCTTAACGGCCTGGTTCTCATCGCGTGGAGCGCATCCTTCACCTATCTGATGATGGAGAGGCTTTGGAGAATAGACGGTGACGAATAAGCTAGGAGGAAATCAATTAACCGGGTTTCAATCGGCAAGTGACGGTGTTAACTCTAACGAAGGGTCGCTCCTTTGAAATTCTTACCGATGGCGGGAGGTAGCGCTTGTAATGCAAAATAGCGACCATCCGGCATCTGCCAATCATATTTTCCTAAGTTATTCACGCGAAGATCAACCTGCTGCGCTGCCGATTATAAAAGCCCTGCAAGATTCCGGAATTGAAGTTTGGTGGGATGGCCTGATTGAAGGCGGCGCCAAGTACGGATTGGTAACCGAAGAAGCGCTTGAAACAGCCAGTGCAGTCGTCGTGATATGGTCCAAAACCTCGATTCAATCGCACTGGGTGCGTGATGAAGCAACGCATGGCCGTGACCGCGGCAGGTTGGTTCCGGTTACCATCGACAAGACAGACCCACCACTCGGATTTGGCCAATTCCAATGCATCGACCTATCGCAGAAATCGCCCAAGGCCGGTGATCCTCAATTTGACCGGCTGGTTAATTCGATCATCACTGTACAAGGGGGCAGTCCGGCGCTTTCACAGCGCCCGCCTAGAATGGAACATCGCCCGGAAAAGGCGCTTACCCGTCGGAACGCAATAATTGGTGGCGGAACCGCAATCCTTGGCGCAGCGGGACTTGCATATTGGATGAATGGCGGCATCGGCAGCCAGCCAAATGAGAACAGCATCGCGGTCCTACCATTCACCTCATTAGGCGATGGCACTGAACAAACCTACTTCGCGCAAGGTCTGTCAGCGGAGGTCCGGAGCCGATTGGCGCAAAACCCGTTGCTTAAAGTATCCGCCCAGACATCATCAGACGCAGCAGACAAGGACGGCGGCGGTGCCAAAGACATAAGCAGAAAATTGGGTGTTGCCTATTTGCTCGAAGGGACCGTCAGGCGTGCAGGCAATCAAGTGCGCGTCGTGGCGGAATTGATAGATGGAGCCACCGGATTTAGCATCGAGCCGCTTGCTTATGACGGCGCTCTCGATGATATTTTCGAGATCCAGCGCGCAATTGCAGCAGCAGTAACCCAAGCACTGACTACGCAAATGGATGGCGCGTCCTCGGGCACGGAAGTCGGCGGCACCGAAAACATCGCTGCCTATGAAGCATTCCTGCAGGGACGCGAATTATACGATGCTGGAATAGACGAAAACAGCGATCGGCAAGCGCTTGCCAAGTTTGACGAAGCGATTGCCATTGATGCAAATTATGCTGCCGCACATGCAGGACGCAGCCGCGCATTGGGGATCATCGGCAATCTTTATGCGCCCCCAAAACAGCGGGATTTGCTTTACGATCAAGCCATCTTGGCAGGGCGTAAAGCAGTTGAGATTGCACCCAAATTCCCCGATGGTCATATGGTGCTGGGATATGCGCTGGCAGTGGGTGAATTGGACATGGGGAAGGCACGAGGCCCCTATCAAACATCTTATGAATTGGGATCAGGTGATGCCGATATCTTGAGCCGATATGCTATCTTCCGGTCCCGCATCGGGGATTACGGCGGTGCGAACAAAGCGATCAATTTGTCTGCATCGCTCGACCCCCTCAATGCGCGCACGTTTCGAACCATTGGCGACATCGCCTATAATGGAGCACGGCATGATGACGCACTGATCGCCTTTGAGAAGGCAAAAGATATTCAGGAAGGGCTTTCAAGCTATCATTATTCGGTCGGACTGGTGAAGCTGGCCCAGGGAAAAGTGGCAGAAGCCAAGGCATCATTCGAACGAGAAAGCCGGTCCGTCTGGCGCCTTACTGGTACCGCAATCGCAGATTTCCGGCTCGGTGACGAAGCGGAAGCGCAACGCAAATTTGATACACTCAGGGCGGAATTTGGCGATAAGAGCAACTATCAATATGCCCAGATATACAGTCAATGGGGCCGAAAAGAAGATGCATTGGCCGCTTTGGCGGAAGCATGGAGGCTGCGCGATAGCGGACTGGTCCAGCTATACCGGGACCCCCTAATCGAACCGATCAGGGATACAACGGCCTATAACAACGTAATCAGAAAAATGGGTTTCACAAAATAACGCGTTCAACAATGAGGAGAATGGATATGCGTAAATTTGGAATGGCGGGAATTGCGGCGGGCGCTGCCCTGATGATGGCTGGCTGCACCCCCGAACAAGAGGAAGCAGCGGAAGCAGAAACGACCGAGGCAGAAATGCCTGCGGAAGAAGATGCCCCTGATGCCGCAACTGCCGAGCCTGCCGAGCCTGCCGGGGAAGAAGAAATGACCTCGGAAGAGGAAGTTGATGAAGGCGAACGCACCGGTCCCGATGACCGAATTGGCGACTAGACCGCTATAGAACCTGTTTAGATTGCCGCCGGAGTGTTCCGGCGGTGATTTAACGAACGAATACGCGGCTGTTCCTGCGCGTCCCCGCTTTTGCTCGATCGATCCACGATTGGTAGGGCAAGACTGCCGTATAGATCCCCGGCGCACCGCGCGTAATGGCGCAGCCATTTCCTGCCGATACTATACCGACCAGAACACGTCCATCACCTCTCCGGCGCGTTAGCGGCCCTCCGCTATCCTTGTAACAAGCGTCCTTGAATGCGCCCGGACTAGAGGCGCAGACAATATTCGTGAGGCTGTACCCGGAATAGGTGGTCACTTGAGAGCATCGAGAATTGCTTTGAGAAGTGAGTTCTGCACCTTCAAGATAACGCGGGCTACGCTGGGTGTTATCATTGATATCGAGAATATCATTGTCCCGAGTCCGACCCGTGAAGCCCCATCCCGTCACCAGTAATTTGGAACCTCTGCTCACGCTTGCTGCACGGTAGTCGATCGGGGCGAGCTTGCCCTGGCTGACCAGACTTTCAACAGCGCCCATTTGATCCGGGTTTATCCGCACCAAAGCGATATCGTCATAATCCGGCGTCTTTCGATACCCGGAATGCACGACAATCGAATCAATGCCGAAGGTAACACCGCCGCTTGCGATATCGAGCGTGCCCATCCGCACAAACATGTCCGGTTTGGCATTGCCAAGCGGTTCATTTCTTACACAATGCGCCGCAGTGACGATGAAGCCATCACCGATATACGAACCACCGCAATGATGCGCCTTTTCAAAATTCATTCGGTGGGCATTGCCTTGGCGCTTGCCTGATCGCCCCATCGGAGTGCCTCTGACCGGACGGAACAATTGCACTTGCCACAAGCCGTCACGGCGGCTCACAGGAAATCCGTTTATAATATAAGCAGTAGGTCTGATCGGTTCGGTAGAATAGACATCGGTCACCGCAACATCGGTTGCCCCCAGATATGCCTGTTCAGACTGCTCGATTGCGTTGCCAAACAGGCTTTTGCACAGCAGCCGCTCCAGAGAATTTTGACAAAGACTGGGCGGAATTGCGACCCGAGTATCATGACTGAAAATCAATGGGTTAAGCGGATGTTCACTGGCGATGGTGATGATTCTGTACAAGCCCAGTTGATTGAAGATCACCGGGGCCGAACCATTATCGATGATCGCTTCTGAGCTGAAATCTTCGCTAATTGCTAACGAAGGCTGTAGAGCCTCGCTAGAGAAAAGCAGACTAACGCTGTTATCCGGCGCAAGAGCAAGCGTGTGAACATTGCGGTCCAAGGCCCAACTCTGTTTGACCGTTACGGTGATATTCGCACCCCTTGGTACCTCCATCAATCCACGCGCCGAAGGGAACGAACAATATCCGGCGGGTGGCGCTTCCAGGCTGACGCAGACCGTTGTTGATTGATTATCGGACTTGCTTTCAAGATCCAATAGGCTTGCTCTGGACGCTATCGGTCCAGCAAAACTGTCAAATCTTTCGTCAAAATCTGGCTCGTCAGGACTCCCCAGATAGATTGGCTCGGGGACGTTCGAAGCCCACCCATATTGCTGATTAACCAGATCAGCAAAATATCCCAAAACTTCAGTGACCTCCATCGTGCCCGCACGGTGAAAGCGCTCGTCATACGCCGGGGCGATCCCGCGGCCTTCGCGCTTTATAGGGACCAGTACAATATCGGGATAGAATTCGGGATCACGGATGATTTCATAGTCCGCTGGTTCAGCAATTTCCCATCCGTCATGGCGTGCCAGAGCGGTTCTTATCGCAGCAGTTTCATTGCCAATATCACTAGCCAGGCGCACTCTGACGATTCCCGTCTTCGGCACTGGCACAACAAGGTCCTGAGCGGCAACATCATCTTGAGCTCGCCCGGGAATGGACGAAGCGGCCATCGCACAAGCCGCCACTCCTATCGATAACAAAAACCTCATCTTTTTCTCCCCCACCCTGCATTACACAATCAAGGTGTTCTGCGCAGCTGATTTGCAATTGATTTTGTTCAACGCAATCTGACCAGCAACCAGACCAAAACCCTTTCAGTAAACACTTGTAAAATTCGGAAAAGATGGCTGGCGATTCAGCTTCATTACGGCAAAGAGAATGTAAAATATGGTTGTAAAAAATAAAGTATGACTATCGTTCGAGGGGACAAACAATGCGCATAGCAATTGCAGACGATGATCTGGAGATTCTGGAACAGCTCGCCTCCGTATTGGAGGGAACGGGCCATCAGTTCGATAAATATCGTAACGGGAACGATTTAATCGTCGCGCTCAAGCGCGAGACATTTGACGTAGTGGTTGCCGATTGGAACATGCCCGGTTCGACAGGTGTGGATGTGCTGAAATGGGCGAAAGATGCGATTGAACATCCGCCGGCTTTTATTCTGATTACGAGCCGGGCCGGGAAAAGCGACGTGGTTAAAGGTCTGGAACTTGGCGCGACCGACTACATCATCAAGCCCGAAAGCAGCGAAGTCATTTTGGCGCGAATTGAAGCCGCCGGACGGAAAATAGTTCGCGAAAAGCCTGATCGGTTTGCGGAATTTGCGGATTTCAAGATCGACCGGCTCAAACAAATCATCGAACATGATGGCGAACCTGTCAAATTGACCAGCAAAGAATTCAGCTTGGCGCTGCTGTTCTTTGAAAATCTCAATCGCCCTCTATCGCGTAGCTATATATTCTCGCAAATCTGGGGCGGTTCGATCGACGTTGAAACTCGCACGCTCGATATGCATGTCTCCCGCGTGCGTTCAAAATTGGGCCTGCGCCCGCAAAATGGCTATGCGATCCAAACCGTGTTCGGTTTCGGCTACAGGATGGACAAATACTCAGAATTCGACGAGGACTGAGACTGGCAAAGTCTTAGCGCAATGAGGACCATGTCGAATGGCCAAGGATTATCCCGCGGGTCGCGAACTGGCGAACAGATTATATGGGGCGGCAACCCTGTTGCTTGCATTGCCGGCAATTCAAGCGTGCGCTGTGGCATCCCCAGCAGCGATTGTATCCTCGACTTTAGATCCAGTTCAGAAAGCAGCAATTCGGCTGCATTTCTCTGGCGATGAGGGGCCGCAGCACACCATGTTTGAAGCCGCATTGCGCCAATCGTTCCAGGAACACGCAGTCCCTATCGAAGATACAGCAGGCATTATCGCCGATTATGCATTTTCGGTTAGGCGGGCAGATTTGGGCATGGTCGATGCCGATGCTGTTACCAACGCGTCTAACGAGACAATCTGGGTCTCCGCACCGCGCAAAGCTCGCAGATTTGATGAATGCAAGCCTGTTCGGCTACGCGCCACATTGGCCATGTTTCGTATTAGTAATGGCAAATTGTCGTATCGCGGCTCAGCTGAAAGCATTGGTTGCGACGTAACCGAAGAAGCGGCCAATGAATTGGCGGACAAGCTTGTTAGCGACGCAATGGCAAAATCCCAAGGCTAACCGAGCTCGCCCGGCGCATTTTTAGGCAATTCGATCGAGAATTTGGTGCCGGTGGTAGAATGGCTTACGACTTCAATGGTGCCATGATGCTTCTGCACAGTGCGCTGAACAAAGGTCAGTCCCAGACCGGCGCTTGGGCCGGCTTTGGTTTCATGCGCACCGAACCGGGCAAACGGATCTGCCAAACGCTCCGTTGGCAAGCCGGGGCCTTCATCGCTGACAGCCAAGACGACATTCTCGTCATCCATTTCACGAACAGATAGCATAACCACCGACTTACCCGGTGAATATTTGATCGCGTTACCCAGCAGATTGTCGAGCAAACGGGCAATTAACGATGCTTCGACCCATGCAAAAACCGGCATCTCGGAAAGCTCTTGCGTTACCGTGATGCCCTTCTTCTTCGCGAGCGAATAAGCCCGGTCACATGCCTCCTCTGCCAAAGCTGACAGGTCGGTATCCTCAAAATACAGTGCAGCCTCCTCAAGCCGCGCCAATTGCACGAAATCATCGGCCAGCTTCAACGTCCGTTCTGCCTGCGTGCGAATTCTCCTCAACCTGTCATTGCCCACTGCATCGCTGGCCGCGCCTTTGGTCAAGCCGATGATTGCGACCTGCGGGGTGCGCATATCGTGCGAAAGAAATTCGAGCATTTCGGCACGCTCGGTCTCGCGGCGGCGAATCTGCGAGATGTCTCTTAGCGCGACAATCTGTCCTGATTTCGCTGAATCACTCGCGACGAAATCGGCTGATGCCATCAAGAATACATCGCCATCCTTGCTAGTCAGTTCGCCTTTTTCATTGTCAATGATGGCATTGGCCAGCAGGACAACTTCGCCAAATGCGGGCCTGTCCGCCAAATCCCATTCGGTGAACAATAAGTCTGCTTTTTGATTCATCATTTGAACAACACCATCGCGGTCCAGTACGATAATCGCATCAGGTGCCAGTTCGATAACTTGCTGCAAGAAGGTGAAAGAATCAGATACGCTGCTGATCAATTTACGCATCCGGTCCACTTGTTGGGCAATAATATCAAACCCTCCAGCCTCGGTGTTCTCTGGCAGTTGATGCGGCAATCGGCCTGCCTCTCGGTCAAGATACTCGCTGACAGTGGTCAAGCGGCGCCAACTCCATAAAGGGTAGGCAAGCAACATAACCACCGCGGCGGTCGCGACCGGAATCCAGACGCCTGCGGCGACCACGAGGCCGACCGAAAGCGTCAGCATGGCAATGATCAATGCCACTGTTGCGTAGAGGCCACGGCGCGGATTCAAGCGCCAAAATGCCAAGAACTGCGCGAGGATCGCCAACAAACTGAGCGCTAATGGCCACCTGCTATCTGCTTCGTAAATCAGATTGCCTTGCTTGATCGCCGCCAGCAAATTTGCCTGCGTTTCCACACCAGACATAATTTCAACACGCCCCGACGGAACAAAATATCGGTCGCTCAAGCCCGGCGCAATTGCCCCGATTATGATAGTCTTGCCTTCGAGAAAGCCGCGCGGAATATCGGAATCCAATATGTTGGCAGCGGGAATAACTGCATAACTTCCCGCCGGATTGAACGGCACTATGGCTTTGCGCTTCGGCACATTTGCGCCTGCGCTTTTGCCAGGTGGATCATCTTCATCGGCACTGCCAGCTTGCAAAGCAGCCATTGCGAATTGCAGAAAAACATCATCGCCTGATTGCAAAGCGAGGTCGAACCGCCGCAATATCCCATCCTGATCGGGTTCAGTATAGACATGCCCAACCGCCAGCGCAGGTGCGCGCAGAATTTCCAAGGGATAGGCGACCGCAACGTTGTTTTCGGAATTTTCCTGTGCGGCAAAAGTGTGCGGTAGAATGACCTTGCCAGAATCCCTGATCGCATTTGCCAAGGCGGTATCGGCTTTGGCTTCCGTCGGCTCCAAAAATAGCACATCGAATAGAATTGACTGTGCGCCCGCTTCATCAAGCTCTCTTACGAGCTGGGCATGCGTTTGGCGCGACCAAGGCCATGCGCCAATCCGGTTTAAGCTGTAATCATCGATCGCGACAATGACGATGTCATCGCTGACCGGTCCATTCGCCAGCCAAGTCGAAAAATCGAGCAGCCGCCCGTCCATCCGGTTGGTCACCTGCGCGGAGAGAGCCAGCACAGCCAATCCGCAAGCACAAGCGAGCAGAATTGCCCATTCGAGGATCAATCGTTTGAATGACATGTTTGAGCTAAGATAACAGCTGCTGTGTTATTCCGAAACAATCAGACTTTGAGTTGGTCCCCAAACTTTCAGCAAACCGTCGCTTTCTGCCTGCATGGCAGCAACGCGCCATTGATATATTCCCGGTTCCAAATTGGTCAGTATCAAGCCTTTGCTACTCACCCCGACTTCGTCGAGAAGTGGGGCCGCATCGCTGCCCTTCTCCCATAATTGAAACGCGTAGTAAGTCTCGCCAACGCCAGCCGTCAGCCATTCAAACTTGAAGCCATCTGCAAGCGGCGATGTGCCAACTGAAGGGGTGACCCCTAAACGCTTGCGCCTGAAGCTGTAGTTTTCTGAAAGCCCTTCGAGGCCGCTGGCCGAGATTGCTCTGACGCGCACGTAATATCGGCCATCTTCAAGACCTTTAAAACTTACTTCGCCAGAGGTTTCGGTTTGCTCGGCAACCACATCCAAGAAGCCCGCTTCACGCGCAATTTGGGTGCGATAACCAACCGCGCCATCAGGCGGCGTAACCGCAAATGCGACCAATTCAGAAGTCTGGATAGCCCCGGGGTTGGTGATCTCAGATGCTGGCAATAATGCTTCAACGCCACTCAACCCATTCGCGCCGGATGCAATGCCGAAACCTGCGCTGGCAAGTTCCTCATTTTTCCCGCTGCTAACTGCAACTTCTCCTTCAACCACTTCGGTTCCGCTACGCCCAAGCACCTCGTCATGTGCGACCCGGAATTGAGTGCCGCGTACTGCAGTTACGGCCAAAGGTGTCCGCAATTTGAAGCGCTCCTGCCCCCTTAATTTGGGTGCAGTAACTTCGCCCCTGCCACCCAACACTTCAAAATCGACATCAAGAATATTATCGAGCGCATAAAGCCGTGCGCGTTTCAGACGCGCACGCGAATTCGATGGGAGCGATACCACAGAACCTCTTACGCTGCTGAAGGACACAAAGCCGTTCGCACCTGTATTCACAACACCGCCTTCACGCAAAATAACTCCGGCCTCGACTTGAGTGCCGCCAACTTGGACAGGGCCGCTAAATCGCTCCACTCGCAAAGGAACTTGCTCAAAACGGAGTAGGTTGCGGGGCAACTCAAGCTTTTTGCCAATCGGCATTTGGCGAGGGCGAAATACCTTGTTGAGCAAGGCAACTTTGGCCATCGCCTCGCTACCCGTTAGGTAACGATCGCTAATCGAATTCAGCGTGTCACCCTTTTTCACGACATAGGTTATTGGCGCATCATCTTGCGCAGATGCGGGAAGCGCGAACAATGCTGTGCACGCAGCAATCATCACCGAAATGACCAATTTCATCAACGAAACGCGCATTTTCAAACTCCCGAACCCCAATCAAGCATCACCACAGCACACTGAAGAGCGCGCAGAAAGACCTCACCGCACCTTACATCAGAATCCTAATGAAGCCACAAATTGGCTGGTCCGGTTACAACTTCTTACAGCGTTTTTCGCAAGAACGCCTTTCCCATGGGTCAAGCGACACTATCCAGGTTCACGCAACATTGACCACATCTTGGGCCCATCCTTGATGTGCCATTCCCCTGTCACGGTAAAGCCGAGATGCTGGTAGAATGTGACATTGCTCTCAAGTGCAGTCTCCAGATACACGGCCACTCCTTCCGCATCAGCTTTTGCGATACCATCCTTCATCATCGCGGTGCCCCAACCTTGATGCTGGTCATCTGGCCGAACGCCAACAAAGTGCACGTAGTAAAAAGGCCGTCCCTTTGGCAAATTGTGTTTTATCGCATTGGTCAAATTCAACATCTTGCCGAAACTCGACCGGTAAATCGCAAGCAACGGGATCAACATCGGGATAACCGACAATGTCGGAATTTCTGCGGTGCCCGGCGACCGCCAAAAAGACGTTGCATGGCAGTCCGGTGATTTGCGAATGTAACCGTGCTTCACATCATAATGGAACATCAGCTTGAACATCGCGTCCATGCGCTGCTTGCGGCCAGTGCTATCGGGAAACAGCCACTGGAACACCGGGTCGTCAAAGAAAGCCAAGGCCAAGGTCTCGCTGATTGCATCCGCATCCGCCGGAACAGCTTTTCCGATCGGTCTTTCTGGATTTTCTGTAGTCATGATACCCCCCCTAAGCCCAAACGCTGGGCGATGTAGTCATTGGTCCAAAACGGCTGCACATGCGGCATGAATGCATCCAGCCTGTAATCGCGCTTCACCCGTTCAGGCGTCAGGAAATTAATCTTGCCCCAATGCGCCTTGAACGGGATGCCCGCAGCATCGATTGCGTCCCACAGCCCCTTTAGATGCGTGAAAATCTCCAACTTTTGGTCTGCGCTCAAGAAGTCCGTCAAATATTGAAAATTGAACTTGATAATATAGGGTAGCCCCGGCCAATTCCACGGCGACATCAAGTTGCCGTCGGTTTTGGTACATTCCACCTCGGTCGCAAGATTGGGCCATTTGTTGGCTTCGAAATAGGTTTGGCAGACTTGCCGCAGCTGGGGCAGATCAGCCGGATCAAAGCTCCACTCGGCCATCGCCACATGAAGCGGCGCAAACCGGTCAACCGGGATCACATTGCGCATTGGCCCATCAATTGTGGTTGGTTGAAATTGCGTCTTCATCGCAGAGTAAAGTCCCTGCAGCGCGTCATTCATAAATGCGCCGGCCGTCACTTCATTCTCTTGGAAGAATTCCTCCAGCTTTTTCTCATTGGCATTCGGCGGCCAGCTTTGGACCGGCTGCCCCTTGCCTTCGATCTGATTGGCGAACCAAAGCAGGCCCCAATCCATCGTCGGCACCCATTCAATCCGCCAGAAATCATAGGTGTCACAGGTCTTGGCTACATCACCCAAAATATCATCGAGTTGGGCAACGCGAAAGCCGCCTTCGAAAAACAATTGCGGCACCAATTCAAAACCGACCTCGGTGATGAAGCCGATACTTCCCAGCGAGCACATCACCGCTGTGAAGTCCGCATCGCCGCGGTTCACCCGCTTGGTAACAAGAGATTTTCCGTTGGGTGAAATGGCCAGATATTCGACCCACCGCAATGTCTCGTAAACATCGGTGTGAACGGTGGCCCCGGCGGTGTTGGTCGAAATTAAACCGGCCATCGTCTGCGCATCGGTTCCGCCTGACGCTGTCAAAGAAAGCCCACGTTGCGCCGCGCGATAGAGAAATTCGTGGCAATGCATCCATGCACTGGCCGTGACGATATTCTGCTTGCCATCCGGGCCAGCAGATACGTCGAAGGCAAGCGGAAGCTTGCTGGTGTTGATGACGATATCGCCTTCAAAAATCTCGGAGCAGCTGTGTTGTCCACCCAGGAACCGCAAGGTTCGGCCTCCTGTTCCTTTGTTCAGCAGCAGCGTCAGATAATCGGTCAATTCTTCGAGCGAAGTCGGCGTAAAATAGGTGTCGGGCGAAAACGATATGACCTCGCCCCAATCATGGATTTCGGGCGGTATGTTGGAATAATACCCAACAGGCAAAATTTCGATCGGATTATTATCGTCAGACATCTATTCACTCCCTCATGTGAATTTTTGTAATTCTAGCTGGCAACACTCTCCAGCATTTCAGCAGATTTGGTCAGCCCGTCGCCAACCATCTGCCGGTGCTCTTCATTCTGCAAAATCGCCATAATTCCCGGCACTCCGCCTAGCGCCTTCAGCCGCCCGTAATAAGGAGCAGCCTCCTCGGGCTGGCCCAATTCGACTTTGCACACAGCCAGCGCGGCCAGGCCTGCAGGATAATTGGGAATTTGCTGGAGCGCCTCCTGCAAAACCGCAGCAGCCTCATCGAACCGCTTCAGCAATGTCAGACAAATACCCATCCCGCCGATGATATAAGGTCGTACACTCGATGTCGGATTAACCCGCAGCGAGCCTTCGAACCGTTCCAATCCGCGTTGGGCATTACCCAGTACAATATCATTAAAGCCGCCCCAAAACAGCGTATTGGCCGAATCAGGTGTCAATTCGAGCGCGCGGTTAATCATCCTGCGCGCAACTTGCATGTCGCCGATCACGCTAACCAAAATCGCGGCGCAATAGCACAGGATTTGCGAATTCTCACCGCCGACTTTGATTGCCGCTTCATAATATTCGAGCGCCTTCGCCCGACTTGCCATAATGTCATCGCCCCACCGGTTGGAGAAACGCGATGCGTGGCAAAAACCCAACAACGAAAGTGCCCACGGGTTATTTGGTTCACGCTCGACGACCTGCTCCAAAAGATCGATAGCCTGAGTCATCGATTCCGGATCAAACCCGCGATAGGCGGCGTTGGCGCGCCAGAACAATTCATAGGTGTCGGCTGATTTTGTGGTCGTAATGGTAGCCCTGCGAAGCTCTGCGTTTTCGATGGTTGAATCGATAGTTCGCGCAACATCACCGGCAACGCGGTCCTGCAACTCGAATACATCCTCCATCGTCCCATCAAACTTGTCAGCCCAAACCTGCTCGCCCATAATGCCATCGTTCAATTTAATATTGATGCGGACCCGCTCGCCCGAACGACGTACCGATCCCTCTAGCAAGTAGCGCACGCCCAGCTCGCGACAGATGGCGTTCAAATCTTTCTCGGTGTCACGGTAGGTCAAACTGGAGGACCCGGCGATCACAAACAATGACGGGTAATTTGCAAGCGCCGCACTAATCTCCTCAACAATGCCATCGGCAAAGTAATCGTCTCCCTTAGCACCAGCCAAATCGATAAACGGTAGTAATGCGATCGAGGGTTTGGACGGTAATTTGTAAACGTGCCCTGATGCAATCTGGACTGGAGTAGGCTCAGCCTTGTCGCCTGCAACATGGTCGCGGACTTCGCTAATTAAACCCTTGAATTCCGGGTCTGCGACATTGCCCTTCCAATGGGCAAGGTCGGCAGTTTGAACCAGTTCGAACATGATCGGGCGTTCGCAATCCTCAATCATGACCGGGACCAACGTGCCTAGACGGTCAGCCAATGTCGCTTC
The DNA here is from genome assembly GCF_009827545.1 of Pontixanthobacter gangjinensis. NCBI lineage: Bacteria > Pseudomonadati > Pseudomonadota > Alphaproteobacteria > Sphingomonadales > Erythrobacteraceae > Pontixanthobacter > Pontixanthobacter gangjinensis. Next base: position 950,802 of record NZ_WTYS01000001.1, on the reverse strand, counting down.
GGATTTGACCCAGCGCGAAACAACCGAACGGCGCGACCAGAGGACGACCACTGCCTTCGCATCGCGCAGCGCTTTCTCGGTCACCTCATCATAAGCATCGCCGGTTTTTAAGGTTGTATCCCACCAAACGGAAAATCCGCTCGATTCAAGCGCTTTGGCATAGGCCAAAGCCGTGGGCTGATCTTCCCTGTTATACGATAGAAATATATCCGCCATTGATCCTCATCCTGGCATCGAACCATCTATGGCGCCCCAAGAATTCCGACTATCGCCGGGCCTATGCACGCCTGCTTTGCTGCCACCCGAAGGAAGCGCCGGTACGCACAAAGGTGATAGAGAATTAAGAGCAAGACCCAGTTTGCTGTGGCAGTTCAGCTATTGTGCCAAAGCGCTCACTCAACAAAATGCCCTCAAAACCCGCACCAATCATGCGCGGTGAACCCCGCTTCACTTTATCTAGTGATAGCGAGCCCAATTGGCTTGCAACCCCAAATAATTAGGCGCTGAGTCTGCAAATATGTCAAGCCTCACGAATTTTAGGCCCGAACGCAGCTTGAACATAGCAGCAGGCCAATCTCGAGAGTTGCCTCCTTTATGTGGTGGTGCCGCTTAGAGGACTCGAACCTCTGACCCCATCATTACGAATGATGTGCTCTACCACCTGAGCTAAAGCGGCGCAGTGCGAGGCGAACTTGAATTGCTGTGGTGAAGCAATCCTGGTCCCGCAGAATATGGAGGCCCGAGCCGGAATCGAACCGGCGTGCACGGTTTTGCAAACCGCTGCGTCACCACTCCGCCATCGGGCCTCTGTTCCCGTGGACCAATCGGTCCACCAGACGGAAGCGGCCATCTAGCGTTTCGAATCATTATAGGCAATGCGATTTTTGGTTCCAAGCAGGCCAGGCCGATTAAACCAGCAATGCGGGCTGGCACCTGGAGCGAGTTTCGCTATGAAACGAACCCATGAGTGTAAGCAACCTTATCGAATCCATCACCGCTGAAGGCGGCACAATCATACTCGAAAGAGCTGAGAACTGGATGCAGGGCCGGACCCTGTATGGCGGCGCCTCCGCGCTTATCGCTTACACGGCCGCAATCCGCGCATTTCCCGATTTGCCGCCATTCAGGGCAGGCCAAGTAGGTTTTATCGCGCCAGTGGGTGAACAATTCGAATTGCGCAGTCAGATCATTCGGCAAGGACGTAATGTGGTCCAAATCCGCAGCGAGATTATTTGCGACGACAAAATTGCACTGACTGCTTTCTGGCTGTTTGGAACCAGCCGCGAAGCCAATGCAGTTCATCCTGCGCCACTGCCCGACCCGGCCCCGGGTCGGCCGGAAGAATCGGTTCCGGTTAAAACGCACACTGCACCCTCTTTCCTCAAGGAAAACTACGATGTGCACTACACCGCCGAAAAGCCGGTGCCCGGATCGCCAATCTTGCGCCGCTGGACGCGGCTTAAGGATCCTTCCGGAATCGATCCGGTTTCCGAACTGATTTTGATGGGCGACACCTTGCCCCCATCAGCCGCCCGCATCATGCAACGCCGCGGACCGATCAGTTCGATAAACTGGTCTTTCAACCTGCTCGACACGGAACCACGAACGCGCGATGGCTGGTGGTTGGCGGAGACCGCCTGTGACCATGCCGATCAAGGCTATTCGAGCGAGCGGCTTCGCCTCTGGAATGCTGACGGCAAACAAATGTTGTCAGGCATTCAGGCAGTCGCCATTTTTGGCTAATCGATCAGACTAGACGTCTTCAAAATTCGCTGGCCGTTTGGCCATTCCTGCCATCACGGCCTCGATCTGGTTTTTTGTGCGCATGATCGCATGCTGCTCGATGCTTTCTTCCATCAGCAATTCGTCCGTTTCAGCGTCAGCCATGCTGTTATGCAGGCGTTTCGCGGCGCGAATTGCGTGCGGATTGCGATGCGCAATTTCGGAAGCAATCGCAGTGGCCCGAGCAAGCGGGTCAGTATCAACAAAGGTCGCAAGACCATATTCCAACGCTTCATTGCCTGAAAATTGTCGGTTGGTGTAAACCAGTTCGCGCAACATATCGTCGCGGACCAAGCCGCGCCATAATGCATAACCACCCATATCAGGTACCAACCCCCATTTCAGCTCCATAATAGCCATGCGCGAATCCGGCGCAGCCACGCGAATATCCGCGCCACTGGCAATTTGCATGCCGCCGCCAAAGCATACGCCGTGGATGGCACAGACAACCGGAACAGGCAGCTTACGCCACTGCGTCGCGACTTGCTGAAACTTGTTCGAATTGCCGTAAGTCCGTTCGGTCAAGCCCGGTTCGTCTGAGGATGGCTCGCGCCCGAAGCTCGAAGTATCAAGACCCGCGCAGAAGCTAGGGCCTTCTCCTGAAAGGACGACAGCCCTGAGGCCTTGCATGTCGTGAAGCGCATGCCCGGCGGCTATAATCCTTTCGAACATCTCAGGATCCAGTGCGTTCATCTTGTCAGGCCGTGTCAGCCGAACCTGGGCAACGCCATCGTCACCCAACTCGATTGATACCCGTTCGTTTTCCTGAAATGTCATATCAATTCCCGATTAGTTTCTTGCTTGGCCATCGTTACCAATGCGAAGGAAACTGTCCAGCGCTTCATCCTGATCAGCTTCAATTTTGGCCTTCGGCGCATCGCCCGCACACACCAGGCGGTATCCTCCCTCTGGCTCGGTCACGATCATCCAGGCAAGCTGCGCTGAATGAAGTTTGCTCCTAATCCTCGAAATTGTCACCTCAACGCGATTACTCTGTGGGATGTGGGCAATGCGCCAAACATTAGTCAGCAGCATTTTTTTGGTGAGTGCCTTGCCTCTGGCATCCGCCAAAGACCACAGCACTTCGAATTCACGCGGATGCAGCCGAAGCCACCGTCCACCCGCCGATGCGTCCCTATGAAACAGGTCAAGTGTCAGTCCGCCGACCCTTTGGGTCCGGGGAAGATGCGAGTGCCCGATTCGGCCAAACTCCGACACTATAGTTGGATAGAGCGGCTCAGCCAGCCCGTCTGTCCGTTGTTGCAAGAGTCAAATATGAAGCGGGGGCTGACAATCACAGTAAGGAACTCGAGCGAATTGAGTAGCACTGTCTTCGGGTCACAATCAGATGGTCAAGAATGTACAGCCCAAGCACCTTTGCTGCACCGGCTAATTTGCGCGTGGCATCAATGTCGTCCTGGCTCGGGGTGCAATGGCCCGACGGATGGTTGTGTGCGAGCAATATGCCGTCCGCATCGACAGTCAGCGCCTTGCGGAACAGCGAAGCCACATCGAGCTGAATATTGGTGGATGTCCCCCAGCCCATCTCTTGATCGAGAAGATATTGCCCGTCACGATCGCAAAAGATGACCAGCATTCGTTCTCGCCGGGAATTGCCAATGCGAGATTGCAAATAGAGGTGCAGTTCACCGTCATAGGGATCGACTCTCGCACTGCTGATCTTTTGATGCCGCGCCGTATCGACTAGCGCCCGAGCGGCCAGCATCAACTCGCAAGCGCCAGCGAATTCCTCACCTAAAGAACTGAGTTGCGATTTTGAAGCTGACATTGCTCCTGCCAGCGTCCCGAAACGCGCGCTGAGGGCTTCGGCTAACCTCGGGGCAGATTGTCCTGCAAACGGGGCGAGGAGGTCCGCCATGACCTGTAATTGCCGTGGCTTTTCACTCTGCGATGGTGGAGCCAAATTCCGAACGCCAGAATGATGGTCTGAAAATATGACGGAGCGATTACCAGAACCGCATAGGTGATCGGCGAAATTGCGTTGGTGGCGAACATCGCTAAATGCGCCAACAGAGCTATAAGTTGAAATCCTGCGATCCATAAAGTGTACATCCGGTTCGCTCGAAGCGCGATTGTGACCATGATTACGCAAACAGAAAGGTCGATAAGAAACAAACCCAAATCCGCCGATTGAAAGGCAGTGGTCACTTCGACAAGCGCGTAATAGACCTGCGACAACCCAATGAGCCAGATGATCGCCCAGCCCATCCATTTTTCAGGGCCCGCCCCATACCGCAGCGCGGCAACCACGACTGAGATATCCAAAATTAACTTGGCGGGTTCTCGATAATCGTTCCAGATATCAAGCGCGGTCAGGGCAGTTCCTTCCTAAATCAAGGCGTTCTCCAGTTCTGAGCTCGGAGCGAGTTCCGATAGCGCCGCAGCCGGGATGTCGGTTGGGATACCGCCTTCTCCGCCAGCGTAAATGCGCGCTACTTTGCTCAACTCGTCATGAACCCGCAAGAGGCTGGTGGACATGCCCATAGCCTGCTGCTCAGCGTGTGTCAGCCGCATGATCGCCCTTTGTCCGGTATCGATCGGCACATTAGGGTTTTGACGGGCCGCAATCATTGCCTGCTTCAGCTTGGCACATGCCATCATCGCTTCGTCAGAAAGGGCTTCTGCTTCGCGGATCAGCTTTTTGATATTCAATGCGTCTGCGTGAATCGATTTGTTCATCACGGATACTCCTGCGGATGCCAAAGGCCCGCAGAGAAATATCTACAAACCTTGGCTTTCGGTTCTAATCTCAGCTCTGCCGTCCAAGACTTCACTCACCGTTATCGCCGCTGAAACTACTAGAATGACCGCGGCAATTACGCCGAGGGCAATTCCGATCATCGCTGCGAGCCGGACAAGAACGGCGTTGTCGCCATCGAATTTGGTTGGGACGACCACCGGTTCCCGGGATCCGATCCAAGGCGCATCGATGAGGACGTGATGCGCATCGGAAAAGACAATCTCTCCGGGGTCGACCCGATGCCCCTGATCGGGAAAAATTGGCGCGTCGTGTAGCTGAGAATTTCTCGATGGAGAAATCCTATAGGGGTCATGCGGCGTAGATCCACTCTCTTTGCGCGCAACTGATTTTTCAATATTTTCAGTGGGTTCATCTGAAAAATGGAGGCGAAAATGTTCCACCAATTCATTCATACTATCGACGGAGAATTTATCTTTAAGAGTACGGATATGCTGGTTTATTCGCGCTTCTGATACGCCCAAATCGCCCGCAATCACCTTGATAGGCACGCGCCTGTCAATCCGTTCCAGCACAGCGCGCTGCCGATCTGTCAGCCGTATGTTGGGCTGGGCGTTCATAGGAGTTGTTTGAGCCTCATCAGTGAGCAAGTTAAATCAATGTCGATAACGAATCAACGACCTCAAGAATTGTTAGTTCCGAACAGAGAGGTATTATCTAAGCGCCATTCACCCCAAGCGACGAAAGGTAGCGTTTCACGTTGCGCGCGGCCTGCCTCAGACGTTGTTCGTTCTCGACCATCGCGATTCGGACAAAGCCTTCACCTTCTTCGCCATATCCGACGCCCGGTGCAACGGCGACTTCCGCATGAGTGAGTAATTGTTTGGAGAACTCCAGACTACCCATGTCTTTGAGTGCAGGCGGAAGCGGAGCCCATGCAAACATCGATGCGGGAGGCGGTGGAATATTCCATCCTGCGCGGCCGAATGCCTCAACCATCACATCGCGGCGTTTTGCATAAAGCTGACGATTGCTTTCAACGATGTCCTGCGGACCATTAAGCGCTGCGCAGGCCGCGGCCTGTATCGGTGTAAAGGCGCCGTAATCGAGATAGGATTTAACCCGCGTTAGCGCGGCGATAAGCTCTTTATTGCCCACCGCAAAACCCATCCGCCAACCGGCCATCGAGTAGGTTTTCGACATTGAGGTGAATTCGACCGCAACATCTTTGGCGCCCTTCACCTGCATGATTGACGGTGTCGGCTTCCCGTCGAAATATAATTCGGAATAGGCAAGGTCGGACAGGATCCACACCTCATTCGCCTTAGCCCATTCCACCAGCCGTTCGTAAAATGCCAGATCGACCACCTCGGCAGTCGGATTTGAAGGGTAATTGACCACCAAGACGCTGGGCCGCGGCACCGTAAACGCCATCGCATTGTCGAGCGCGCGCCAATATTCTTCGTCAGGAGTGGTGGGGACAGCGCGAATCGTAGCGCCAGCGATAATAAAGCCGAATGTGTGGATCGGGTAAGATGGATTCGGCGCCAGAATAACATCGCCCGGCGCAGTGATTGCATTAGCGAGGCTGCCCAGTCCCTCTTTCGACCCCATCGTCACAACGATTTCGGTTTCTGGGTCCAAATCGACACCAAACCGGCGTTCGTAATAATTGGCCTTAGCTTTGCGAAGGCCTGGAATTCCTTTGGACTGCGAATAGCCGTGCGCGGTAGGTTTGCGTGCTACTTCACACAATTTGTCGATGACATGCTGTGGAGGGGGTTGATCGGGATTGCCCATTCCCAGATCAATAATATCACGGCCTTCTGCACGCGCCGCTGCCCGCATCGCGTTCACTTCAGCGATGACATAGGGTGGCAAGCGTTTCATGCGATAAAAATCCGTGTTCATCCTAAATTACCCAGCAGGCCTTTCTTTTGGAATTCGAATTCAAAAACAGCGTGCTTGCCGTTTCATTGTTGTGACCTATCCAATGTCCAATACAATCACGCAAGCATCAAAATTTGCTGCTATAGGTATACGCTATGCTTGCCGCCGATTATCCGCTTGGAAACGATTATGACTGACAAGACCGACCCCGCTGCCCCGTTTACCGAAATTATGCGCGCCCAGAGCGAGGCCATGCGCGAAATGATGAGCAAATTCATGCCCGGTGCGCAAATGCCAGACATAACATCTGAAGCGGGGCCACCGCCAATGACCGGTTGGCCCGAGGCTGCATCAGCTCTGCAGAAGATGTGGTTGGACTTTCAGGCGGAGCAAAAGACTGGCGATGCTGCAAAACTGGCGCTGACCGATCCGCTGCATTGGGCTGGATTGATGCAGAACTGGTACCAGCAAATGCCGATTGGCGAACCCGAGAAGCAACAGCGACTCTGGACCGAAAGCCTCGCGCTTTGGCAAAATGTGCTGGGCCGGTTTGGGTTCGGACCGGATGCCGATTTGACCAAGGATGGCGAATTGCCGCGTAAGGACCGGCGCTTCGCAGATGACAAGTGGACGAAGCAGCCTGCCTTCGCTCTAATTCACCAAACCTATCTGCTTATGTCTGAACGGCTACAAGACATGGTCGACGAGATCGAAGGGTTGCCAGAAAGCAAACGCGAACAGCTTCGGTTCGCCACCCGGGCAATGACCGAGGCCATGAGTCCCGCCAACTTCCCGCTGACCAACCCCCTGGTGCTGGAAAAGACGGTCGAGACCAAAGGGCAGAATTTGGTGAGGGGCATGGAACACTTCACCAATGATCTGAAGAAGGGCCAACTGACCCATGTCGACCCAGATGCATTCAAGGTTGGGGAGAATATCGCGATTACACCAGGTAAAGTCGTCTACGAAACCGACCTGTTCCAACTTATCCAGTACAGTCCGACCACCGACAAGGTTCTCGAAACACCGCTGGTAATCTTCCCGCCTTGGATCAACCGGTTTTATATCCTCGATCTCAATCCCAAGAAGAGCTTCGTACGCTGGGCGGTTGAGCAGGGAATCTCGACTTTCATGGTGAGTTGGAAATCGGCTGATGCGAGCATGGCCGATGTGGTTTGGGACGATTACATCCTCGCCCAGATCGATGCGATCGAGCACATTAGGAAGAGGTTGAAAGTTCCATCGGTTCACGCGATTGGGTATTGCGTCGCAGGAACGACATTGGCCGCGACGCTCGCAATCCTCCACCGCCGCAAGCAGCAAGACATCGTCAAAAGCGCGACGTTCTTCACCGCTCAGGTTGATTTCGGCAATGCTGGCGAACTCCTTCACTTTATTGATGACCAGCAATTGGAGAGCATCGAACAGCTTACTAGCGATGGTTATCTGGATGGACGGTATATGGCGGCGGCGTTCAATATGCTCCGCGGGACCGATCTGATCTGGAATTACTGGATCAATAATTATCTGATGGGCAACGGGTATCCTGCATTCGATTTGCTCCACTGGAATGGAGATGTCACCAACTTGCCTGCCAAGTGGCATCAGGCCTATTTGAGAGACCTGTATCGTGACAACAAGCTGGTTACACCCGATGCAATGAGCGCAGACGGAACGGCGATTGATCTGAAGCTGGTTGAGACACCAACCTATATTCAGGCAGGCAGAGAAGACCACATCGCTCCCGCCGAAAGCGTTTGGCGTATGACGGATCATTTCCAAGGGCCTATGCGATTTGTGCTGGCCGGGTCAGGCCATATTGCAGGCGTGGTCAATCCCCCGGGATCCGGCAAATACCAATATTGGCTGAACGACGACAATGTGGCCTCACTAGACGAATTCATAGCAGGCGCGACAGAAACTGCTGGCAGTTGGTGGCCTGACTGGATTGAATGGCTGCGCAGTCAAGATTCCAACATGGTTGCGGCAAAAGGCAAGCGCAGGCCGGGCGGAAAAAATGATAAAGTCATCGAAGACGCGCCCGGAAGATACGTAAAAAGCAGGTAAATTCAGAACTTTACGAGATTATGTTGCGCTGCACAAAAATTCCTTGACTTCGCAGCTGCGATGCCTATTTTGTGCAGTGCAACATAAAGGGATGGAATTCCCTCTCGAAGCAACAAGGAATTTATCATGGCAACTAGCGCCAGCAAAATCGATACCGCAGCCGAAAAAGCATATGCCGAAGCCGCTGCCAAGAAAACTGAAACCAAGGCCGATGCTACTGACGTCAGTGTCGCGGCAATCGCCAAGGCTGTAGAAGCTGATACACCAGCTCCGGCCAAGAAGGCAGCCGCTAAACCTGCTGCCAAGAAAGCCGGGACAAAGAAAGTGGCCACCAAGAAGAAGGTAGCAGCCAAAAAGGCCGCTCCTGCGAAGAAAGCCGCTTCCAAGAAAGTTGCCTCTAAGAAGGCAGCCAAGAAGCCAGCGACAAAGAAAATTACAAAGACAAACAAAACTTCCACGAAGGAAACGGTTATGACTAAAGCACAAACTAAAGCCGCTAATTACACCGCTCAGGTAAAAGACGGTCTCGCCGATATCCAGTCACGCGCCAAGACCGTTTACGGCAAAGGCACCGAAGTTGCTGCAGACATGGGTGAATTCACCAAAGCAAATGTCGAAGCAGTTGTTGAATCGGGCAAGATTCTTGCTGCTGGCATGCAAGACATGGGCAAAGCCTATGTTGCAGACGCCAAGGGTGTTGTTGAAGTCGTAACCGCAGACGTCAAAGAAGTCGCTGCTGTGCGTTCGCCAACTGAATTCGTTCAGCTTCAAAGCAAGATCGTCAGCCGCAACTTCGACGCGACTGTCGCGGCTGTTTCGAAGAACACCGAAGCATGGGTTAAGCTGAGCAACGAAGCATTCGCGCCAATTTCGAGCCGCGTAAGCATTGCGATGGACAAAGTCCGCAAGGCTGCCTGAATTCTTCCGGTCCAATGACTTGAAAGTCCTGGGCCTAGAAATTTTCGCCGGCACCCCTCTCCCTCTTCGCCGGCGGACATCAATTGCGGGTCGGACGTTATACGTTCGGCCCGTTATTTGATTCTGCGGATGACCGTTCAATCAGAAAAAACGTGAAGCTGAAGCAAACAATCTCGCAAAGATTGGGCCTTTCGCTTCAAACGGTGCAATGCCCCCTTGCGAATACCAATCGCCTTACGATATTGGCCCAGTGATGATCTCTAATACCCAACCCACACTCGTGCTCTCGTATTCGAGTAGCGCAGCTCAATGCTCTCCAATCGTGAGTGCATCCGAGGACGGCGGGCCCGACGATGAGGGAACCGATGGCGATACGGAAGTCGGAATTGCGACAAAGACCCAGGCAAAACCCAAAAAACCCAGTCAATACAAAGTTTTGCTGCTGAACGATGATTACACGCCGATGGAATTCGTCGTGATGATCCTCAAACGCTTCTTCAGGATGGATTTGGAGCAGGCCACACGGGTTATGCTTCATGTCCATCAAAAGGGTGTGGGCGTCTGCGGGATATTCCCATACGAAGTCGCGGAAACCAAGGTCAATCAGGTGATGGATTTCGCCAAGGAGAATCAGCATCCGCTGCAATGTACGCTAGAAAAGGCATAACCTTACACGCGCAGGAAAGCCACTTTCCGGGTGCCACACAGCCTATGAAAGCCGAGCTTGTGAAATGTAGGGCATGACCGCGACGAAATTTCGCGCTAGAACGTCATCACCCTTCACCGAAACAGGCAAACAACGCGAGCGTGTTCAAATTCATTCCCTCCGTTGACCGATACATCTTCAGGCTCGTCATTGTGCCTATGCTAGGTGTATTTGCGCTAGCAGCAACACTACTTTTGCTCGACAAAATGCTAAGGCTTTTTGATTTTGTTGCGACAGAAGGCGGTCCAATCGACATCGTTTTCAAGATGCTCGCCAGCCTTCTTCCTGAATATGCCAGCTTGGCCATCCCGCTTGGGCTTTTGCTCGGCATTCTCCTCGCTTTTCGCAAATTGGCAACGACGAGCGAATTGGATGTATTCCGCGCCGTTGGCATGGGATACGGGCGCTTGCTCCGTGTACCATACATAATCGCTGGCATATTGATGGCGGTGAATGTTGCGCTGGTGTTTTATGTTCAGCCGGTTAGCCGGTATTATTACGAGCAGCTTGAATATGAATTGCGTTCAGGCGCGCTGGGCGCATCGATCAAGGTAGGCGAATTTACCACTCTCGCCGACAAAATGGCTTTGCGGATCGAGCAGAGCGAAGATGATGGTCGCCGGCTCAAGGGCATCTTTGCTCGGGTTGCCAACAGCAAGGGCCAGGTCCTCTCTATTACCGCGCGCGAAGGAAATTTCCTCGCCACTAGCGATAGCGCCGATACGATTATCCTGCGGCTGACTGACGGCACGATTGTCCAAGACACCGGCAACGAGAAGGCAACCTCCCGCGTGCTCAGTTTTACCCGCCACGATCTGCCGATTGATCTGCCCAAGATCGAGGAGTTCAGAGAACGCGGAGATGCTGAACGGGAGTATATTCTTCCAGAATTGCTCAATGTCGGTTGGTCGGACAAAACGAGCCAGGAAAAACGCGACGCGAGCCAGGCAAGCTTTAACTTCCGCTTGGTCGAAGTTGTCATGATGCTGCTGATGCCGCTGCTCGCGGTCGCGCTGGCCATCCCGCCCAAACGATCGACGTCCGCTCTCGGGGTGTTTGTGTCGATCGTGATGGTCGTCGCGTATCACAAGGTGAACCAATATGGAGAGGATATCGCCACATTGGGGCGGATTGATCCTGTGATCGCCCTGTGGGGGCCGTTCGTGCTGTTTGCGGCGCTGATCCTGTGGATGTATTACCGAGTGGCATTTGTGCCCGGCGGGCAAGCAATCGGCGCACTGGAGGCGGGGGCCGCGAAATTGGCCAAGGCCATTCGCAAGCTGTTCAAGCGCAAAAAACGCAAACATGGTGCACAGGGAGATTTGGTTGCGGCCGAATAGAATATGCAACTCGATTTCTTCCCTTCCAAAACCCTGACGCTGTATCTCGCGAAACTGTTTATCGTGCGCATTGTGGCGATGCTCGCAGTGCTTGTGCTGGTGTTGATGGCCCTTGATCTGCTCAGCACTAGCGGAGAGATTTTGTCCGTTCCGGGAAATGGTCAGGCTCAGTTGCTCGATTATGTTTCGCTTCGCATTCCGCAATTAATTGCTCGCTTCCTGCCTTATTCGGTTTTGCTTGCGACGATCATTTCACTGATAACGCTCAATCAGAATAGCGAGGTGATTGCGATGAAGGCAGCGGGCCTTTCAGCGCATCAGGTGCTGGCTCCGCTGCTGCTAACCGCACTGATCGTATCCGGCTTGAGCTTTGCCTTTAACGAGCGCGTCGTTACGCGCGCAACTGCGACACTGAAAGCATGGGAAGGCGCCGAGTTCGGGCCGATCCCGAAAATTACGGGTGTGCGCACCAATGTCTATCTGACCGACGGCGAGAATATTCTTACAGCCGCCCGGATAATAGGGAGCGGCCCTGACACGCGGATGGAAGAAGTGACTTGGTATCAGCGCGATCCGCAAGGCATGTTGTCGCGTCAAGTGCGCGCATCCAATGCAACCTATGCGGGCCCAGGCTGGAAATTGTCAGGTTATGAAAGTTTCGACGTTGCATCAGCAGAAACAACGCAAGGCGAAACCATGGTCGTCGGCAAAGGCTTAACGACGGACCAAATTGAATTGGAAAGCGTCGATCCCGACACTCAAGGCTTCTTCGAATTGTCTGACTCGATCGACGCCTATGACGCGGTAGGCCGTCGATCGACCGAATTGAGGTCAAAGTGGTGGCATAAGCTATCGGGCCCGCTTTCGGCATTCCTGATGCCATTGCTAGGCGCGATTGCAGCGTTTGGCCTTGCCCGTTCGGGCCAATTGTTCGTTCGGGCGGTTATCGGAATGGCGCTCGGCTTTGCCTACTTCGTGGTTGATAATGCTGCGTTGGCGATGGGCAATTTCGGCGGGTATCCGCCGCTATTGGCGGCATGGGCACCATTCTTCCTATTCGCATTGATCGGCGAAACTGTCCTTATCCGGACTGAGGAATGAGCGAGTGGTCACTGCGGTTGTCGCGCGCCAGCGACGCCGAAATACTTCCCGCAATCGAGAGCGCAGCAGGCCAATTATTCGCCGATGATCCCGATCTGGCGAAAATCGATGTTACCGAAACATGGACGGCTTCGGAGCACCGCAAATTGATCTCTAAAGGGCATTGCCTTACTGCTCTGGTCGGAGATGATATCGTAGGCTTTTTGACCACAGAGCCATTCCGGCGCGAATTGCATATTTGGGAAATGTCGGTGCATCCATCTCATCAAAAAAGCGGGATCGGCGCAGGGCTTTTGCGAGCTTGTATGATTGACGCGCGCAATAGCGGTTTTGTCGCGCTGACCCTGACCACGTTTCGCGATATTGCTTGGAATGCCCCGTTTTACGCTCGCCTGGGTTTCACCGAGATTGCCGATCCGCAGGCGCATCCACGCTTGGCAGAAACCTTGGCGGAGGAGGTTGAGGACGGCTTACCGCGAACACGGCGCTGCGCCATGATCCACTTCTTGGAATAGCTGCGACGCCTCAGTTCGAGCGCATCGTGCTCCGCGCAATCCGGCTGACCAATGACCACATGCCAGTGTGGTTCGCCTTACCAATCGTTGAGCCTTCACCGAGATGGCCGACCAGCCTGCGATGGGCCTCAGGCAGGGAATGATACGGCATACTGGGCAGCAGATGATGGAGCGCGTGATAGCGCAAGCCAACTGGTGCCCAAATCTCTGCTATAACGCCCGGCGGCGGAACATTGACCGAGTCCAGATATTGCGCAGTCACAGTCATCGGCTCGCCTTCATTCTCCCACAAATGAGCGACCAATGTGCGCAATTGATTGAGAACGGCGGTTAAGGACAGCACAGCCAAAGCAACCAAGAACGGTTTCCAGCCCAGCAGAAAAATACTGGCGATCAAAGTCCAAGACCACGCCGTCGCCAGAGCCTCCTGCCAAACAACCCGCTTCTTAAGGTCTCCTTCAGGCGGGCGGCGGCGGAAATTGGGGTTGATCGAAAGCGAAGAAACCCGCTCCCAAACCAATTTGCGAATCGGCGGAATGACCACCCCCAGAGGGACTAGAATCGCCGACCGGATCACCAGCGCAGGCGGCGCAAGCAAGGCGATCAAAACGAACAGCGGTAACGACCATGGCTTCATCAGCGCAAGCGGCAGATATTCGGGGTCTTCCGCAGTTCCGTATCGTGTACGCGCATGGTGCAAAGTGTGGACGCCTTCATAGGTGAAAGACGGTGCCAACATCGGAATCCCAACAAGCAGGTTCCACACGGTGCGGAAACCGGGCAGCGCATTTTTGTGGATGTGGGTAATTTCGTGGATGAACAACAAGGCACGATAAAGCACCAGCGCCGAGAACACGCCGAGCACGATGGCCAATGGAACACTATCAACAAGGATCGCCCCGGCGAGCGCGGCATAGCCCACCGCTGCACTGCCGAGCATGTCCGACCAGTAAACCAATGGCCGAGCTTCTGAAATATCCTTGGTCAAGTCACGCGCAGCGCGGAGCATATCCTTGTCATCGGGAATTGCCGTGCGCGCAGTCGCGGACGCGTTGATGCTGTTTTGTGCGTTCATATCTCTATTTCCGAGGATGCCCTTACCGGAGAATTGCCGGTGACAACAGCCCCTAACCCTTTGGGCAGGCGGCCGCTCTTTCTTGACAAGATACCATTAGCAAACACAGGGCTAACCTAGTGTGAATAATGACAGCCTGTGGGTGATGAATTTGACCGACCAGAAAATAGTAATTGCTCCGGTAATCAACAAGGCGCAGCGCAAAATTTTTGTCACGATTGGCCAGCGCTTTTCCGCTGCCACTCCCAACAGCGTCCCGCAATTGCGCAGCGAATTGCTCGAACTGGTAAATCCTGCGAAAAACCCGTTCTTTGGTCATGCCCGGGTGCAATTAATGATTGCCTATCGCGGCGGTGAGCCAGTTGGCAGGATTTCAGCCCATATAGACGAGCTCGCACTGGAACTACCACCCGCTCAAGGCTTCGGTCCGGGTGCCGGGATGTTTGGATATTTTGACGCGGAGGATGAGGATGTCGGTAAAGCGCTTATGTCAGCCGCCGAGGATTGGCTTCGCAGGCAAGGAATGACACGATCACTAGGTCCGATTTCGATGTCGATTTGGGAGGAGCCCGGTTTGCTGACGCGCGGCCATGACAAGCCACCGGTGATAATGATGGGTCACGATCCCGCACATTATCAGGCGTGGATTGAGGCAAACGATTATAAGCCAGCTAAAAAGCTTGTGACTTATGACATCGACGTAAGCCAGCCATTCCCGCCAATTGTCCAGCGTATTGTCCAATCGGCCAAGCGTAATCCAAAGATCCGGATGCGGAATGCGGATAAGAGTGTGTTCGGTCAGGAAGTGCGGATCATTCTCGAAATTTTGAACGATGCATGGTCGGACAACTGGGGCTTTATTCCCTTTACCGAGCAAGAAATCGAATACGCTGCCAAGAAGCTAAAACCGATTGTGCTGCCCGAATTGGTCAAGATCGTTGAGTTGGACGGGGTTCCGAGTGCCTTCATAATCACCTTACCAGACCTAAATGAAGTGTTATCAGCGATAGGGGGCAAGCTGTTACCGTTTGGCTGGTTCAAGATCCTGCGCTGGCTGCGCAAGCCGCGAAGCAGGCAATTACGCGTCCCGCTGATGGGCGTGCTTAAGGAATATCATTCTACCCGCATGGCAAGCCAATTGGCCTTCTTGATGATCGATGAAATCGGTCGTACCGCTTTTGAAGAATTCGGCGTAAAAACTGGCGAGATCGGCTGGGTTCTCGAGGACAACAAGGGAATGATTTCCATCGCCGAAACGCTTGATGGAGAAATTAGCCGCGAATATCTCATTTATGAAAAATCGTTGTAAATCAGGCGACGTGAAAAATACCACTTGATTAATGTAAGCTTCTGGGAAATATCGCTTTTCTGAGCAACGGCCTACTTATGTCTGCGCTGTCTTGAAGGAGCTTCAGTTGTCTAACATGAGCAAATTGGCGAAGACAATATTGGTTGTCGAAGACGATACGCTCATTGCTATGGCCATCGAAGCTATCGCTTCAGATGCCGGAGCCGAGAGCATCGATACATGCACAACCACTTCAGAAGCCCTCGTTGCGCTAAAGAACAAGGACTACGACGCAGTCGTGCTCGATGTGCACCTGTCTGATAGTGACGACGGTTGGGAAGTGGCTGAGCTGCTACAGAATTTGGGGCCGGCAGCGCCAAAAATCGTTTTCTCGACCGGCAGTCCGGATTCTATCCCAGAAGATATCGCTCGCTTTGGGACTGTATTGGCAAAGCCGTATCAAGAGAAAGACTTGGTTGCCGCCTTACAATTGCCGGTAGGCGGGTTGCTACGCAGGTTTGCAAGACCTGCATGATCTTTGACCGAATTACCGGACATTTAGAAGAGAGAAATCCTGTTGATGCCGGCAATTAAAAGGCCTTTCCCCTCTTTGAGGGAAAAGGCCTTTCGGGATTATGTCACCACCGTTTGGACGGGAGGGGGTGTCTCGGCGGTGATACAACTAAAATGCCCGAATATGTAAGCGGTTCCCGCAACGAAAATCCGATTTCGAATAAATCTTATAAAATGCTGATTTTAAACGTATGTTTTTGCAAACGCGCCCCACTCGCCCTTGCTCTGAAACTGCAAAGAAACGCAAATTTGTTCGTTAAAACGTTTCGAAAACGTGAACCATCAGCTATGATCGCAATCGTCACTTGGAGCACGGAACCAACACGGTCAAAGCCCGTTTACAGTGCTTACAAAAGGAAAAAGAAAAGATGCCGCTCGGACAACAAGTTGCTGAATATTTGCCTTATCTGCGCCGCTATGCCCGGGCGCTAAGCGGATCGCAAGCGACAGGCGATGCGTTTGTCAGAGCAACATTGGAAGCCGCGATCGCAGACGATGACGTTAAATCGTCACTTTCGAGCGGCCGCGTTGCTTTGTACCAGACCTTCAACAAGGTCTGGTCGAGTGCTTACATGGAAATTGACGCCCATGATGAAGGCGCGAACGAGCATGAAATTGCCGCACAAGGTAAATTGCGGCGCGTCACCCCGTTTAACCGGCAAGCATTACTGCTGACGACTTTGGAAGAATTCAGCGCGTCGGATGCCGCACAAATCATGGACATCTCCGTGACCGATGTTGAAAGCCTGGTTCAAGAGGCCATCGCCGAAATTGATCGTGAAACCACCACCAGCGTCCTGATTATTGAGGATGAACCCTTGATTTCAATGCAATTGGAAGATCTGGTAACATCGCTTGGTCATGAAGTATGCGGGACCGCCGCAACACGCACTCAGGCGGCGGAAGTTGTTGCTGAACAGACTCCTGGTTTGGTCCTCGCCGATATCCAGCTAGCTGATGGCTCCTCTGGGCTTGATGCTGTTGACGATATCCTTGCGATGGGCAGCGTTCCCGTGATTTTCATCACCGCTTACCCGGAACGTCTGCTTACTGGCGACCGTCCCGAACCCACATATCTGGTTACGAAACCTTTTCTGGAGGCAACGGTCAGTGCTGCAATTAGCCAAGCGTTGTTCTTCGGTTCGAGCCAACCGATAGGCTAGACGACAGCTTGATTTTTCGATTCAGACACACTGAACAAATGATCAACCTTGTCTGCCAGCTCTGATTGCAAAGTCGCTCGGAGGTCGCACAGGCACTGTCAGGCTGCACGTCACCCCTGCAGGATCGAAATTCAACTTGACCGGGCTGCGCAGTTCATGTGCCACAATTTTTTCGATCAAATTGGTACCGAATCCTGCTTTCCGACTGGCCGAGACGGGCGGGCCGCCCGCCTCGGCCCAATCGATCTGTACGAAATCTTCGCCTTTCATTTCCCAAGTCACGCTCACCGATCCGCCGCTCTTGCTCAGCGCGCCGTATTTGGCAGCGTTGGTTGCCAATTCATGGATCGCGAGCCCCAGCGAAAGAGCATCATTCGGCGCGATCTCCACAGCGGGACCGCGCATTTCTACGATTTGATCCGATTGATTGGCATACGGGGTCAGTTCAGTTTCGACTAAAGCGCGGATCGGAGTTGCCCCCCACTCAGATTGCGTCAGTAAATCATGAGTCGCCGAAAGTGCGCGTATCCGTCCATCAAGGCTGTCCGCAAATTGATCGAGCGATGATGCCCTCCTGCGGGTGAGTGAAATAATCGAAAGAACATTGGCCAGCGTATTTTTCACGCGGTGATTGAGTTCCCTTGTCAAATTATCCCGGATAGAATTTTGTTCCTGCAGCCTGGCCAGCGAAGAATGATCCTCCAGCGCTTGACGAGTTAGTAACCGAGCAAGAACCATCAGCAAACTCGCCACCAGCAAGCCGAACAGCAAGGTGAGCATCGACAGTCTGGATAACGAATTGCCTAATGCCGATTCGATTTCGAGCACCATCTCGTGATTGCCGATCATAACCGGCTCTGAAACAATATTGCCTGTTTTTTCTTTCGGTGGAATTTCAACCAACAAACGATCGGGCGAAATTTCGCGATCATAAAGGCGAAGGCCTTTTTCGCCTCGCGTTTCGAGCGCCAATGCAGAATCCACGAAGGTTCGGGCATTGATTGGCGAGTAAATAAAGCCCTTTAGTGGCCTTGGTGAGCGGCCGGCTTGGAATACAGGCATATACATGATGAAACCGGCGGCTGTCCCGACGCCCTCTTGTTTTAGAACGACTCTGCCCGAAACAACTGGTTCGCCACTTTCGGCTGCGTCATCCATTGCTTGGCGGCGCACCGGCTCAGAATACATGTCGAAGCCATATGCACGCCGGTTTCGATCTGATGCGGGCTGCAAATAGGTTACTGGCACAATCTGATCGGTGACTTCTACGGCTTGTGGATAGACCGAGACCTCAATGCCGGTCATTTCGCGGTACTGCGCTTCAAAGCTACTGAGTTGATCCGGCCTTAGCCGGACCGCCCAGCCCAACCCTTCAGTGCCCCGATCAATGGGCTCAACCAGTAAATTGCCTGTGAACCGATTAAACAATTGCGGCGTTACAGTATCAACCGTGCTGAACAATGCGGCTCCAGCGCGTAAATAAGCGCTAGTCGTGCTGCTTCGGCGCTCTAATGCAGAAGCAACCGCTTGGGCGCGTTCGCGCAATTCGGCATTCTCGCGCTCGTGCTCTCCGCGTTCAATCGCATAAACACTGAGCGCAGTGATTGCAGAAACCAACAAAAATATCAGCACGGGCACCGCCCGTGGATATTGTATTAGCAGCCTTCTAGCTCGTTTTTCGTGAATTGCGCTTTGCGCCAAAATGGCATTCCTTCAGTTTCGCCTTCAATAACCGTGACTTAGCTAATTCAAAGGGTTTGACACCCTCTCTAATGACAGATTTTGCTAAGGCAAGATTTTCGTCCTGCGATAGGGTTAAGCCAGAATATCATGTGCTGTAAGGAACCAAACAGACAGCCCTTCGTTCCAATTTCACACCACAGCCAAAGTTGTGTATTGCGCACATCACAGCGGCTGCACCTAAAGTTGTAATTTTATCTGATAAAGGATCCGACAGCTTCAATGACTTCGGACTCACAAAACCAATCCGGCAAAGGCCCGGATAACACGTCGCCAAAATGGGCGAACGGACTTCGTCAACTCTACGATTCAGTCGTCGATGAACCCTTGCCTGACAGCTTTACAGATTTGCTTGCCCAGTTGGATGCAAAGCCTGTCGCTGAGCCTAGTGCGGGACACAAGCCCAAAGCCGAAGGCGGGGATCACACCAGCTGATGGCTGATGAAGAGCGTACGGCAGCCGAAAAAGCCGATTTCAAGCGTGAATTGACTGAAGTGGTCCCGCATCTTCGCGCATTTGCGCGCGGTCTTTGCGGTCGCCCCGATATGGCCGATGATCTTGTTCAAGAGACAATGTTGAAGGCATGGGCTGCGCAAGACAGGTTTCAGCTGGGCACATCGATGCGAGCCTGGACTTTTGTCATTCTGCGCAACGCCTATCTGACCGACATGCGTCGCAACCGTTTCCGCGGCGAATATGATGAAGGCGTTGCCGAACGCATTCTGACTGCACCTGCGGGCCAAGAAGAGCCCCTCCACCTTTCTGATATGCACCGCGCCTTGTTGACCCTTCCGCCCGAACGGCGCGAAGCATTGTTGTTGGTGGGCGCTGGCGGGTTTTCTTATGAGGAAGCAGCCAGCATCTGCGGATGCGCGGTGGGTACCATTAAAAGCCGGGTCGGCCGTGCACGTGCTACACTAACCTCGATGCTCGAAGACGGTGATATACCCCGCCGTTCTATGGATGATGCCAGCGCGCACAGGGCAATTTTGGAAGAGTTAGACACTGTTTCAGCCGGCAAAGGCGTGGCGGCTAGGTAAACGCCGGCGCAGCAAATAATTAGCTATGGCATCCAGTCGGTGCACTATCTCCCTAAGGAGGGCCTTGCCCCGCCCCGCGGTTGCGACCAGATAGGAAGCTATGGAAACGCCGTCGCAAGATTCTGAATCTACGCCAGAGAGTATTCAATCATCCAACGCGGGCCAGCGGCTAGCCTTCGCCCAGCAAGAATTACGGCTGATTTCAGCGCTAGTTTTGTTGATCGGCATGGGTCTTTTCCTCGCCCTGCCTTTTGTCTTGTCAATCGGATCGGTGGTCTTTCTGCCGCTGACTACAGCGATAGTGCTGACGATCATCCTGTCGCCGTTGGCGGACAAGCTAGCCAGTTGGGGAATCCCTAACGTTTTGGCATCCTTGATTGCATTGTTGACTTTGTTCGCGGTGTTATTGCTGGCACTTGCGTTGATTTTGCAACCTGCGGTTGATTTGTTTGATAGCGCACCCGCTATGGCCGCAAAGGTTGGGGAGCGGTTCTCGGAGTTTCAGAAGGAATTTGCCTGGCTGGCTCTAGCGAACGAGCAATTATCCAAATTGATGGGGCAATCAGGCGCACGCGAAGTTGTGCTGGCCAGCCCATCTGTCATCCAGCAAGTGGCCTTTGCCACGCCGAGCCTGCTGATCGAAGTGTTGTTGACCTTCTTGATGACCTTTTTCATGATTGAATCGCGGGTCAGGCTGAGGCGCCATTTGTTATTCGACCGGGCATCATTTGGAACCAGCATCAAGGCCGCTCGGGTAATGCGCGAAGTTCAGGACCGCGTTGCTGCTTATATTTTGACAGTGGCTTGGATCAACGGCTGTGTCGGAATCGTCGTGGCGCTGGGCGCTTGGGCGCTGGGAGTAGAGGCACCGATCATGTGGGGCGGCCTCGCTGCCTTGCTCAACTTTCTGCCCTATATCGGACCGCTGCTAATGACCGCGCTGCTATCCTTGTTTGGCCTCGGCACCGCAGACACCCTGCTGCTTGGTCTAATTCCTGCGGCTGCTTATCTGGGTATGCACACAGTAGAAGCGAACGTAGTCACTCCGTCGATTTTGGGGGCTCGTTTTACCATGAGTCCAGTGATGATTTTGATAGCTCTCAGCTATTTCTCATGGATTTGGGGCGTTTTCGGCGCGCTGCTGTCGGTGCCGATATTGCTAATGCTGACCGCGTTCTTTGACCACGTGGGACGCCCAAATCTTGTCGGGTTTGTCTTTGGCGAGCCGTTGTTTCCAGCCGATCGGATTGGACTAAGTAGCGGAGAAGGTTCTTCAGACGAACCAGCAGCATAGACACAAAGAAAAGCCCGCTCCGAATACAATCGAAGCGGGCATCCCAAATTGCTGTCTAAACCAGACTTAGAAGGTCCAAGTCGTTCCGCGAGCCAGATTTTCCGAGGCAAACGCCCAGTTCAGCTTGGTTTCAATTACAGCTTTCAAATATGCAGGGCGCGCATTTTGGTGGTCCAGATAATATGCGTGCTCCCACACATCGACGGTCAGCAGCGGGTTAAAGCCGCTATCAGCCAGCGTATCGCCATCATGCGTCTCTTCGATTGACAGTTTGCCGTCTTTTTCTGCAAGCCAGACCCAGCCGCTGGCAAAGTGGCCGGCGCCGCGATCGGCAAGCTTCGTTTTAAGCTCATCCAACGAACCAAAGGCGTCGTTGATCATCGCAGTCAGTTCGTCAGATGCCGCGCCGCTTTCTGCTGCCATCGAATGCCAGTAAAATGCGTGGTTCCAGCTTTGCGCTGAATTGTTGAACAGGCCCTGGTTTGAACCGCGCGATGCCGCAATCACTTCTTCAAGCGAGGCATTGGCATGATCGGTGCCTTCGATCGCAGCGTTTGTCTTGTCGATATAGGCTTTGTGATGCTTGCCGTGATGGAATGACAATGTTTCCGCCGAAACGGCTGGAGCAAGTGCGGTGTCTGCATATGGGAGTGCGGGGAGTTCAAAAGCCATAATCTCTTCCTAAAATAACTGAAATTTCTACCGGTCTAATTCTATAACGCCCAAGTTGGTAAAGCGTTGCAAGAAATTCAATTTGCTGGCCCTGTATCACCAGCCACGCGGTCCACGGTGGCCGTCACCGCGACATTCATTGTCACATTGGCGAGCGTGCGCATAATATCAGGCAGCATCTCAACCGCAACCAGCAAGGCAAGCGGTTCAACCGGAACACCCATGGCTATTGCAATCGGGCCGATCGACACAACGAAACTTATCGAACCGGGCAGGCTGACCGATCCGACGCTGATGATAAATGCCACCGCAATGCCGGCAATTAGCACTACCGGCGTCAGTTCCAGCCCCACCAGATGCGCAACATAAATTGCCACCGCCATATTCATCGCCGGGCTGGTTGCCCGGAAAATCGCAACTGCTAGTGGCAATACGAAATCGGCAGAGGCATCGCGGACACCAAGCCGCTTCGCACTGTCGAGCATCGCAGGCAGGCTGGCGAGCGAGCTTTGCGTAGAAACCGCGACCGCTTGTGACGGTAAAATTCCCTTTGCAAATTTAAGCGGAGACATTCGCGCACCGAGCATTGCGAGCAGATATGCGCCGATCAGCACGCAAGCGCCCATTGCGGTCACTGTCAGAATATAATGACCCAAGGTGGCAAACGCATCGCCCCCGCTCCGCGCACCGACACCAAGCGCAAGGGCGAACACACCAAGCGGAGCAATCCACAAAACCCAGCCGATAATCGTCAACATTGCGTTGGCGAGCGCGTGGAAGAACCCGATCAGAGTCTGGCGCTGGCCGTCAGGCAATCCCGATATGGCCACGGCGAACAGCGCGAAGAAAATGGTCAGCGGCAACATTGCCGTCTCCGCAGCTGCGGCGAACAGATTTGGCGCAATTAGTGATTCGAGAAATGCCCATATGCCGGGCACTTGCTGTGCCTCCGCATCAGCAGCGACCAGAATTGCCGATGCCGCTTCGGGGATCGGGAACACCGCTAACAGTGCGGGCATAAACATAGCTGAAACGATACCGCTCAGCAGCAGTACCCCGAACATCAGCCCAAGCATCATTCGGGCCACCTTACCCGCCTTCGCCGCTTGCGCCATTTGCGATATCCCAAGCACCAGCAAGGCCGCAACCAGAGGGATAATCGTCATCTGCAAGGCGCGCAGCCATAATTTACCGAGCAAGTTGGTAAACTGTGAAATTGCCTCGAACAAGCCGGTATCCGCCATAAGCAAGCCCAGCGTCAGGCCCGCAATCAAGCCTCCAAATGTCCACCATACCGGCAGACGAATGGTCACCAGTTCAATTGGTGCCTGCTTAACCTGTGTCAAATCATGTCCCCCGAGGCAGGCTGCCCCTTCACATTGCTGCCTAATCGCGCCAGAAGCCCGTGGCAAATGAGCAAGCTTGTTGCGAGCGAAATCGATAGCGAGAATAATACCATGATACGCAAGTTTTTCGGCACTGACGGGATCCGCGGGCGCACCAACCAAGGGGTTATGACGGCGGAGATCGCAATGCGCGTAGGACAGGCCGCTGGCCGCCACTTTATGCGCGGCGACCATCGCCACCGTGTGGTTATCGGCAAGGACACTCGCCTGTCGGGCTATATGATGGAAAGCGCGCTGGTGGCCGGTTTCACCAGCGTGGGCATGGACGTCATCATGACAGGTCCACTGCCGACGCCAGCCATCGCCTTGCTGACCCGGGAGATGCGCGCCGACATGGGTGTGATGATTTCAGCCAGCCATAATTTGTACGAGGACAATGGCATCAAGCTATTCGGGCCCGATGGTTTCAAGTTGTCAGACGCAGACGAGCTGGCAATCGAAGCAGCGATTATGGGCGAGCAAGAATTGGTCCCTGCATCAAAGGTCGGCCGCGCCCGCCGGATCGAGGACGCACGTGGACGCTACATCCACGCGGTCAAGCAATCCGTATCGAGCGAGATACGTTTCGACGGACTGAAAGTCGTTGTCGATTGCGCCAATGGCGCTGCCTACCAAGTTGCGCCTTCGGCTATTTGGGAATTGGGTGCAGAAGTTATCACGCTGGGCGTCAATCCGAACGGTACCAACATCAATGACGGGGTTGGCTCGACCTCGCTTGACGCGCTGAAGGCCAAAGTTGTTGAAACAGGTGCGGATGTCGGCATTGCGCTGGATGGCGATGCGGACAGGCTGATCGTTGTCGACGAGATGGGACGCACCGTAGATGGTGACCAATTGATGGCGCTGATCGCAACCCGCATGGCAGAACGCGGCAGCCTGACCGGCGGCGGAATTGTCGCCACGGTGATGAGCAACCTTGGTCTTGAACGCTATTTACAATCGCAAGGCTTGGTTCTTGAACGCGCCAAAGTCGGCGACCGACATGTACTCGAAAAAATGCGCGAAGGCGGTTTCAATGTTGGCGGCGAGCAATCGGGTCATATGATCATGCTTGATTACGCCACGACCGGGGATGGGACAACCGCCGCATTGCGCGTGCTCGCAAGTCTGGTCCGCTCGGGCAAGAAGGCTAGCGAGTTGATGCATCTGTTCGACCCCGTGCCGCAATTACTCAAGAACGTCCGCTATGAAGGTGGCGCTCCGCTGGAAAATGACACGGTCAAAGCTGTCATCGCCGAAGCGGAGAAGGAGCTTGAGGGCACTGGCAGACTGGTTATCCGCCCGTCAGGCACAGAGCCTGTCATCCGCGTAATGGCGGAAGGCGATGATGAGGCGCAGGTACATCGCCTCGTGGACCGGATTTGTGACGCCGTTAGGGATGCGGCGTAATGATCGAGGCTAATCATGCTTGAAATGCGCCCCGATTGCGAACGCTGCGGAACAGATACGCCGGCCGCAGCGCCCGGAGCATTCATCTGCAGTTTTGAGTGTACATTCTGCGCCAGTTGCGCCGATCAGGTGGATGACATCTGCCCCAATTGCGGCGGTGAATTGATGGACCGCCCGACCCGCTCGAAAAAACTCCAAGAAAAGAACGCGGCCAGCACAAAACGCATGTTCAAAGCATGACCAATCCGGCCCGTATCCTCGCCATTGCCGGGTCGGACAGTTCGGGCGGCGCAGGCATACAGGCGGACATCAAGACAATTACGATGCTTGGCGGTTATGCAATGACCGCGATCACCGCCATTACCGCGCAGAACACGCTGGGCGTGCAAGGGGTTCAACCTGTCACCAGCGACATGGTCTTCAAACAATTCCAAGCTTGCAGCACCGACATCGGAATAGATGCGATCAAGATTGGCATGATCGGATCGGCCACGACCGCGCTGATGGTATGGGACATGCTCATCGCTCAGCCTGACGCGATCCCGATTGTGTTCGATCCGGTTATGGTTGCGACAAGCGGGTCTTCGCTCGCAGATGCTGAGGCTATTGCCGCCTTCCGTGAAATTATGGACCTCGCCACTGTCGTTACACCCAACCTGCCGGAGCTTGCCGCGCTAACTGACATGCCTGCTTCAAGTTCGACTGACATCGCAGCGGCTGCAGCTCATCTGGCAGCGAAGCATGATTGCCATGTTCTGGCCAAAGGTGGCCACGGCGACGGAGAAATTCTCTTAGATCTGTTGATGGCACCCGATGGTACCTCGAAGGGATTTGGCGGGACGCGCATCAATACGCGCCACACCCACGGTACAGGCTGCACCCTCTCAAGCGCACTGGCGACATTCTTGGGTCAAGGTTTGGCTTTGGAAGCTGCAACGGCACGCGCTATCGAATTTGTGCGGCTGGCGCTGCATGATGCGCCCGGTTTCGGTGCTAAGGCCGGACCGCTTGGCCATCAATCTGTGCGCATGGATTTAACCGATGAGCCGCGACTAAACCAGATCACTCTGGCGGCTGGCGAGTACGGTGAAACGGTACTGTTCTATCGTGCCTTGGGCCTAATCCAAATTGTAGACAGCCCCTCAAACGGATATGCAAGATTTGAAAGCCCCGGCGGAACGACGCTGTCCATATCAACAGGACATGACGAAACCGGCGGTGCCTCCATCTATTTCGAGTGCCTCGATCTCGCCGCGCAGCTTGATCGGCTTCGCGCAAACGGCATTGCCTGTCCCGCGCCGCAAGACCAAAGCTGGAACTGGCGCGAAAGCTGGATCACCGATCCAAGCGGAAACCGGATTTGCTTTTATGCGGCTGGCGAAGATCGCCGTTACCCGCCGTGGCGGATAGGCTGACTACCGCTCAAGCTCGTAGAACTCTGCGATATGTTTCCATGCGTCGTCGGCGGTTTCGCACCAATGGAACAGCTTGAGGTCGTCATGATTGATCGTGCCTTCATCGGCGAGCGCCTCAAGATCGACGACGCGGTTCCAAAAATCTTTGCCGAACAACATGATCGGGATCGGCTTCATCTTGCCGGTCTGGATCAGCGTTAGCAGCTCGAAGAATTCGTCAAACGTGCCGAAACCGCCCGGAAAAACCGCTACAGCGCGCGCGCGGAGCAGGAAGTGCATTTTGCGCAAAGCGAAATAGTGAAAATTAAGCGAGAGATACGGCGTCACATAAGCGTTGGGCGCTTGCTCGTGCGGCAGGATGATATTGAGTCCGATGGACTCTGCACCGGCATCCGATGCACCGTGATTGGCCGCCTCCATGATCGAAGGTCCGCCGCCCGAACATACAACAAACTGGCGTTTGCCGTCTTCGATGATTGACTTTTCGCTCACCAGTTTGGCCAGCGTGTAGGCTTCTTGGTAATATTTGGCCTTTTCGGCCAGTTTTTTAGCCACGGCCTTTTTCTCAGGCGTTGCGTTTGCGACCAGTTCCTCGGCCTTTTCAGGTGAAGGGATGCGGGCCGAACCATACATTACCAGCGTTGAACCAACGCCAGCTTCTTCAAGCAGCATCTCTGGCTTCAGCAATTCAAGCTGGAAGCGCACCGGACGCAGTTCGTCGCGCAGCATGAAATCGGTATCGCGGAATGCCAGCTTATAAGCCGGGTGTTGTGTCTGAGGAGTTGTTTCCGGGCTGGTTTCGGTGAACTTTGCCTCTTCATCAGCGCGGTAGAATTTGCGGTTTGTCAGTTCGTGATCGGTTTTCTTTTCAGTCATATGCCCGCCCTACTGGCCCCGAACAAGCGGGGCAAGCTGTCAGGTGAAGGGGTTCAAATAATGAACGCGAGGAGGACGAAGAAAATGGTACCGACCACTAGCGAACCCAGTGTTTTGTTGCGGTACGCCGGAGCCATCAGTCCGACCAACACGCCGCCAATTACAATCAGGAACAAAGCAATCGCCGCGACCATCTGATAGATTTTGAACTTCTCTGGTCCATGCCCCTTATGCAGTTCCATCATCCGGTATTGCAGTGAGGGCTTGTGCAAGGTTGCCGTCCACACCCCGCCATTATCTTTAAGCTCAACGAAGTCCTGCGATGTTGGTCTCGTTGTGATCGAACCAGGACGCATCCTCAGATATTCGAAATTCTGTGGCAGATCATTTCCAGCAAGAATAGCGCGGACATCATCCTCGATTGTCGGCGCATCCTGATCGAGCACCGTGCCTTCAGCAACCGTAAGCTCGGTTTCAATCGTCTCACCCTTGTTATCTGTCAAATAATTAAAGCCGGTGATTGCGACCAAAATAAACATCGGGGCAATCAATGCCGCGAGAAATAGGTGGCACAATACCAGAAGATTGCGTGTCTTTGCGCGGCTCATGAAATGACTTTCGGCTATGCTGGATGAATCAATTACTATTGATAATCAATTGCAATAATATCTGTATCGGCGCGGCGATTTTGTCAAACACAATGTGCTTCCCCGCGCCGGATGGCATATTCTGGGTTAGTGCTATCGGCGTCATTCCCACCAATAGGGTAGGCGCTTGGCATCGCCGGTCTCGACCTCGTTCATGGTCTTCGCATCGTACAGGCGCCCGCCCAGCATAACCTGCGCAATCTTGTCTGAATTGCGGATGTCCGCGCTCGGATCGGCATCAAGGATGATCAGATCGGCAAGCTTGCCCTCCTCGATACTGCCAATGTCCCGGTCCATCCCGAGCGATTGCGCAGACGCGATGGTGCCTGCGCGCAAAGCGGCAATTGGCGACATTCCGCCGCGGACAAAGCTCCACAGCTCCCAATGCGCCCCGATGCCAGCTTGCTGCCCATGCGCGCCGATGGAGACTTTGACCCCGCGCTCTGCCAGTTTCTTGGCCTCTCGCGCAGCATTGTCGTCAACAAACGCCCAATCGGGTGCCTTGGTGCGGCGCGCAGTAGCTGCGAGTAATTGCTTGGGCGGTGTGTGAACCAGCAAAGGATTATCGAATACATCGGTTGCCTGCCGCCAATAAGGATCGCCAGCCAGACCGCCATAGGTCACCACCAAAGTCGGGGTGTAATTTGACTGGCTCTGGCTGAAGAATTGCAACACATCTTCGTACATCACATCAACCGGCACATTATGTTCGACGGTGGAATTGCCATCGGCGACCAAATTCATGTCCATTCCGTAAAGTGACCCGCCCTCGGCCACCACCAGCATGTTTTCAGCCGCCGCTGCACGGACCACTTGCTGGCGCTGCTCACGGCGCGGTTGGTTGTAGTTCTTCACAGAAATGCCGCCTTGCGCCTTGATCCGACGAACATGCGCCAGCGCGTCATCATAATTGTTGATTTCGGCATACACTCCCGGTGCCTTCGCGCCGTAGATGATCTCTCCGGTGGAAAAGATACGCGGCGCCAGCAACATGCCGGCCCGTTGCCGCTCTGACGCAGAAAAGATCATGCTCGCGCGCGAGGAAGGATCGTGCATCGTAGTGGTGCCAAGCGCGAGATTTTGCACCAGCGCCCAATTTTGTTGCGGCACCAGATCGCCAGTCCCCTGCGGACCATGTGCGTGTGCATCGACCAGTCCCGGCATGATTGTCTTACCCGAGACATCTAAAGTTTTTGCGCCTGCCGGCATGGCGACCGAACCTGCCGCACCGACCGCAATGATCCTGTCACCCTTGATCACAATTGTACCGTTTTCGATAGCACCGGCACCCTCGCCCGACATGGTCAGGACCCGGGCTCCGGTCAGCACCACTGTACCACTCGGCTTGTCCGCCTGTTTCATCATGGCGAGTGAAACGCCCGCTTTAGGTGGCTCAAACCCTGTCTCGTCTCCAGGAGCGGACGGGAACATTGCCGTTGTCGCGGCAGAATAAAGCTGCGGCCCCATGCTCCAATTCAGCGTGTCGCCGCCGCCAGACCAGCCAATATAATCAGCGCCACCGCTACTGGCTTTGACCACTGGCAACGCGCTGGCCTCGGGTCCAACCGACACCGCTTGCCCACCGGGCATCAGCGGCATCGCGAACACTTCATAGTTCTGGCGGAAAGCAAAAAATCTGCCATTTGGGGCAACCGAGAACGCGTTGACCAGATCGCCCTTGGCATGAACGCGCTTAGACTCTCCGTTTAGGTCAGTCGATACCAATGCAAGGTCACCACCTTCGCGTCCAACCATAAACAAGCGGTCATTGTCCGACCCAAATTGCGGATCGCCCATGCTGCGCGAAATCAGCTTCGGTGTACCGCCGGTCGCGGCAACGCTGTAAACGCCACTATTTTCTGACCATTTGGGCGAGGTGAGATACCCGCCACCACGTTTTTCAAATACGATTGTGCCGCCATCGGGCGAAAAGCGCGGCTCTGCATAATGGCCCGGCTGCGAAGTTATCACGCGCTCCGCCCCGCCATTCGCATTGCTCACGACAATCTGGCCAAGCCCGCCATCGGTCCAACGCACAAATGCGACACGCGATCCATCGCGTGACCAGCTCGGGAAAGCTTCAACCGATGCGTCAGTGCTGCTGGTGAAACGTTTTGGCGAACCGTCGCGAACAGGTTTTATGTAAAGCTTGCCCAAGGTTTCAAACACGATGCTGCGGCCATTGGGCGAAACAGTGGCGAATTTGGGAATGCTGGTCGTGAAACTGGTAGGGGCAACGTCAATCACCGGATGCGGCGCATCGGCCACGCCGCGCGTATCATCTACGCTGAATGGAATGACGCTGGCGCCCTTTCCATCTGCACCAACGCGCCGCAATTTGCCGCCTGCCCAGAACACAAGCGAGCGGCTGTCAGGCGTCCAATCCATATTGGGATAGACCCCGGTAACCGACCAGGTTTCCTGCACATCCATGTCCAATGCCCCATAGATATTCCGCTCTTCACCAGAGGCGATGTCCTTCACCCACAGCTGTGACTGATCCTTATCGCGCCGGACAAAAGCAATGCTCTTGCCATCGGGCGAGGGGGTCGGGCGGACTGCGCCGCCAAATCCGGAAACGGCTGTTGTCGTCTCTCCCGATTCAAGATCATAACGCTCGATTTCAAAGATGCCCTGCGTCGAATCCTGCGCATATTCAAAGATCGGACCAGAGGTAATGTTGCGGGTATAATAAACCGACTTGCCATCGGGGGCGTAGATCGGCTCGCCCAATTCCTTCTGGTGCTGCTCGTTAGGCCGCGCAACGAGCTTCACCCCGCCGCCGCCCGATACGTGATAGACCCACACCTCGCCCGTGCCGAGCGAACGGCCAGTTGTGAAATGCTTTTTCGCCACGATGAATTGGCCATCGGGGCTCCAGCTCGGCTGGTTGAGCAATCGGAAATTTTCCTTGGTCACCTGCGCCGGATCAGAACCGTCTGTATTCATAATCCAGATATTATCCGCCCCGCCCCGGTCGGAGGTAAAAGCAATCCGGCTGCCATCGGGAGAGAAACGCGGTTGGACTTCCCACGCCAAACCCTCGGAAATCCGGGTTGGCTGGCCACCCGAAACCGGCATCGTATAGATGTCACCGAGCAGCGAGAAAGCGATCCGGCTGCCATCGGGTGACAGATCGACATCCATCCATGTACCTTCATCCGTCTTGATGGGAACCTGCTTGATTGTCGCACCTGTGGGTGCGGACACATCCCATTTCACATCATCCTCGCCGGCCTTCGCTGCGACATCCCCGTCAGCCGGCGCCTCTGCTTCTTGCGAGTGGGCAACACAGGCGAGCGCAGGTTGAATAGCAAGCAAGCTGGTGCAGAGCAGTAAGGATGACAATTTCATATTAGTTTCCCCTGGATCAATATCGGGCCAGTTCTAAGGCCAAAGCAGAATATTGCCAGAGGGTCAGGCGCAAATGCCGACAGGCATACCGCGAAAGTGCGGTAAGAGATGGATGCCCCGTGAGGATTCGAACCTCAATTGACGGAGTCAGAGTCCGCAGTCTTACCATTAGACGACGGGGCATCAGCGGAGGGCATCTCGGCCCGGCAACTTTGGCCCTAAAAGAGGGTACATCCAGCTGCAAGCAGGCGCAGGTAGATTCAGGTGAGGTCAACGTCAAGCCGTTCCAGACTCGCTTATCCGCCCAATATGCTTGCCCAATATCCTTGCCCAAACCGGTCTTCGCCGTTAGCGTCACCACCAAGTCCTCGTGAACACATCGCGAGAGGAAAAAGAAAGTACAGAAAATGGCGGATTTCTCTCCGCCGGACGATAACAATAGGGCTGGTCAAAGAGGGGCCGAAAAGTCCGGCAAGGTGGCAGATTTTCGCTATCGCTCCCCCCCTCAGCCCAAGGCGAATTCGGAATCGCACACGCGCGCCAAGGGGCAATCGCGCCGGCCTGGCGGCAAACGCAATGATCCAGTTGCGTCAAATGGACAGGCTGAAAAGCCCAATTTCCACAACCCTCAGAAAGCAGGACTGCACCGCAAGCAAGCCTATGCTGCGCTCGATTTGGGTACGAACAATTGCCGTTTGTTAATCGCCCGTCCCGAGGGCGAGAACTTCACCGTAATCGACGCTTTCAGCCGGGTGGTGAAGCTGGGTGAAGGCCTCGCAATGTCGGGCCGATTAAGCGATGAAGCGATGGACCGCACGCTTGCTGCTTTGCAAGTGTGCGCCGAGAAATTGCGGCGAAGAAACGTCCATTTGGCGCGGTCGGTCGCGACCGAAGCATGTCGCCGCGCCGCAAATGGTGCAGCCTTTATCGAGCATGTCCGGCAGGAAACCGGCATTGTGCTGGATATAATCACAGCGAAAGAAGAAGCGCGGCTGGCGGTCCTAGGCTGTCACATCCTGCTTGCTGATGGCAAAGGGCCGGCCGTGATTTTTGATATCGGCGGCGGTTCAACCGAGCTGATCTTGATAGAACCGGACGGTAAAATCCCCCGAATATTGGATTGGCAAAGCGTCCCATGGGGCGTTGTATCGCTAACCGATACGGTCGGTCGCGCTGAGGGCACACGCGAAGAACGCTTGGCCCGCTATGCCGAAATGCGTAGAATAGTTTCTGACAGTTTTGCCCCCTTTGCTGAAAGAATCGCAGTGCGCGGGCAAGGTGCGAGCGAAATACGCTTGCTGGGCACCAGCGGCACGGTCACGACATTGGCCAGCCTGCATTTGGAACTGCCGCATTATGATCGGAGGCAGGTTGACGGACTAATCGTACAATCACGGGCCATGCGCGACATCAGCACGCGTCTGTCGGCTATGTCGCTGGAAGAACGCGGAGCCTTGCCGTGCATTGGCAATGATCGCGCCGATCTGGTGGTGGCTGGCTGCGCGATACTTGATTCAATTCTCGACATTTGGCCCGCTGAAAACCTCGGCGTGGCAGATCGCGGTATTCGCGAAGGTATCTTACGCAGCATGATGGCGGCGGATGTCCAAGGTGACCAGCGCATGCAGGACATAAGGAATGCGACATGAGTAGGCCAGGCAAGGATCCCGATAAAAAGGTTCGGACGTCCAAGGGGCGCACGCAATCGTCAAACCAATGGCTCGAACGCCAGTTGAACGACCCCTATGTCAAGAAAGCGAAAGCTGACGGCTATCGCAGCCGCGCGGCTTACAAGCTGATCGAACTCGACGAGAAATTCAAACTGCTCAAAAGCATCAAACGCGTAGTCGATCTGGGAATTACACCGGGAGGGTGGAGCCAAGCGGTCCGCAGAATCGCGCCAAAAGCTTCAATTGTCGGGATTGATTTGCTCGAAACTGATCCGATTGAAGGCGTAACCATTTTCCAGATGGATTTCATGGCGGATGAAGCGCCAGCGCGCCTGCAGGACGCGCTCGACGGGCCGCCCGATCTGGTCATGTCAGACATGGCGGCCAATACGGTTGGGCATAAGCAGACCGACCATTTGCGCACGATGGGTTTGGTGGAAGCCGCAGCGTGGTTCGCTGTAGAAACTCTGGAAACCGGCGGTACGTTCATCGCCAAAGTGCTGGCAGGCGGTACCGACCGCGATTTGCTCGATCTGCTGAAAAAGCATTTTAAGACTGTCAAACATGCGAAACCACCGGCGAGCCGCAAAGGTTCATCCGAATGGTATGTCATCGCTCAAGGATTCAAAGGGCGCAGCTGATACCACACACCAACAAAAAGCCCCCGCGAATGCAGGGGCTTTCGTTGGTTTGAACCATGTCAGGGTGAAGCAACTGTCTAGCAGCGAACACCCAGCTGATTGGACGGCTTAAGTCGTCGGTTGGTCAGGCGAGACTGGCTGGGCAGCGCCCATCGCGCCAGCCGCTTCAACCGCATCAGGTGCAGCGCCTTCGACTGCGCCCGGACCTTCAGCGGCACCATCTTCGCCTTCAGCGGACACTTCTTCAGCTACCTTCGGAGCAGGCAATGGAAGGTTCGACCCAAGACTGTTGAGATAAACCACAATGTCCGAACGTGTTTCATTATTTTTCAAACCGGCAAAACCCATTGAGGTGCCCGGCTCAAAGCCCTTGGGGTTCAAAATCCACTCGTTCATTGCTTCGAGTGTCCAAGTTTCGCCGCTGCGCGCTTTCAGTGCGCCGCTATAATTTGCGAAACCAGCATGGCCGGCGAGCGGCTTACCCAAAGTCTGCCATAAATTCGGGCCAGTACCGCTGGCCCCGCCTTGATCAAATGTATGGCAAGTGCCGCAACGCGCCGCTGCAGCCGTCTCGCCTCGGCCAACGTCCGCAGCTGCCAGCAGCGTTCCGAGATCTGGTCCGGCATCCTTGCCGCCCCCTGCATCAGCAACCTCGATCGCATACCCCATCGTTTCAGGGCGATCCACGCCGAACACGACCGAACTGATATAAGACAGGCCAAGCGCGATGATTCCGGCAAACAGAACCCAGCCAGCGGCAGTATTGAAACGATCATCCATGCGTAAATTATCCGCGTTATATAGTGTGTGCAGTGTTGCGCGTGGCTTTAGGGACGCTCGCACCAGACTGCAATAGCTGGGATTGCATGAAATGTTGCTGCAATTGCACCATTGCCCGATGCGCGGCGCATGGTTAGTCGCGATGTTGCAATGAAAAGTTTTCCAAAACCCGCGCTCGCCATGGTCGAGCAAATGCAAGCAACCGCAGCCGCAGCGCCTCAACGTGCAGTCGCCTTCCAAGGTTCGCCCGGAGCAAATTCACACCGCGCCGCGACCGAGGCGGCGGCAGATTTCCTCCCGCTCCCGTGCTTCAGCTTTGCCGATGCGCTGGACACAGTGACCAATGGCGGCGCTGGCTGCGCGATCATCCCGATTGAAAACAGCCAGAATGGCCGGGTGGCGGATATCCATTTCCTGCTGCCCGAAAGCGGACTCGCCATTGTGGGGGAACATTTCATGCCAATTACCCACGCGCTGATGGCTGTGCCCAACGCTGACGGTTCACTTGGCCCGTTTGAAGCAGCTTACAGTCATCCGCAGGCGCTCGGCCAATCGCGGCATTTCCTGCGCAGTCGCAATATTGTGCCGCTGAGCCATGCCGATACTGCTGGCGCGGCTGCCTATGTTGCCGAACGCGGCGATCCGAGTGTCGCGGCAATAGCGCCCAAAATGGCCGCTGACCTTTACGGACTAACAATCGCGGAAGACAAGGTCGAAGACGCGCCCGACAATATGACCCGCTTTGTCATTCTTGCACGCGAGCCGCTCGATCCCGCGACGCTGGAGGGTCAAACCACGATGACCACTTTCGTATTCGAGGTGAAGAACATCCCTGCCGCGCTTTACAAGGCGATGGGCGGATTTGCGACCAACGGTGTCAATATGACCAAACTCGAAAGTTACCAGAAAGGCGCCAGCTTTTCAGCAACCATGTTTTACGCCGACATAATTGGCGCGCCGGGTGACCCGGCGGTGGACCGCGCACTCGAAGAACTGGCATTCCATTGCAAAGAACTGCGTATCCTCGGCACTTACCTTCAAGCGCGGCCGCGTGGTTAATCTCGCAATAGCCTAACCTTATAACCGGTCTTACTGCCATCTTTGCTTAAAAACGGCCCAAGTTATCTGATTTCATTCGCTCTCCGTGAAGACGCTATTGCGCCGCGCCTTGCGCTCTGCCACGACCTGTCTTGTGACGACAGGGAACGCGCAAATCGAACCGGATGGGGGTGGCACATCCACCAGCAGCTATGATGCGGTTCGCGCTGATGATTCGATCCAATATTCGCCGACCGGATTCGAACAGCCCAAACCAGCGGATCCCCCCAGCTGGCTGGAAGATTTTTTAGAACTCTTGGCAAGCCTGTTAGAGCCGATTGGCAAGCTTTTTGGTGGCAGTTGGCCAATCGTGAAATGGGTGCTGATTGGGGTCGCTATCGCGATGCTGCTGTATCTGTTGTGGAAACTGCTCGCGCCCGTGCTCGAATTCGGGTCCAAGGATAATGATTCCTCGGCCGAAGATTGGATACCGGAACAAGGCGAGGCCATCGCGCTCCTCGATGAAGCTGACCAGCTGGCGGCACGGGGTGATTATGATGGCGCAACCCATTTGCTGCTGAAGCGCAGTGTGCGCCAGATTTCCGATGCGCGGCCCGATTGGGTCGAACCATCTAGCACCGCTCGCGAACTCGCAATATTGCCCGCCTTACCGCAAGCCGCTCGCACTGCATTCGGAACGATTGCCGGGCGAGTTGAAAGAAGCCTGTTTGCGCTCAATAAATTAGGCGTCGAAGATTGGGAAGCAGCGCGATCTGCCTACGCTCAATTCGCGTTGCAGCGTCTTTCCGGTGATGGCGGATGAGTTCTGCCGCATCAACATCCAGCCATGTGACCGACACGGTAACCGGCACAAGCCGCGCTGCGTTTAACCCCAAAGTTGTTTTCAGCCTGCTGCTGTTTGGCGCCGCCGCATTCTTTGCGACGCTGTATTTCATCGGTTCGGGGAATACCGGAGAAGACATCAATGACGGGCAAGCCCACGCTGCGGGCAAAGGATTGAATGGCTTTGCTGCGCTCGCCGCGATGCTGGAGGCGGAAGGCTACGATGTATCGCTTTCGCGCAGTAAGGGGGCCCTGGATGATGGCGGCCTGCTAATTCTGACGCCGCCAAGCCATGCCGAGGCTGAAGAAATTACCGCTGTCCTCAATGACCGGCGCTATGTTGGTCCGACAATGGTTATTTTGCCCAAGTGGGCCGCTTTCCAATTGCCCGCAATCTTCGGCGGCGAAGCGAAAGATGGCTGGGTACAAATCATCGGCAGCCAACGCCCCAAATGGACCGATGATCTTGAACAAGAATATT
This sequence comes from Pontixanthobacter gangjinensis, assembly GCF_009827545.1. NCBI lineage: Bacteria > Pseudomonadati > Pseudomonadota > Alphaproteobacteria > Sphingomonadales > Erythrobacteraceae > Pontixanthobacter > Pontixanthobacter gangjinensis. The sequence goes on along the minus strand of NZ_WTYS01000001.1, from coordinate 914,379 downwards.
CTCTGACTGTGGAAAGCGCCAATGAAAATCCAAATGCTCTGATCACTTGGCAGGGCTTGGGAATGGCGGGAAGATTGCCCGATTCGCGCCACCTCTCGGCTTCTGATTCGGCGTTGTTCCCTTTGGTTGTTGGCCGGTCGGGCGAAGCTTTCGCCGGATATATCGACGACGATGTCTATTATCCTCTGCTGTCCGAAGCTTCCGGCATTGATGCGGATAATGGCGAGCATCTCGACCAGAATAAATGGCCGGTGATGTTCGTGATTGAGCCCGACTTGATGAACAATTTCGGATTTGCCGACCGAGGCCGCGCTGAGTTGGCGGTCGAACTGGTCAGCCTATCAATGCAGCGCAACAATTTGCCGGTCACTTTCGATCTCACCTTAAACGGACTCGGCCAGTCCGAAAATCTGCTGACTCTAGCATTTACCCCGCCGTTTCTTGCAGCGACTTTGTGTTTGATTCTGGCGCTCATTGTGATTGCATGGCGCGCCTTCCACCGGTTTGGGCCGCCTGTCGCCGAAGGGCGTTCGATAGCTTTCGGTAAAGCCAGATTGGTCAAGAACAGCGCCGGCTTTATCCAGCGTAGCAAGCGGCTGCATCTCCTATCTGGCCCCTATACCGATATGATGCGCGCGCGCCTCGGCAAAGCATTGGCCCTGCGCCATATTGACGACGAAGCCATCGACATCGCGCTAGCCCGCCGGATCAACGATGCCCCCAGTTTCACGCAGCGCGCAGCCGATCTGCGAAATGCAAAATCACCACACGATATACTGCGCGCAGCAGCCGCGCTCAAATCCATCGAAAGGATGTTGACCAAATGACCGAGACACCTGCGCCCCAGCCAGCGAGTGAATATACTGGTATGAGCCTCGCTGATGTTCGCAGCCTTGCCGATTCCATCCGTGCAGAGGTTGCCAAGGCAGTGGTCGGGCAAGACGGGACAATCGATCACTTGTTAATCGCGTTAATAAGCCAAGGTCATGTCCTGCTCGAAGGCCCTCCCGGAACGGCTAAGACTTTCTTGGCCCGATGCTTCAGTGCTGCTCTTGGCCTCCATTATGGGCGCATCCAATTTACCCCCGATCTGCTGCCAGGCGATATTCTTGGCTCCAATCTCTTCAACTTCCAGACCAGCACCTTCACGCTGACACGCGGCCCGATTTTCTGCGAATTGTTGCTTGCAGACGAGATCAACCGGACCCCGCCCAAAACACAGGCCGCGTTGCTCGAGGCGATGCAGGAACGCCGTGTGACGCTGGATGGCGAGACCCATAAACTGGCCGATCGGTTTATGGTTGTGGCAACCCAGAACCCGATCGAGAACCAAGGCGTTTATCCTCTGCCAGAAGCGCAGCTTGACCGCTTCTTGTTCAAATTGCTGGTCGATTATCCCAGCGCCGAAGAAGAGGTCGCCATCGTCAATCGCTTTGGCGACAAACAAGGCCCGCAAAACCCCGAAGACTTCGGAATAAAGGCTGTAACCAGCGCGGAAAAGCTCGCGGCTGCATCTGCGGCCTTGAGTGCTGTCACGGTGGCTGACGAAATTACCGATTACATTGTCAGGCTGATCCGGGCGACACGCCAAAGCGGCGATCTGTCGAGCGGTGCGAGCCCGCGTGCGGCAGTACTGCTTACCAATGCATCACGTGCCCGCGCAGCGCTGGATGGGCGCGACTATGTCATCCCTGACGATGTCAAAGCGCTTTCCATATCCGTCCTGCGGCATCGCCTTGTGCTCAGCCCTGCGGCGGAGATTGAGGGTCGCGACGTCGAAATGCTGGTGACCGATCTGGTCGAAAGCACCGAGGCGCCCCGCTAAGCGGGCATAATGCACTTCCCGATCCTACCCACGGCACGCGCAGCTTGGCTTACCGCACTCGCCGCACCAGTGGCGATTGTTATCGCCGCGACCGCGCCCGATGCGTGGATTGTCGTGCCGGCCGCCGCTGTGGCGCTGCTGGTGCTGGTTGTCCTCGACGGCTTGCTGGCCGGGCGATTGCAGGATTGGCGTGTTGTGACACCCGCAGATTGTGAAGTGGGCGAGCCTTTTGCCCTTTCGGTCGTGGCCGAATTTGCCGGCCGCGCCGCGGGCTCCAAACCAGAGGTTGCGCTCGCAGCCGATGCGCGCCTCCAGGAAAGCGGCAGAGTCGATATGGCGCTGGGTTACCATGAAGCGACCGCAAGCTGGCAAGGTAGCGCTGAAGTGACCGCCACACGGCGGGGCACGGCAGACATTACCGGCATGTGGCTGCAATGGGCGGGGCCGCTAGGGCTTGGTGCGAGGCAAGAGCGCCAAGAATTGGAACGCGAAGTAAGGATCTGGCCTGACCTTTCGCCAATCCGCTCCCCTGAGCTACAGAATTTCCTGCGCGATGCCCAATTTGGCCTGATTGCCAGGCGGATTCGCGGCGAAGGAACCCAGTTTGAAGCGCTTAGCGAATACGAAGCCGGCATGGATCGCCGGCGCATCGACTGGAAAGCCAGCGCGCGCCATACCAAACTCTATGCCCGCGAGAATGAAAGTGAGCGCAACAATCAGATCATCTTCGCCTTTGATTGCGGACAGGCAATGTGCGAGCCGATAGAAGGCCTACCCCGAATTGACCGAGCCGTGACAGCGGCCTTAACCGCATCCTATGTTGCCCTAAAAGGCGGAGACCGCGTTGCATTGTGCGGCTTTGCTCAGCGGCCCGAGGTCATGACGCCCTTTGTCGGTGATACCCGCGCTTTTCACCAGTTGCAGTCGGCGGCAGCTGGTCTCGATTATCACGCTGAAGAGCCCAATTTCACGCTTGCAATGGCATCATTGACCGCGCGCCTGCAGCGCCGTTCTCTGATCGTGCTGTTCACCGATTTCACCGATGCAACGGGCGCCGAACTGATGATCGAAAGCGTTGGGAGGCTGGCAGACAAACATGTGGTGCTGTTCGTGACGATGGAAGATGCGGAACTTGCCGAAATGGCCACTGCCGAGCCGGATACTCTGGATTCGCTGGCCGTCTCGGTCACTGCCGATCAATTAGGCCGCCAGCGCCAGATTGTGCTGGAGCGCCTACGCCAGATGGGCGTCGACATCATTGAAGCGCCGTGGGACCAGATCGGATACCGGCTTATCGATTCCTATCTCGATATCAAACGCAGCGGAGCCATTGGATGAGGGCCCCGTCAATTGCCATGTTCAGCCGCTCCGCCGAGATCAAGGCTGCACCCGATATTGAAGCTGCGGCCTTGCGATCGGACCGGTTCCGGCTGAAGCGCGAGGGCGAATGGCAACGGCTTGAGAACATTTTGAAAGAGCTTGAAAAGGGCCGCTTGCGCAAATTGTCAGACGATGATGTGCTTGCCCTGCCTACGCTCTACCGAATGGCTGCATCCAGCCTCGCTGTCGCACGCGAGACATCGCTGGATGCATCAACGCTGGCCTATCTTGAATCGTTGGTCCAGCGCGCTTGGTTCCAAGTCTATGGCCCGCGCCTTGGGCTGATGGCGTGGATGCGCAAATTTTTGGGCGGGCAACTGAGCCGGTCGATTCAGGCAATCTGGCTGGATATCTGCGTCGCTTTGTTTGTGATGGTCGCAGGGACGGTTACCGGATGGCTGCTCGTTTCGCGCAATGTTGAATGGTATTATGCGCTGGTGCCGGGACAATTCACTGATTCCAGAGTTCCAGGTGCCAGCCGCGAGGTCTTGCTTGAGACCCTGAAGGTCGAAGACAGCGCACAGGGCATGTCCGCTTTCGCCGCGCAGCTTTTCGCTAACAATGCGGGCGTTTCTATCCTTGCGTTCGCGCTTGGATTTGCATTCGGCATCCCGTCGCTGATGTTGCTGGTTCACAATATGGCGGTGCTTGGCGCAATGTTGTGGCTGTATTCCAGCCAGGATTTGACGTGGGAATTTATCGCATGGCTCAGCGTGCATGGAACGACAGAGTTGTTTGCGATCTTGCTGGCCGGGGCGGCAGGCCTCCATATCGGCAGAAAAATGGCGTTTCCCGGTCAAAAATCGATCCTCGCATCGGCGGCGGAAAGCGGACAGCGTGCGGCGCAAGTCATGGTCGGCGTGGTCACAATGCTGATCTTTGCTGCATTGCTTGAAGCCTTCCCGCGCCAATTGGCTGGAACCGAAGCGCGCGCGATTATCGGCACCTTTATGCTGATATTCTGGTTAGCCTATTTCTTCGGTTTTGGCCGGCGAGGCAAATATCCAAAGATTGATGAGGCAGCGTTATGAGCGGCCCGGCAATGCCAGCACAAATTCGCGACCGGCGGGCAAAGCGGCAACGGATTTTGGTAACACCTGAAGGTGTCGCCTTGCCACTTACCATCGCTTCTCGCGGGGCACGGGCAGGCGCTTTGATGCTCGATTTCCTCATTTTGATGGTCAGCACAGTATCGCTGACGGTCATGATGATGTTTATCGGCTTTGGCAGCCTAAATGGCGCGGTGGACGAAAAATTGCCCGGCGCAACGGAGTTCATATTCGTATTGTGGTCGCTGATGTGGTTCATCGCGTGGAACGGCTATTTCATGTTTTTCGAAATGGGCCCGCGCGGCGCGACACCCGGCAAACGGATTGTCGGTGTGCGCGTGGCTTCGCGTGACGGCGGGCGGCTCGTGCCAGAGGCGATTGTCGCGCGCAATCTGCTGCGCGATATCGAATTGTTCCTGCCGCTGGTGATGCTTCTGTCCGCGCCATTCGGCGGGGGAGGCGCAGCGGGTTGGGCCGCATTCCTGTGGTTCTTGGTTTTCCTGCTGTTCCCGTTCTTCAACAAGGATTCGATGCGGGCGGGCGATTTGATTGCGGGTACATGGGTGCTCGAAGCACCAGAGCAAAAGCTTGCGACCACGCTATCGAGCGAAGGAGCAGTCGGGGCAGGCACCAGCAATGTCACTGGCGCACAATACCGATTTGGTGACGAAGAGCTGTCGGTCTATGGCGAATATGAATTGCAGACTCTGGAACGCGTATTGCGCGATGGCAGACCGCAGGCAATCGAGGCGGTTGCCGAAACCATTTGCACCAAAATCGGCTGGAACCCCGGCGCTGGAGATGAACGGGCTTTCCTCGAAAGCTTTTACGGCCAACTGAGAGCCAGGCTGGAAAGCGATATGCGGTTCGGCAAGCGCAAGCTGGACAAGTTCTCGTGACCGAAACGGTCCAGTCTATATGCATGGAGAGAAGCCTGTGACATTTGACCGCCGCACGATGCTCGCCAGCGGGTCGGCGCTGTTGGCGTCCACCATCGCAACTGGATGCGTGCCAATGGATACCAGCCTGCCAGGCAGGCTATCCGCGCACCTTCGGATCATCGAAGCGGCGAGCGGCGGGGCGCTGGGCGCAGCAATTCTCGATACCGGATCTGGCAAAATTCTTGGCAACCGTCTGGATGAGCGTTTCGCGCATTGTTCTTCATTCAAACTATCGTTGGCTGCACTTGCGATGCAGCGCAGCGCAAATGGCGGTGACGCTTTCGACACCCTGCTGCCAATCACGGCGGAGGATATTGTCTCTTATTCGCCGGTGACCAAAGAACGGGTCGGTCAGATGATGACGATCGCTGATCTCGCCAAAACAACCTTGACCACCAGCGACAACGCCGCCGCCAATATTCTTATGCGACAGTTCGGAGGGCCAGAAGCGGTCACCGCGTTCTGGCGTTCGGTTGGAGATGAGATCAGCCGATTGGACCGTTATGAAACTGCGCTTAATTTCGTCCCGCCAGGTGAAGTTCGCGATACGACCACCCCGAGGGCGATGGCAAATACTGTGCGGACAATATTATACGGCGCGACTCTGCCCAGCGATATGCAGCAGACTTTGCGTGGCTGGATGACCGAAACCAGCACAGGCACGAAGCGCATTCGGGCCGGCATTCCTGCCAGCTGGAAAGCAGGCGACAAGACCGGCACCGCCTTTGCCCCCGGCATGGGCAGTTTCTATGTCGACCTAGCATTTGCGGAGCCGCCTGAGGGCGCCCCGCTGGTCATCGCAACCTATCTACGGCTGACAGCAGTGCATGAGCGGGTGGAGCCAGAATCCGAAGCGGTTCTTGCTTCGGTTGGCGCTCTCGCGACACGAATGGCTCCAAAGGCGTAAACCAAGCTATTCGCCTGTAAAGATCGCCACTTCGTTCATCCCGCTGCTGGTTGCGCGTCCGCGATACATGCCTGATGTGTTAAAGCTGAACACCGCATGCCCTTCAGGCGTCACCACAATAACACCCCCGGTCCCGCCAAGCTCCTTGACCTCGTCCATCACCGCATCGACTTCTTCGCGGACCTGACCTTCGCTCAAGCCAAACTCACTGCCATGCACGACATAAGTGGGGAAGCCCTCCGTATCGAGCGGAACGCTAGCCTGCGCCGCTTCGATCTCCGCAGCAAAGCGATAGCGCAGCCGTGTGCAGATTTCCTGCGCCACGCCAACCCGGATGAAATATTCGCCAGCGCCCGTAGCTGAAACCGCACAAGATCGGTTGTCGGCATATGTGCCTGCGCCGATTACCGGCACATCGCCAATCCGGCCCCAACGTTTGCCAGTCAGCCCGCCGGTCGATGTTCCCGCCGCCAGATTGCCATATTGGTCCATCACCACCGCGCCGACAGTGCCGAATTTGTAATCGACATCGACCGCGCTTAATTGCTCGGCTTTCATCCGTTCGATCGCCTCGCGGCGCGCATCGGTCGCGAACCATTCAGGCCCTGCGGTTTCAAGACCTGCCCCCGCTGCAAACTCCTCGGCACCGGCACCACTTAAAAACACGTGCCGGCCATCCTGCATAACCGCATCAGCCAGCAGGATCGGATTCTTGATGGCTTTGACACCAGCCACCGCGCCCGCCTTGCGCGTCGCACCATCCATCAAAGCGGCATCCAGTTCGTTAGCCCCTTCCCATGTGAATACCGCGCCACGACCAGCGTTGAATTTCGGATCATCCTCCATCGGGACAATCGCCGCTTTCACCGCATCCATAGCGGTGCCGCCATTGCGTAAAACTTCTGTGCCCGCATCGAGCGCGGCCTGCAGCGCCGCCTTGTAATCAACCTGCTGCTCCATTGTCATTTTGTCACGGTCCATCGTTCCCGCTCCGCCATGAATTGCGATAGACCACGTGGCATTGTCTTCGATGTCGGCGGCCTGATCATGCGCAGATACGCTATGCGGGAGCAGGCACAACACCAACGCAGCCAGCCCCGTGAGATTGGTCCCGATACTTGAGTTAGTCATAATGAAGCGCTCCAGTTAAAGATTTTACAAATTACCGCAGCATCTTGCCGGTGCGGCCCTTCGGTTCTGCTTTAGTATATGCTATAGAGATTCAACGACAATTTTAAGGGGCTCTTAAATCATGACATTGGGTAATTATCAATTTGACCAGGAGCTTGCGATGCAGCTCTTGGAAAAAGCGGCAATGGCGCTGGCCATTCTTATCGTAACGTGGGTTCTGGCAAAGGCAGCCAAATGGGCATTCGCCAAGCTGGTCGACAACGTGACGTTGTTGCAGCGTGACACATCTGGCGGCGATTCCGTCGGCTCCTCGCTCGGCAAAATCGTTTCATTGTTCATTTGGCTGTTCGGCTTGCTGGGCATCCTGCAGGTTCTAGAATTGAACGCGGTTGCAGGGCCAATTGATAGCTTGCTGAACAACATCATGGACGTGATTCCCAATCTGATTGGCGCGGGTCTCCTGTTATTTGTGGGCCTGATGATTGCAGGCATCATGCGCGACATCGCGACAACGGCCATGCAAACGATTGATTTGGACAAGTGGGCGAACAAAGGCGGCGTGGAAAACGTCACCGGTAACAACGCAATCAGCAAGACAATCGGAACGATCGTCTATATCTTCATTGCCATTCCGGTGGTTATCGGCGCATTGGGCGTGCTCAACATTGCGGCAATTTCTGGTCCTGCAACGACTATGCTGACCTTGGTATTGGCCGCTGTTCCGAACGTCATTCTCGCTGGCGTTCTGCTCGGCTTAGGCTTTGTCATCAGCCGCTTCGTAGTGAGCATTATCGAAGATTTGCTCTCGGGTCTCGGCGTCGACCGTTCGATTGAAGCTGTTGGCCTGCTGCCAGCTTCTACAAAAGCATCGAGCGTGATTGCACGGATTGTGCAAATTGCGATCGTCCTGTTCTTTGCAATCGCAGCAACAAGATTGCTCGGCTTCCCTGAACTTACCGCAATCCTCGACCAGATCCTTGAACTTGGCGCTAGCGTTATGTTCGGTGCGGTTGTCATCGGTGTCGGCTTCCTGATTGCCAATCTGATGGCCAAGATTGTTGCTGGTGCCAGCGAAGGCAGCACGGCGGGAAGCATTGTTCGGTATGCCACCATCTTGTTGTTCACCTTCATGGGCCTTCGCTTCATGGGCGTCGGTGAAGAAATCGTCGACATGGCGTTTGGCGCTTTGGTGATTGGTGGTTCTGTCGCAGCATCCTTGGCCTTCGGCCTTGGCGGACGCGACTGGGCGGCCAAGAAGCTGGAACAAATGGACGGTGATACACCAGCCAAGAAGCCTGCGGCGAAAGCTGCTGCTCCTAAGGCTGCTCCAAAAGCCAAGTAAACACCCTTCAATCGAAGGCTGAATAAAGTTAGGGGCGTGGGATGATGATCCTGCGCCCCGCTTCTTTGGACGATGTAACCGCGCTGGCCGCGCTTGGTCGTGACAGCTTCCTCGCCGCTTTCGAACACCTCTACAAGCCGTCGGATCTCGCCGCGTTTCTTGAGCAAGCCTATTCGCTAGAAGGTGTCGGCGGGGATCTCGCGCATCCCAATCTTGTTTACCGCTTGGCTGAGGATGCAGAGGGTCTTGCAGGATATTGCAAGATCGCAAAACGCAGCGCCTATGCCGAACATTCGGATGCAGTGCGGCCAATGGCGCTGAACCAATTGTACACCGCACCAGGCCGAACCGGCCAAGGCATTGGCGCAGCACTGATGGATTGGGCTTTGGCAGAGGCACGCGAACTGGGCGCCGATGCAATGCAGCTGTCTGTCTATAGCGAGAATTACGGTGCACAGCGATTTTACCAGCGCTATGGTTTCACCAAGATCGCAGACATCGGTTTCTGGGTGGGCGAACAGCGCGACGCGGAATTCCTTTACGAATTGCGGCTTGATTGAGGGGAAGAATTATGAGTCATTTCGGAGTGACCAGCACAGCAGATGAAGTGCTTGAGGGTAAAGACCTGACTGGCAAGATCATCTTCATCACCGGCGGCGCATCGGGCCTTGGCCAGGAAACTGCCCGGGCCATGGCAGCCAAAGGCGGTCATGTAATTATCGCTGCGCGCGATCAGGCAAAGCTGGATCAAGCGGCCACAACAATTAAATCCGAAAGCGGCAGCGAGTTGGTCGAGACAATCCTGTGCGATCTGGCTTCACTCGGCAGTGTGCGCGCCTGCGCCCAAGAAGCGAGCGAGCGGTTCGACCGGATTGATTTGCTGATCAACAATGCGGGTGTGATGGCCTGCCCCTATGCCGAAACCGCCGATGGCTTCGAAATGCAATTCGGCACCAACCATATCGGCCATTTCCTGCTGACCAATTTGCTGATGCCGCTGGTTATGAATGGCACAGACCCGCGCATCATAAACTTGTCCAGCCGCGGGCACCATATGGACGAAGTCGATCATGATGATCCGAATTACGACAATCGCGAATATAAAAAGTGGCCTGCTTACGGCCAGTCAAAGACGGCCAATATCCAGTTTACCGTGGGTTTGGAGAGCCGCGTTGCGCAGCATGGCATCCATGCCTACGCGCTGCATCCAGGCGGCATCAGAACCAATCTTGGCCGTCATATGACCGAAGATGACATGAAATGGATGATGTCTAGGTTCAAATCGGAAGATGGCGATGGCCCAAAAATGAAATCGATTCCGGAAGGCGCAGCGACCACCTGCTTCGCGGCAACCGCTGCTGAATTGGCAGGCCAAGGAGGGGTTTACCTCGAAGATTGCCATGTTGCAGAAATAGATGATGAGAGCGCACAAGGCGGGGTGCGTTCTTATGCGCTCGACCCGGCAAAGGCTGAAAAACTTTGGGCGTTGTCCGAGAAGATGGTTGGGGAGAGCTTCACTTTCTGACGCTCCTCTCCCAGCTACTTAGCCATTGTCGAGGAATTCCCTCACCAACCGGAAGGTGTCTTTAGCCTCGCGGGTGAAAGTAAGTGCCATGTAGACATGCGGGCCGCCCTCATATTCGTAAAGCTTGATCGGCACGCCAGCCGCGCGCGCTTTCGCGGTGAATGTTCGGCTATCAACTACAAACACATCATGCCGCCCCTGGAAAATCGCGATCGGCGGCAAGCCGGCTAAATCGGCATAAAGCGGACTTGCATGCGGATGATCGACCCCGCGATCGCCAGCCCACCATCCGCCCAGCAAGCGAATGCTATCGACATCGAGTAATACATCTTTGGGTTCGACTGTGCGCGCCGCTTCATCCTTCAGAGCCATATCCAGCCACGGCGCAAAAGGGATCAGCCGAGCGGGTAGAGACTTACCCGCATCGCGCCGCTGAATTGCGAGCGACAGCGCCATATTGCCGCCCGCGCTATCACCGCTCAACGCAATCCGCTCGTCGCCCCACTCGGCTTTGACTTTCTCATAGACTGCCTCGGCCTGTCTATTGGCCGGATGGTAATCATGCTCGGGAATGACATCATACAGCGGCACCGAAATACTTGCTCCGGTTGCTTCGACCAATGCGGCGACCACTGGCCAATGTTCCTTGAACATCGGCATGAAGTAACCTCCGCCGTGGAAGTAAATGATATGCCATTCGCCCTTCCCGCTTTTGGGATGAAGCGTGACGACATCCTGCCCTTCGGCAGACCAGCGCTCCACCTGAAAGCGCTTCTCGAATTTGTCGGGCATCGGCGCATCGACTGGCGGCTTGCGGTTAGGCACCTTCGCCTTTAGCCCTTCGGCGTCTTTGAACTCGCTGGGTTGCTTGCTGATCAGAAACTCTCCCAGCCGCATCCGCAGGCTCGGCTTGGCAAAGCGTAGATCGTAAATCGTGGTGCCATTCAAAACTTGTCTCCCCTTATGGCGGCAATGAGAAGCAAGCGGGGGCAAAGGTCAAGCGGGCGAACTGTTTCGGTCCGTTATTTCGACAGGCTGGCGATCAATCCGTTATGCAGCCAGCGGCCCAGAATCGCGCCCGCCTGCGTTATGGCTTGCTCCTCACCCAGCACAGCAATCAGCAACTCGCACATTTCGCCATAAGTTCCGCCATCACGCATCGCGGCAAGCGCAAGGCCCTCAGCTTCATCTACCTGCATGAAAACGGGTTTCACGCCCTCGCGCCAAACCACACAATGAAGCGGATTTGGCAGAGTGAAGTCAGTCGCAGCTTCGCCTTCGGCAGCTAAACAACGCCACAATTTGCCAATGTCGTGCTTCACCGTAATTTGCCCCGTGCCCGGTAGAAAGGTCAAACGCATATTGGCCCAATCTTCCTCCTGAAACAGCGCCGCCGCATCACCAAAACCGGCAGCATCGACCGGTACCGCGTCTGCTGCGACAAAACAGCGATGCATAGCCCATTCAAGCCAGCCAAGCTCGGCGACCTCGGGATCATTGGCGAAGAGCTCAGCCAGCGTATCGGTAAAGCCCTCGCCCGCATCATCCAGCGTCCAGCTTTTCGGCGGGTGACTAATCACATGATGCGCGGCAGCCTTACGGAAGGCGTCCTCGCCAACCCATCTCGCTGTTCGCCCGTAAGTATCACGCAATGCATCGACGAGCCGCGCACGATAGGCGTTGCGGTATATGTCCATTCCCGCAACTTGGCGCGATGTCCAACCGGCGGGCAATGGCAGTTCGTCCTCAAGAACCTGAGCCATGAATTCCTGTTGTTGCCGGGCAAGGTTCATGCTGGCGTCAACTTGCAGGGACTGGTGGCCAGGCTGCGTGCCATATCCAGTTCTGCGAGCAATTCAGGTAGCGGCGGAATACCGTCATCGCGCTCGATCATTGTCGCAACATCACCCAGCATGGCGTGCGCCTTGGCATAGAGCTGCCATACCCCGTCGCAGACTGGCTGGTCATGTGTATCAATTTTGATTTCGCCATCGGTATGGCCGGCAAGATGGATTTGCCGCACGTGGCCCATCGGCAATCGGGCGAGGTAATCCTCAGCCGAAAATCCGTGATTATGCGCGCTGACATAGATATTGTTGACGTCGAGCAGAAGGTAGCAGCCCGAACGGCGAGCCATTTCAGCGATAAACTCACACTCGCTCATCTCGTCATCGGGGAAAGTCATATAGCTCGACGGATTTTCAAACAGCATGGCGCGGCCCAGCGTGTTCTGGGCAATGTCGATATTGTCGCACACTAGATCCAGCGCCTCGGCGGTGTAGGGCAGAGGCAGCAGATCATGACTGTTATGCGCGCTGGTCCGTGTCCAGCATAAATGGTCAGACACCCATAAAGGCTCAATCCGGTCGGCAAGGGCTTTGAGCTTCGCCAGATAGTCCGCATCAAGCCCGCCGGCAGACCCGACCGACATCGAAACGCCATGCATGATCACCGGCAGTTTGGCCCGCACGCTTTCTAATATGCGCAGCGGGTTTCCCCCCTCGACCATGTAGTTTTCGGAAATGACTTCGACAAAATCAACGGCGACCTCGCCATCCAGGAAATCCTGGTAATGCGGACGGCGCAGGCCAAGGCCAAATCCGGAAAATTGTTCGATCGAAGTCATGATGGCTCTCTGGAAAATACGGCCCGATGGAACAGTAGTTGGGGGAAAGGTTGGTCCCACCGGGCCGCGCATGGCCGAGCCGAGGCCCGGTCAAACTAAATGAAATACAGCTTAGCCAAGATCGCCGATGGTGCCGCCTTTGGTCAGACACTCGCCAGCCTTCATCGCTTTAAAGCCGTGGCCTTTGCAGGCGTTTTGGCCCTTACAAGCGTTTTCGGTGGTCGCGCAGTCTGCATTACCCGCGCAGTCATGGATGCCGTAACAATGGACGGTGTCATTAGCATTGAGCGCGCGGCCATTGCTGCCAGCGGGTGGTTCAGCAGCAAATGCAGCTGCGGAAGAAAGCGCGAGTGCAGCTGCCGTTGCTGCGAAGATTGTGTTCTTGGTCATCAGGTCATCCTTTGGGGTTGGGTTAGATCTAAATGCTGTCCACCATCGGGGCATTGCCGATGGGGACGAGAAGCATTTCGCCAGCCACCAGCCAGAAGTTACAAGAATGACTCAGAAAAAATATTCGGACGGCTTGTAACGAACCGGCGAAACCCGCCGAACTCCCTGGCAACTCCGCAGCAAAACGGGGTCACATTCTTTAGAAACCAAGGAGAACCCACATGAACAAGAATAACGTAGCGCGGATCGCTGGCCTCGCACTCGCCGCTGCCATCACCGCAGGCCTGACAGTCACTCCTGCCGCCGCTGCTGGCGCCAAAGAGAAATGTTACGGCGTCGCCAAAGCAGGCAAGAATGATTGCGCTGCAGGACCCGGCACCAGCTGCTCCGGTACATCGACCAAAGATTATCAGGGTAATGCGTGGAAGCTGGTCGACAAGGGTACTTGCACATCAATCAAGACGCCCAAGGGCAACGGCTCGCTGACCCCGATCAAGCGCTGATAGATTACAATCAAACAACAGGAGAGTAAGTCATGCAGCGTCTGACACAGCATTATGACCGTTTGACGAATGCCCTTTCGGGTCGCTTTACCGAAAGCCTGGCGCTGCTGCTTACCCGCCTTGCGCTGGCCGGAGTGTTCTGGCGCTCCGGCCGGACAAAAGTGGTCGAAGGCACCTGGTTCCAAATTGACGAAACGCAATATTACCTGTTCGAGGAGTTCGGCCTTCCGGTTTCGCCAGAGATAATGGTGCCGATGACCATGTATGCGGAATTCCTCATTCCAATCCTTGTCGCTTCGGGAATTCTGACGCGTCTTTCAGCTGCGGCCTTGTTGGTCATGACATTGGTTATTCAATTCCTGATCTTCCCTGAGGCATGGTGGGCAGTGCACAGTTTGTGGGCGGCAATGGCACTCGTGCTGATCTCTCGCGGTGGCGGAATATTTTCCGTCGATGCAGCCGCCAACAAATATGTAACCAAGTTGCGAAACTGACCGAATAGCACGACTAGAACCATTGAGGGGAGGAACGCCGTGATTGCTGATGAACAGACTTTGGCCCGGCTGATGGTCTCCTCCCAACAAGGGGACAAGCAAGCTTACACTGTGCTCTTAACCGAGGTTCAATTATGGCTTGAAAGATTCTATCGGCGGCGCTGCCCCCCTCACCAGATCAATGATCTGGTGCAAGAAGTGTTGCTCGCAGTGCATAATAAACGCGCCACTTTTGATCCGCAGCGCCCGTTTCTACCATGGCTCGCGGCGATTGCGCGCTATCGCTGGGTCGATCATTTGCGCAAAGTGTACCGCAATGCGGAAGATGCGCTGGAAGATTATGACGCGCCGGAAGATAGCGAAGAGGAAGTTGTGCTTGCGCGGCTAAGTCTGGAGCGATTGTTCGTGCAAATCCCTGAAAAGCAGTCGCAGGTGATCGAAATGGTCAAAATCGAGGGCCTTTCCATCCGGGAAGCCGCAGACAGAAGTGGACAAACCGAATCCGCCGTTAAAGTAAATATCCATCGCGGATTAAAGAAGCTGTCCGCGCTTATCGAGAAGGCAGAATAGAATGAGCCCCGAAAAATCCAGGGCCACGAACCCGTTGATCGAGCAGATGGCCGCAGATTTGCAGCCGGTCCGCACAATTAAATTCCGTGACGGGCTTATCCTCGTCGCTTTGGCGGTTCTGGCCACAGTGCTGGCGGTCGAACTTGTTGACGGACTGTGGCGCGGCGCTTGGAGCGGCGATGCATCGGCGTTCTTTCTGATCACCAATGGTCTGCTGCTGGTGCTCGGCTGCGCAAGCGCTAGCAGCGTGCTCAACATGGCAACGCCGCGCGTGGGCAATCCACATGAGGGGCCGAAATGGGCGATGGCAATGGCTGCTGTTCTGCCGCTTGCTGCCTTTGCCACGTTGCTTGGTCACGGCCGCGCCCAAAACTTTGTCGGGGCCGCGCTTGACGATCCTTACGGTCTCACCTGCTTTGGCGCCGGCTTGCTCGCGTCAATGCTTACCGCTGGCGCGCTAATATTTTGGCTGCGGCGCGGAGCACCAGTTTCGCCCACGACTGCGGGACTGCATATCGGTGTAGCATCTACCGCGCTTGGCTCTGTCGCCTACGGCCTCGCCTGTCCGATTGATGGTGTGGTGCATTTGGGCCTGTGGCATGCAGCGCCAGTTGTTGCGGGCGCATTGATCGGACGCTTCGCCTTGCCGCCGCTGCTGCGTTGGTGAAGGCTTACAGCCACTTCCATTTCCAGAACAAAATGATCTGCATCACCAGCACGGCACCGCACATGGCTACGACAATCCAGAATGCGTGCGGGCTATCAACGCCCGGCATTCCGCCGACATTAATCCCGAGTAATCCGGTAACAAAACCTAGCGGCAGGAAAATGGCTGCAACTATGGTCAGCAAATAGTTGGTACGATCAGACCGGGCGAGCGCGCGGGCGCGCAATTCATCCTGCAGCACCACTGCACTTTCCTTGCTGACATCAATATCGTCGAGATAGCGGCGCAGCCGGGCGATAGTCTCGGCAATTTCCCGCCGGTCATGGTCCTCGAACCATTCAGGAGCTTCGCGGCTGATTGCTTCCAGCGCGACATGCTGTGGCCCCATATGCCGCTGCAGGCCAAGGCAATTTCGCCGGATCATGGCGATCTTGTCGAGCATGGCGTCCGCGTGCTTGTCCGCGTCCATTTCTTCCAGAATATCGATGTGGTCGTTCATATCGACAATTGACGCGTTCATCCGCGCGATCATCTTCTCGGTGAGCGAAGTGACCAACGCACCGGCATCACACGGGCCCGTGCCTCGATCTATCTCCGCCAGCGTATCTCGCGGTGTCTGCAGCGGATCACGCCGCAGGGTAATCAGCCGGTTACCATCGCCCCAAACCTGCATCGACACCATGTCTTCAGGCTCGGCCCCGGGATTGAAGTTAATCCCGCGCAGCGTCGCGACCAAAGTATCGCCTTCGCGAAAGGCGCGCGGCCGGGTGGCGTCACTGGTTAGCAATTCTGCTGTCGGTTCTGGAATGCCTATTGCTTGTTGTAGCCAATCATAAATGCCCGGCTTGGTCCGGCAAAGGTGTAGCCACATGACTTCGCCCTCGGTTTCAGGGTTCCATCGCGGTATATCGGCCCACACAATTGACCGGCCGCCGCCTTTGCCGTCCAGAATTCTTCCGAACAGCAGCGCCGTATCGTCATGCTCTTCTTGTTGGTCGGTCTGGTCGGCAGTTGTGTTGTTCATCCAGTGCTTGTTGCCCACAATACCCTTGCGCGCAATCGCCATCATGCGGACTGGAAACCAATTTCCTACACTTCCACCGCTTGGTATATGGCAAATCTATGAAACCTGTCGCAAATCCTCAAAAAAGTCGCCATATAGCGGAGCGAGCAAGGCTCCGTCGTGGGCCGGGAATTTTGGACCTTGGGATGTGTTCCATGTGTTCCACTTGTCAGGAAACGAGCCTTTAGTATGAATGACATCCGCCCTTGGCGCACGATCGAACGCCGCCAGTGCCGCCAGATTATGGTCGGCAACGTTCCGGTTGGCGGCGATGCGCCAATCACTGTGCAGACGATGACGAATACGCCAACCGAAGATGCTGTCGCCACGCTCAACCAAATCCAGCGCTGCGAGGAAGCTGGCGCAGACATCATCCGTGTGTCGTGCCCGACCAAAGAAGCCACCGCCGCATTCGGCAAGATTACCAAGGCCAGCCGCATTCCCATCGTTGCTGACATCCATTTTCACTACAAGCGCGCGCTCGAAGCCGCGGATGCTGGTGCGGCCTGCCTGCGGATAAACCCGGGCAATATTGGCTCTAATGAGCGGATTGCCGAAGTCATCCGCGCAGCTAAAGCCAACGGCTGCTCAATCCGCATCGGAGTAAACGCTGGCAGCCTCGAGAAGGACTTGCTCGAAAAATACGGCGAGCCTTGCCCCGAAGCTTTGGTTGAAAGCGCGCTCGACCATATCAAGCTGCTACAGGATCACGACTTCCACGAATTCAAGGTTGCCGTGAAAGCGAGCGATGTGTTCCTCGCCGTCGCCGCCTATCACCAGCTGGCTGAAACGGTGGATTGCCCTCTCCATCTGGGCATTACCGAGGCAGGCGGCCTGATCGGCGGGACGGTCAAAAGCTCGATTGGCATGGGCAGCCTGCTGTGGGCCGGTATTGGCGACACGATCCGCGTCTCGCTTTCCGCCGAACCGGAGCGAGAAGTCAAAGTTGGGTTCGAAATGCTGAAGGCACTGGGCCTGCGCACACGCGGCGTTCGCGTTGTGTCCTGCCCCAGCTGTTCCCGGCAGGGCTTCGATGTCATCCGCACTGTCGAAGCGCTCGAAGCACGGCTTGAACACATCAAAACCCCGCTTTCGCTGTCAGTGCTCGGCTGCGTGGTCAATGGCCCGGGTGAAGCGCGCGAAACCGATATTGGTCTCACCGGAGGCGGCAATGGCAAACACATGGTGTATCTCTCCGGCGTGACCGACCACACCGTGCAAAGCGAAGATATGCTCGATCACATCGTCGAACTGGTCGAAGCAAAAGCGGCTGCGCTGGAAGCAGAGGCTGCCGAAGAAGCTGTGCCTGCTGTGTAATTCAATCCTAAGGAAATTTGCGTGCCGACAATGGAAACAGACTACCTCGTAATCGGCGCCGGCGCTGTCAGCCTCGCCTTTGTCGACACGCTGCTCGACGAAGATCCCGATTGTCATATCACCATGATCGATATGCATGCAAAGCCGGGCGGACATTGGAATGATGCCTATTCTTTCGTTGCCCTGCATCAACCATCAGCGTTTTATGGTGTCAATTCCATGGGTTTTGGTGACAATGTTGTAGACGATCACGGGCCGAACAAGGGTTTGTTCCCACTCGCCAGTGGCACCGAAGTCTCGGCCTATTTCTCCCATCTGATGAACCGCCGTTTTCTGCCAAGCGGACGAGTCAGCTACCATCCGTTATCCGAATATCTCGGTTCCGAAAACGGCACGGGCACGTTCAAATCGATCCTTTCGGGCAAAGAAACTTCGGTCAAAATTCGCCGCAAAACAGTCGACGGTACGTTCTACAAGACCTCGGTTCCCGCCACGCACAAGCGCCAATATGCGGTTGCCGAAGGCACGCCACTGGCAATCCCGGGCGAACTGCCCGACTTGTGGATGAAGGCGGACGATTTGCCCGGTCACTATGTGATTGTCGGCGCAGGCAAGACCGCGATGGATTCAGGCGTTTGGCTCCTCGAAGCCGGCGTTGATCCGGACAACATCAGCTGGATACGCCCCCGTGATTCGTGGCTGATCAACAGGACTTACACGCAGCCCGGAGAGGATTTCTTCGAGGCTGTCGTCCAGAACCAGATCGCCCAGCTGAAAGCCGCAGCCGAAGCCGAAACCGGCGATGAGATGTTCGAAATCCTCGGGCGCGATGGCTATATGCTCCGGATCGACGAGAGCGCTAAGCCGGAGATGTTCCACTACGCGACGATCTCGGAAGGCGAGGTCGCGCTGCTTCGCAAGATCAAAAACGTAATTCGCCATGGACGTGTTACCGCGATCGAGCCAGGCAAGATGATATTCGCCGAAGCGGAAGAAACCGTGCCCGAAGATGCGCTGTTCATCGATTGCACTGCAACTGCGGTGCCCTTCACGGAGGAGCGCCAGCACGGACCGCAATTCCGCGGCGATATGATCACCCTGCAGCCGCTGCATGTCCCCTTGGTTACTTTGAGCGCGGCAATCTCGGCCTTTCTCGAAGCCAATTTCGACGATGACGATACCAAGAATGCGCTTGGAACGCCCTCACCGCTAACCGATACCCCCAACACCTATCCGCTCGGTATGCTGACCAATTTCATGAACCGTGGTGCCTGGTCGCAAAACCCCAAGATTGCCGCGTGGCTATCGAAAGTGCGGTTGGACCCAACGGGCAGTACAATCCGCAAATTAATGGCCGAAGGCAGCCCGAAGCTAGCCGTGATGGGCGGTTTTCAGGAAGCCATTGCAGTGGGCATACCGGGCCTTCAACGTCTGGCCGTGGCTGCCAGAGCGGAGCACCAAGACCGATGAAAATATACGCTGCGTTGCTCGCCTGCTGTGCGCTCGCATTGCCGGGCTGCAGCTCCTTTGATCAGACTTCGCCAAATTCAATTGGCGCAGAAGCACATCCCGAAGCCCGTTTATATGACGCATTGCGCAACGCCAAAGTGGATGTTGATGCGGCACTTTTGAGCGCTGAAGCCGGCGGCAAACTGGTCATGATCGTCATGGGCGCAAACTGGTGCCACGATAGCCGCGCCTTTGCCGGATGGACCGAAACGCCCAAGATCGGCGGTCTGATACGGGAAGAATACGAATTGGTGTTTGTAAATGTCGGCATGCCGCAAACCAAAGACGGGCATAATCTGGACGTTGCAGAACGATTCGGCATAGAAGTTGTCGGCACGCCGACTGTTCTCATCGTCTCGCCAATCGGAGAACCGATTAATGCCGATACCGCAGGGACTTGGCGAAACGCGGCGACCCGCAGTGAGGACGAAATTTACGACGAACTGGCAGGCTACGCTAACGCCGTAGGATAGCATCTCCATGCTCCATGTCGTTCATCATGCCGATTACATGGCACCGCCGCCCGAACGCGGCACGTTCAAGTTCGACAAATACCAATTGGTGATGATGGAGCTGCGCAGCAGCGGAATGCCGATGACCGAGCACGCGCCGGAACCAATGCCGCGCGAATGGCTGGAGGCAGTGCATTGCCCCGACTATGTCGAGCAAGTGTTCACTTCGACCGTACCTAAGGAAAAGGAACGCCGTATCGGCTTCCCGGTCACCACGCACATTTCGAGCCGCGTGCGCCATACAAATGGAGGTACATGGCTCGCAGCCATGTTGGCAAAAGAGTTTGGATATGCCGCGAATAGCGCAGCCGGTAGCCATCATGCATTGTATGCCAGCGGCGCGGGCTATTGCGTGTTTAACGATTTGGCCGTGACCGCAAACAGATTGATTGCACAGAGTGATGCGCGGCGCATCCTGATCGTCGACCTCGACGTTCATCAGGGTGATGGCACCGCCAGCCTGACTGCGGGTCGCCAGGACATTTTCACGCTCTCCGTCCATGCGGAGAAGAATTTCCCCGTTCGCAAGGCCCGCTCCAGCCTCGATATCGGCCTCAATGACGAAGTGGGCGATGATGAATATCTGGCGGCTCTGGAACAGCATCTTCCCACCGTGCTGGATCAATTTGCCCCTGATATTGTTTTGTACCAAGCGGGTGTAGACCCGCATGTCGATGATAGGCTTGGGCGTCTTGCTCTAACTGACAGAGGATTGGAGCGCCGTGATCGTTATGTTATCAACGAGGCCCGCAAAAGGCGGTTGCCGATCGCAAGCGCGTTAGGCGGTGGGTACGGCGCCGACCAACGCGCGGTCGCTGCACGCCATGCTCGTTCGATGTTGGCGATGGCGGATGAAAATACGCGCTTTGGCGCTCAGAAATAGATGTCGATGTAATCTGTCAGGCCGTCGCACCGTTCAAATTCGCGTAGCCGGTAATATTTCCGGTTCTGGGTCATCGCGAACCGCCATTTCATTTTCATCTCACATATGCGCCCTGCGTCTGGTGCGTTGGCAATGCGGATTAGCCCTTCGAAAATGCAGTAATCGTCCCCAGCCTCGACAATTTTACCGTCAATCCAAAGCGTGCCCGGGCCATTCGCTTCTATCTGACCACCTGATAAGTAGGTCTCGCCGCCTCGATCGCGAACCATCGCAACACCGCGCTAGTCCCACCCGATCCATTGGAGCATTACGCCTGAATGCCTTCTTGAGCGTTGGAAGTTTCGATTAGGCTTAGGAGTGCTATCGGCAGCAAACATTTGCTTACAATTCCCATATCATCAAACCCCATTCACGAACCAGTTACCTGATGCTATGCTATAGTTAGAAACATGAACAGACGCGATCTCATCAAAGGCTCTCTACTGGTTGGTGCGACACTAGCCGTTCCAACCCGCCTTCCTGCTCAGGCACGCAATGGCTTGCCTCGCGATGCCAAATTGGCTGCAATCGCCAAGCAGGCACAAGCCAAGGCGGGCAGTATGCTGTGGCGTAACGATATCGTGGGCATCGCCGATTACGGCTTACATTCATCACAACCGCGCTTCCATTTTGTGAATCTAGAGGCTGGAACGGTCAATTCCCATTTGGTCAGCCATGGTGACGGATCAGATCCCGAACATGATGGCTGGCTCAATTGGTTCTCAAACGTGAACGGCTCGCATTGTTCAAGCAAGGGCACATACGCAACCTATGGCTGGTACACTGGCCGTTATGGAACTTCGATCCGGCTTGAAGGGTTGGAGGCAACCAATTCTAACGCGCTCGATCGGGCAATTGTAATGCACCGAGCCAAATATGCCGAGCGTACCCATCTGGAAAAATGGGGCCGATTGGGTCGTTCGAATGGATGCTTCGCGATGGGCGATGCGGACTTCAAGCTGGCTCTGCTGCAACTTGGCGGTGGACGCGTTATCCATGCCGATAGCCTAGGATTGCAAGAAGACGGAACTATCGTTGTCCCGCCAACTATCAACGCACCGATAGACCTGAAAATATTGCAACCTGAGAACCCGACCGGGATCGAGCAAATCAACCCCGGAGTTTATTAATAATCGGCGCTATCAGCTGTCACGCAAATTATCCTCGATCACGATCACCTGTTCGTCGGTTACGCGTGACCTGTTTGCTTTTCGTGGTGCATCCAGGCTCGCCAAAACAGCCGCATCGCGACCGTAAATATCCGAGAATGTAGTCAGCTCACCATCAATGTTTTGTGCCATTGTGAAATAGGTGATGTAGGCGGGCATGGTCTTTTGGAATGGCACTTTCGTATACACGCCCGATTTCAGCTTCTCGACGCCCTCATCGGCTGTCAGCCCTCCTTGCAAAATCGCCAATGCAATCGCCAACTCAGTCGCCCGTTCTGTGCGGATGCAGCCATGGCTCAGAGCCCGCGCATCGTTTTTGAACAAATGCCGTGACGGTGTGTCATGGAAAAAGATTGCATGTTTGTTGGGCATGTCGAGCTTCATCAGCCCGAGCGAATTACTTGGTCCAGGTTGCTGAACCACACTGACCCAGCCATTCGCCCCACGAGACGCCTTATAGCCGCGCGCGCGGCCCCAAGCCGGATTGGCCAGAACACGAGCACCCAGGCCTTCGCCCTTCACTATTGACTGCGGCACTGTCCAAGTCGGATTGAATATGACGCCCTCGACGCTCTCGGCAATTTGCGGCGTAGCGGTGCGGCCCGGCTTGCCCACCACGGTCCGGTAGGTCCGGATAATCTTGTCATTCACCGTCAGTCGCAGCTGAAATTCGGGGACATTGGTCATCAAATATTGGCCACCCAAGTCGCGCGCGAGCCAGCGCCATCGGTCCATGTTAGCGCGGATCAGTTTTTGACGCGCAGGATTGGTCGCCGGCGTCTTCGCCAGCTCTCCCTTCAAACGCTGATAGTCAGGATGCTCAGGCATGATTTTGGAAAGTACACCTGCCATATCGCCCGATTCGAGGGCCTCTGACATCAGCTTCTTCGTAGGATAACGGTCTTGGTCGGGATCAAACACAAACCATTGTTTGCGCGCATCCATTGGAGTGCGCCCGTCGCGCAAATCTTCCACGAGATATTGAAAAGATTTTGACGCGATTTCATTGAGCGCGGAGCTGGGCCCGGCTTCGATCGCAGCCCGCAGGCCGAGTAAATTATAGTCTGCCGGCTTTAGGCCTTCTTCGTCGACCCCCTCCACAATCGCAGCTAAAGCGCGCGCGTTTTCAATGCTCCAGCTTTGCAAGGCTGGGCTTTCGTCTTTCGCCATCGCATCAATACCGTCGAGGACCGCGTCAGACACAACCACATCATCTTCGGCGTCCACCGGAACGCTGGCAATTGCTGGTTGCTGAGGAATTAAGTTCTCCGGCGCTTTGGTAGCGCTGGATTGCGCCGCCAAGCCCACCGGCAAAGCAATTGTGGCGCTTGCCACGGCCAAAAGTGAAATCCGGAAAATCTTGCTGGTCGTCACGTCTTATCTCACCCTGTTCGCGCCAAAATAGTTCTCGGCGATTGATATGATTTGCCCCATTGCGAAGAATCCATCAACCATGATGGCTGACTGGGGGCTGAATTGCGGGCGAGTGGTGACGCAGCGCCACACAATGCCTATGCGAGTTCCATGTCTGAAAAGCACCTCGCCTACATGCCGTTTGCGGCTGCTCTGCTCGGCGTGTGTTTTCTGTCGGCAATGGATGCATTTATGAAAAGCGCCTCGCTGGCCGCCGGGGCCTACAGCGCGGCAATATTGCGCTCTGCGATCGGAACATTGATTATCGCGCCAATCTGGCTCGGGACCGGCGGAAAATGGCCGAAGCGTGCCGTGCTAAAAGTGCACATCTTGCGTGGAACAGTGTCCGGCTTCATGGCGCTCAGCTTCTTTTATGCATTGACCAAGCTGCCGATTGCCGAGGCGATTGCGATCAGCTTTATCGCACCCCTGATCACTCTTTATTTGGCGGCAATATTACTCGGTGAGGTAATCCGCCGCGAAGCTGTCTATGCATCGCTACTCGGCTTCCTTGGGACAATCATCATCGTAAGTGGCAGATTGGGAGCAGCCGATTTCGACATTGAAACCTTGAAAGGACTTGGCGCTATTCTGTTTTCGGCGATGCTTTACGCCTGGAATTTCATAATTATCCGTCAGCAAGCCCTCATCTCTAGTCCAACCGAAGCCACAACTTTCCATAGCGGCGTTGCGTTCAGCGTCTTAGCGGTTTTTGCCCCGTGGTTTCTGACAGTCCCGTCCCTTCCGATATTGGGCAGTATCTCGGCTGCTGCTGCTCTCACAGTGGCTGGAGCATTGTCGCTGACCTGGGCCTATGCACGGGCAGAGGCGCAGTATCTGGTCCCGTTAGAATATTCTGGTTTTCTGTGGGCAGCTTTGCTTGGATGGTACGTCTTTGCCGAAGCGATCACCATGACCACCGTTGCCGGGGCCATGATGATCGTAGTTGGTTGTCTGGTTGCGACCCGAAGGCGCCCTGAACAAAGCGCTATCTAGCAAGAGCCGTTTGGCTCACCGAAACTGAATGGATCGCGACTTGAGCCGCATTCGCAGGATTACCTGACAGGACAAACGCCAAATAGAAACAAGCGAGCATCGCAGTTGCTGCGCTAAAGACGGCCATACGCATCTGGTTGAGGGGTTGCACATGGCGCTCTCTATTCATGGTCCTGTCCAGTTTCCCATCTTTATCCATTCGACCAACTCGGTTGATGGTTAAGGAGGAATTGCGAAAGCCGCCAGTAAACATGTGTAACGCATTTAAGGCCGCCCATCCGTGATTTTGGGAGGTTGCGGACTTGACCAAACGGCATTGAAGTAGCAGGTGCGCGGGAGATATTTTGTCCGCTGAACGCCCGATTTGAAATCGGGAGCGCGCGGGCCCCATCCATGAAAGGATTACCCGCAGCATGACCCAGGTCGGCCAGGACACACTCGGAACACGCAGCACGCTCAAAGTGGGCGGCAAGGAATATGCGTATTACTCTCTCGCCAAAGCCAGTGAGACCATTGGCGATGTCAGCAAATTGCCGTTCTCGATGAAGGTTCTGCTGGAAAACCTGCTGCGTTTCGAAGATGGCGGATTTACCGTTTCAACCGATGATATTCAGGGCCTCGCCGATTGGCAGAAGGACCCGAAGACTGGTACCGAGATCCAGTATCGCCCTGCCCGCGTCTTGCTTCAGGATTTCACAGGCGTCCCCTGTGTGGTCGACTTGGCGGCAATGCGCGATGCAATTGGCAAGCTAGGCGGCGATACGCAAAAGATTAATCCGCAGGTTCCAGTTCATCTGGTGATCGATCACTCGGTTATGGTCGATGAATTCGGTCATCCCAAAGCGTTCGAACACAATGTTGAAATGGAATACCAGCGCAATGCAGAGCGCTATGACTTCTTGAAATGGGGCGCAAAAAGCCTCGACAATTTCAAAGCGGTCCCTCCGGGCACCGGCATCTGCCACCAGGTCAACCTTGAGCACATCGGCCAAGGCGTTTGGTCATCTGCCGGACCTGATGGCACAATAGTCGCCTACCCTGATACATGCGTTGGAACAGACAGCCACACCACTATGATCAACGGCCTTGGCGTTCTTGGCTGGGGCGTTGGCGGAATCGAAGCCGAAGCGGCTATGCTCGGCCAACCAGTTTCAATGCTGGTCCCGCAGGTTGTTGGTTTCAAGCTTGATGGCGCGATGCCAGAAGGCGTGACCGCAACCGACCTCGTACTCACCTGCGTCCAAATGCTCCGCGAAGTTGGCGTAGTTGGCAGTTTTGTAGAATTTTACGGCCCTGGCGTGTCAAACCTCAGCCTAGCGGACCGGGCGACTATCGCCAATATGGCACCAGAATATGGCGCAACGTGCGGCTTCTTCGGGATTGATGATAAAACTATCGAATATATGCGTCTAACCGGCCGCGATGAAGATCAAATCGCATTGATCGAAGCGTATTCGAAAGCACAGGGAATGTGGTTCGATCCGGCGAACGAGCCTGTCTTCACAAAGACCCTCAGCCTCGACATGGCCAGCGTCGTCCCATCGCTAGCAGGTCCCAAGCGCCCTCAAGACAAGGTTACGCTCCCCAATGTTGACGAGCTGTTCAACGGCGATCTGAAGAAGATCTTCAAGAAAGACGCTGCAGAGCGTGTCGCGGTAGAAGGCGAAGACCACGACATTGGCGATGGCGACGTTGTAATCGCTGCAATCACCAGCTGCACAAATACATCCAACCCTGATGTTTTGATCGCTGCCGGCCTCGTCGCGCGCAAGGCGCGCGCCAAGGGCCTGATGCCTAAACCGTGGGTCAAAACCAGCCTCGCACCGGGATCGCAGGTGGTCACAGACTACCTCGTCAAAGCCGGATTGCAGGATGACCTCGATGCGATTGGCTTCGACCTGGTCGGATATGGTTGCACTACTTGCATCGGCAACTCAGGCCCTCTGGCTGCACCGATTAGCAAAGCCATCAATGGTAACAACATCGTCGCTGCGTCTGTCCTTTCGGGCAATCGCAACTTCGAAGGCCGGATTTCCCCAGATGTACAAGCAAACTTTCTCGCTTCGCCGCCGCTCGTGGTCGCTTATGCTTTGCGCGGCACCGTCACGACCGACATGGTCGATACACCGCTTGGCCAAGATCAAGATGGCAATGACGTGTTTCTCAAGGACATCTGGCCCAGCAATCTTGAAATTGCCGATTTGCGCGCCAGCTCGATCGATCGCGGGATGTTCGAAACCCGTTATGCTGATGTCTATAAGGGCGATGAGCATTGGCAGGCGATCAATGTTGATGGTTCGGACACATACCAATGGCGTCCCGGCAGCACCTATGTCGCCAACCCGCCTTATTTCGATGGCATGGATATGACCCCTGCCCCGATCACCGACATCAATGATGCAAAACCGCTCGCTGTGCTTGGTGATTCGGTCACCACCGACCACATCTCACCAGCTGGTGCGATCAAGCAAGACAGCCCCGCTGGCGAATATCTCATGAGCAATCAGGTCGCGAAGGCTGACTTCAATTCCTATGGCTCGCGTCGCGGTAACCACGAAGTGATGATGCGCGGCACCTTTGCCAATATCCGCATAAAGAACGAAATGGTTCCCGGTGTTGAAGGCGGCGTAACCACCTACAATGGCGAACAGATGGCAATTTACGACGCTGCCATGAAGCACAAGGCCGATGGCACCCCATTGATCGTTATTGGCGGCAAGGAATATGGAACTGGCTCCAGCCGCGATTGGGCTGCAAAGGGGACCATTCTTCTTGGTGTCCGCGCTGTGATCGTCGAAAGCTTCGAGCGTATTCACCGTTCCAACCTTGTTGGTATGGGTGTGCTTCCGCTCCAGTTCAAAGACGGCGACACCCGCGAAACGCTTGGCCTAACCGGCGAAGACAGCTTCAGCATCCTCGGCCTCGCAGACCTGACACCGGGTCAGGATGTCGAAGTAGCTGTGACCCGTGCTGATGGCACGAGCTTCAGCTTCACCGCGCAGTGCCGGATCGATACCGCCAACGAAATGGAATATTACCGCAACGGCGGAATCCTCCACTACGTGTTGCGCAAATTGGCTGCTTGAGCCGAACGGCAATTATCAAGAAAGGCGCTGGTCTTTGATCGGCGCCTTTTTCGTTCGACCAATTTCAAAAAATCTGACCTGATAACTATGGCATGTATATCCGTATTCTGCGGAGAAGGCAGGTACTTCCTCGGTATGTAACGTCTTTGCGCGCAGCCTGTCTCTCTACATAGGGAGGGGGAGTTTTAAATCCATCTTGCCATGATTTTACGCTGTCATTGGCTTTGGTCGGTGTGTCCTTGTCCGCCAATGATGCAGTACCGTGCCCCGAGATCAGCTATGATGGCTTCACAAAGTACGCGATCAATTTCGTAGGTACCCGTCAGCAGCATTTTCTCGATCACGATGCATTTTTTGAGATCGCATACAATGAAGATGTACTGCTGCTAGACGCTCGGTCCGCTTCGGCATTAAGGCAAGTCACATTGACGGAGCGGTCAATTTGCATGGGTATGGATACGCTAACGTCTGGGAGCTGGGCGGCATCATGACGATTGCTGGTGTTCGGTGGGTAACCAATGTGGCGGATAGCATCGAGGCGGACTGAATGTTCTAGAATCTCTAACAAATGAAAAGGGCGGCCCGTTGCGGAGCCGCCCTTTCTTTGCGCATTCTTGAAAGTGGCGCTTAAGCCGATTTCTTCACCTTCAGCTTGCGGCGGCCCATTACCGCTGCTGCTGCCAGACCGAACAAGATTGTCATTGGTGGAGCAGGCACCGGCGTGCCGCCGTTGGAGGTCATTCCCGATGTTGTTGTTGTCGTCGTATTGTTTCCTGACGACGATGTTGAAGTCGAAGTGCTGGATGACGAGCTGGTCGAGGTCGAAGAGCTGGTCGAGCTGGTAATATTGCCCGATGTGCTGGTCGATGTGGAAACATTGCCCGATGTCGACGACGAACTGGTCACATTGCCAGATGTCGAGCTGCTGCTCGAAACATTGCCCGAGCTGCTGCTAGAAACGTTGCCCGAAGTCGACGAACTCGCATTGTTGCCTGAACTGCTCGACACATTCCCCGAACTGGTTGAGACATTCCCCGACGATGTCGAGGTCGATGTAGTCGACGTCACACCACCAGTCGACGTTGAAACGCCACCAGTCGAAGTCGATACGCCGCCGGTTGAAGTGCTGACACCACCAGTGGTTGTGGTCGAAGTCAGGCCGCCTGTAGTCGTGGTCGAGGTGAGCCCCCCGGTCGAAGTCGAAGTGGAGCTGCCACCGCTGGTGTTGTCGATATCGATAATGATGTCACCGCCAGAAGTACCCGAAGAGGTTCCGCCAGAAGTTGTCGTGGTCGAGCTGACAACGACGCTACCGCCCGAGCTACCGCTGGAACTTCCACCGAAGCCGCCGAAGAAGCCTCCACCGAACCCTCCTCCAAGGCCGCCGCTGCCTCCAATTACGGTCACGCCTGCGCCATTGCCGCCGCCACCTCGGAATGTTGGCTGTGGTGGCGGGGCATAAGGTGCAGGAATGGCTGCCAGCGCCATTTGATAGGCTGGCGCGCAGCCTTGACCATTAACAACAGCGCCAGTTGCATGGCCGCCAGGGCCCATACCGACTGCGGGTTCGCATTCTACAACGCGTTTCACAATCCGGCGCTTGCGCGGTTCTGTGTGAACAACGCGGCGACGCGTGGTCGGACGGTCCTTGATATAGCGCGGTTCGGCTTTTACCGATTGGGGCCCCTTAACCGACTTGTAAGACGGGGAATCCGTGATCGGGGTTTCGGCGACATGCACCGCGCCACCTGCTAACAGCGCACCGCCTGCTGCAGTCGCAGACAATTTCGCTAGGGCCATTTTTACCGACATGGGCAAACTCTCTTAGTTACTCTTGGGAGGCCCAATTCGACGGCGGGTCCGCTTCGTGGCACTTCCCTGTCACACCAGAAGACGCCCAAACCCCTTAACCAGCAATCAAATTAACTATGAAAATCGTACCAACTGTAAAATTCTTGTCCAATAAACCGGGCATTTGGGCGACTTGTCCCACTATGAAACCGAAACCACCCTATTTCCTTCTAAGGTCTTAACCATTCGCGTCGAACAAGCCGCTTTGACCGGTATCGTAGCCCGAATCACTTGTGCGTTTTGGCGGGGTTATGTCGAGATGCTTCCAGCCCCCGTCGTTAAGGCAGCGTCCGCGTGCAGTGCGCGCGATCAGGCCCAGTTGAATCAGGAACGGTTCAACGACTTCCTCGATCGTATCACGCGGTTCGGCAAGGCCAGCCGCGAGCGTTTCAACGCCCACCGGACCGCCTTTGTAAATGCCCGCAATCATGTGGAGATAGCGGCGATCCATCGCGTCTAAACCCAAACGGTCAACCTCTAGACGGGTGAGCGCTTCATCAGCAATTTTGGCGGTAACGACCCCGTCGCCCGCGACATGGGCAAAGTCGCGCACGCGGCGCATCAAGCGGCCAGCGACACGCGGCGTTCCCCTTGCGCGGCGGGCTATCTCGCGTGCGCCGCCGGATTCAATAGCCATATCGAGCAGCTTGGCCCCGCGTGTTACCACGCGCTCCAATTCTTCCTCGGTGTAGAAATTCAGCCGGACGGGAATGCCGAACCGGTCGCGCAGCGGCGTGGTCAACAATCCCTGTCGTGTGGTTGCGCCGACCAGCGTGAAGGGCGGCAAATCGATCCGCACGCTGCGCGCCGATGGCCCCTCTCCGATGATGATGTCGAGCGCGCGGTCTTCCATTGCGGGGTAAAGCACCTCCTCGACCACCGGGCTCAGCCGGTGAATCTCGTCAATGAACAGGACATCGCCTTCTTCGAGATTGGTCAGCAGAGCCGCCAGATCACCCGCCTTGGCAATAACCGGCCCCGAAGTGGCGCGGAAACCCACTCCCAGTTCCTTGGCAACAATCTGTGCAAGCGTGGTCTTGCCAAGGCCGGGCGGGCCAAAGAACAACACATGATCCATCGCCTCCCCGCGAGACTTGGCCGCCTCGACAAACACGCGAAGATTTTCCCGTGCCGCCTCCTGCCCGATAAATTCGGTCAGCGACTTGGGGCGCAAAGCCGCATCATGGTCCTCCGGTTGCCGCTCCGGCGTAAGGTCGGGGTTTTCGGTCATGGTACCCTATGGCCGTCATGCTGAACTTGTTTGAGCATCCATTTCGAACCAAAACCATGTCCAGCTTTGCCAGTCGCTATAATTTCGTCCGTCTCGTCCGCTTCTAATTGTTCGGCGGAATAGCCAAGGCCCTTGAGTGAGAAAAGCAACTCAAACGATGGCGCCGACAGTGGAAAATCAGCCTGATCGAAAGCGAAAACCGCGGCTGGCACGATTTGGCACTGGGGTTGGAATTGGGACCGCTCGAACAAAGCCCGCGAAACTATGGATCCTGAGGAAAGATCAGGATTATGAGGACGAAATAAGGCGCGATCCTCGATCAAAACGGGTTCACCGTATAACCGCGCTGTTGCAACAGTGCATGGGCGGTCATGGCGGAGAGCGCTGTTTCCACGCCTGGAACCAAATCTGCCTGCGTCATGCCATTGGCGGTTCCGCTTTGACCGCAAAGGATGAAACGCACACCGTGATCGAGCATTTCGCGGATCATCGCGGAAGACGGATTTGCGCCTTTATTGCCTTTCGCTGACCAAGCCTCATCGCTCATCAAGTCGAGCGATGCCTTGCCGTGAACCACTACCGCGATGCGGATATTCTCAGGATCGACACCCGCCGCGACATGCATATTGATGAACCGAGCCGCGCTTTCGAAACTGCGATTGGCTTTGCCTTCTTCGGCCAGCTTCGCGACGTCGAACGCAATCGAAAATTCGGTATCGGCAGGCACCTGGCCCATTCCCTCAACCGGAGCATGCGGCCCGAAGCCTTCAAACACTGGCCCGGTTTTAAAAGCGGACATATCTTGTGCAGAAGCAGGTAAGGCAAACATCAAAGCTGCCAGAATTGCCAAATATTTCATCATTCTCTCCATCAACCTGCTGCCCTTTTCAAAGCCACACGGATCAGCTCGTTCTCTTTCGCGTCTTCGCCCAATTCGCTTTGCGCCAGCGCCACGGCGCGCGCCGCAACCGCTGGTTTAAAGCCAAGGTTCTCGAGCGCCGAGACGGCATCGGCACTGGCCCCTCTTGCGGGAGAGATCGCCATTCCGCCCACGCCCGGCGATGCGGGAAGCGCCCCGGCCTTATCCTTCAATTCATTGACAATGCGCCCGGCCAGTTTCGGCCCGACGCCATTGGCCCGCGCAACCATTGCCGCATCACCATTGGCGCATGCAGACTGAACCTCTGCCGTCGACAGCGCCGACAGGATTGCAAGGCCAACTTTGCTGCCTACGCCTTGCACCTGCGTGAGTAAGCGAAACCAATCGCGCTCGGCAGCCTCGGCAAATCCAAGCAGCCGCATATCATTCTCGCTCACCTGCAAATCGGTGTAGATCGTGCAACCCTCGCCCACCTCGCCAAGTGCCGCCAGTGTTTTGGTAGAGCAATGGACGAGATAGCCCACGCCTTGCACATCAAGCACGGCCCAGTCTGTGCCGGTTTCATCGAGCAGTCCCCGAAGTTTCGCAATCATAAGGCGCGCTTTGTAATCATGGTTTGTTCCTGCGCGGAAAGCTGCGCTTGGTCCAGCCCAAACGATGTCAATCTGGACACTTGCCCACGCTTAAGACAAGGAATGCGGTATGAGCTGGAACACTTTTGGCCGCGTGCTGCGGTTTACGACATGGGGCGAAAGCCACGGACCCGCGCTGGGCGCGGTGCTGGACGGGTGCCCGCCGGGCCTCGCCCTTTCAGAGGATCATATCCAGCCGTTCATGGATGCGCGCAAACCGGGCCAGTCAAAATACACCACCCAACGCAAGGAACCCGATACGGTGCGGGTTCTGTCCGGTGTTTTCGAGGGCAAGACGACCGGCACGCCGATTTCGCTGATGATCGAAAATGTCGATCAGCGCAGCAAGGATTATTCCGAAGTCGCCAAAGCCTATCGCCCTGGCCACGCAGACTATGCCTATGACGCGAAATACGGCTTCCGCGACTATCGCGGCGGCGGACGGTCGAGCGCGCGTGAAACCGCCGCGCGAGTAGCAGCTGGAGCAGTTGCGCGAGTGATCATGCCGGAAGTGACAATAACCGCTTATGTCAGCCAGATCGGTGATGACACAATCGATCCGGCGAACATCGATTTTGCGGAGATCAGCAACAATCCGTTCTTCTGCCCCGATCCGGTGGCGGCGAAACGCTGGGAGAAACTGGTCGATGATGCGCGAAAGGCAGGCTCCTCGCTCGGCGCAGTTGTAGAATGTGTTGCCACCGGCGTTCCAGCCGGGTGGGGCGCTCCGGTCTATGCAAAACTTGATGCCGACCTCGCAGGCGGAATGATGAGCATCAATGCGGTCAAGGGTGTGGAAATCGGAGACGGCTTTGGCGCGGCGAGGCTGTCGGGCGAGCAGAATGCCGACCCGATGCGCTCAGGCGCAAATGGACCCGAATTCGAGGCCAATCATGCCGGGGGTATTGCCGGCGGAATCTCGACCGGACAACCGGTAGTTTGCCGCGTAGCGTTCAAGCCGACCAGCTCAATTCTAACGCCAGTTGATACCATAAGTTCTTCGGGTGAGAACACTCAGATCCAGACTAAGGGTCGGCACGATCCCTGCGTTGGCATTCGTGGAACGCCTGTTGTCGAAGCGATGATGGCGCTGATCCTCGCTGACCACAAAATGCTGCACCGCGCCCAATGTGGATGAAGCTTGGCTAATTAGCGGATGCGCCGCAGCACAATATACAAGGCACCCTCCCCGCCGTGGCGGCGATGCGCCTTTCTCACCGCAGCGATGGAATCTGCATGGTCGCCAGCTGCCAGCCAATCGAGCAGCTTTGCCCGGATAACCCCGCGTTTAGTAGCTCTGTCAGCTGCATCGACCGGGCGCGGCCTGCCGGTAATAACCAGCACCAGCCTCGCCTCCATTGCCCGCGCCTGCATCATTCCGCTTTCGAGCCGTTCATGCGCGGCATCCAAATAATGATCGTGCAAATCAAGTGTATAATCGGGCGCGATATCGCCCGATTTGAGCTTCCGGTCCCATTTAGCGTCGAGCGTTTGTCCGCCGATGCGCCGCGCCATTCGCGGCACTGGCTGCCGAGCTGCTGGACTTTGAATTGGCGGGCGCTGCTTTGGCGGAAAAGCAACTGGCTTGGCTCTCTTTTGTATGGGAGCAGGTTCTTTTGCGCTCGGCTCCGCAGAAACCGCCGGAATCACCCGCCCATCAAGCGGTTCAACCGAGGAGGCAAGCTTTGCCCATGCGGCCTCTTCTTCGGCAGACAGGCCGCGAGGGAGTTTCACTGCACCGCCCTTATTTGCCGTTGAGGCGCTTGACTGTACCCTTGGGTAACAAGATCAGTGCTTGTCCTCGGCCGCTCATCCCGCCAGCAATTTCGCGAGCATCCTCGCCAGCGCCCCAGAACGTATCAAACCTATTGGCGCCCTTAATCGCGCCGCCCGTGTCCTGCGCAATCCACAAACCGTCCGCAACGTCGCGGTCAAGGTCCAGCCAAACCGGCGCGCCATAGGGCACAAACCGCGGATCTACCGCTACCGAACTTTCGCGCCGAACTGGAATGCCGAGCGAGCCCAAAGGTCCATCGCCGGTCAATTCGGTGAAGAATATCCAGCTTTCATTGAGCCGCATCAACGCTTTACCCTCGGCTGGATTTTCGCGAATATACGACATGATGCCCTGCATCGATCCGGGGTATTTACCCGGTCCATCGCCTAGCAACCCGCGTTCGCGCATCACCCCGCCTATGCCGGTATAGCTATGCCCGTTCTGACCCGCATAGCCGATCCGCATGACCGACCCGTCATCCAGCTTAAGCCGGCCAGAACCTTGTATTTGGAGAAAGAACATTTCGACCGGATCGGCGGCGT
Organism: Pontixanthobacter gangjinensis; assembly: GCF_009827545.1. Taxonomy (NCBI): domain Bacteria; kingdom Pseudomonadati; phylum Pseudomonadota; class Alphaproteobacteria; order Sphingomonadales; family Erythrobacteraceae; genus Pontixanthobacter; species Pontixanthobacter gangjinensis. The sequence continues at coordinate 880,129 of NZ_WTYS01000001.1, read as the reverse complement.
AAGCGAATGCAATGCCGCGATCTTCCAATGCGCCATCTTCGATTTCCGCGCGGGTATAATAGGGTACAGCATTACCGCTTTCATCAATTCGGCCAAGCGGCGCACGACCTGTCTTTTCCGCTTCAGCGGTTCCTGCAGGCCATTCACGGACCAAATCATTCGGGATGGCATAAACCGGCACTTCGCATCCAGGGCTGCGCATCCGGCATCCGCGAATTTCCGGCTCGAAATAACCCGTCGCGAAAGCTTCGCCGGTTCCGATTCGGGCAGTTTCAAAATACGTTTTGAAGAATGCGGGAGCGTCGCTTCGATATGCTGGTGCAGCCGTGCACGCCTCACGCCAATCTTCTGGGCGCGTCAAACCGGTCCGATCCTCACGTCGCAGCAGAGATGGGCAGCTTTCGATGAAGGCACTCAGCGCAGCATCTGCATCGGGCTGAGCCATGCCAAGACCGGCAACTGATGGACCCGAGGCAACCCCTGCGAGCCGCGCGCTGGTAATAGTCGCAGGATCAATCTGGATAGGCGGCGGGGCGCTTTCGGGAATAAGACTGCCGCATGCAGAAAGCAGAAGTAGCCCGCTTAAAGCAACCAAGACCTGGTTCATACGCATCGCTAAACCAGCCCTCTATCCCCGATCAACCCTCGTCAGTCTCGTCGAGCAGCCAGTTTTGATCGGAAGAGTTGATGTCACGCATGAATGTCCAAACATCGCGGCTTTCAATCGCATCATCGAGTGAACCCGCGATCATCGTACCGTCCTTATCATAGGTAACCGCCGCGATATCAGCGACGAAACGCACCGCAAGACGTGCCGTCTTGCCGTCGAGTGATGCGCGGTCAATAACCGATTCTTCAATCCGAATCAGGCGGTTGTCGAGTTTTTCGCCTGCTTTCTCACGCATCGTAATGGCTGCGTCGAAGCTCTCATACACATCCGAATCGCACAATTCGCGCAGAGTTTCACGGTCGCCCTTCCAGAACGCTTCGAGGATAATAGCGTAGGCAGCTTTCGCACCTTCGATGAAGCTGGTGATATCAAAGCTACGATCAGCCGCTGCGATTTCCCGAACCCCGCGCTCAACTGCCGGAACTATGCTAGGGCTTTCTTGAAATTGCTGGGAATTTTGAGGAATGACTTCGTCGCGCTGTGCCTGTTCCGCCTTGCGGGGTTGCGCTGGTGTTTCGCGGTGGGTCGGGATTGATTCCTCTTCGTGCTCGGCGCGTTGCCCCAGCACCGAATAGAGGCGCAGTCCAAGAAAGGCTGCGACCATGGCAAGGATTACGATTTCAACAATATGACCTGACACTATAAGTACCTGTTTTGCGGCGGCGCAGACAGATGCGCCTAAGCCTGTTTACCATTCGTGCCCTAAATAGGGTGTGAATACAAATGAACAACGCCCCAAACCACATTTCGGGCACGTCCCAGGGTCAAGAAATTTGCCAGCTTTGAGAGTAGTTGAAGTTGCGAGCACCGCATGACGGTGCTACTCGCGCCGCCGATCCGGACTTTTGCAGGTTCGGGAATGATATCCACAAAATACAAGCGAAAGACACAAACATCATGGCCGACGAAGGCGACATTCTCACCGATCTGAACATGGATCCAGCACCCAATGGCGCTGATACGAGCCCCGTCGCGGGTATCATTTCACAATATGTGAAAGATCTTTCGGTCGAAAACCCAAACGCTCCGGCCAGCTTCCAGTATACTGATCAACCGCAGATCGACCTGCAGTTCAACATCGCGGCCAAGCCAGTGAATGATGAAGTTCACGAAGTCGAATTGAAGATCAACGTCAGCGCCAAAGCAGAGCAAGGCAGTGTCTATCTAGTGGAGCTTGCATATTGCGGCCTAGTAGGGATGCGCAACATGCCAGAAGAGCAAATGCATGCCTTCATGTATGCCGAAGGCCCTCGCTTGCTGTTCCCCTTTGCCCGGCGCGTTATTGCCGATGCGACACGCGATGCCGGTTTCCAGCCGTTGATGCTCGATCCGGTAGATTTCAACGGCCTGTATATGCAGCAATTGCAGCAGAAAGCTGAACAGGAAGCGGCAGCTGGCGGCACTCCCGCTGGTGAAGCATAAGCTGGATGACACCTGCGGGCGCTGAACAATGAGCCTGCTGAAGAACGTCGGAACAATCGGCGGTCTGACCATGGTCAGCCGCCTGTTCGGCTTTGTGCGCGATATGCTGCTCGCCCGCGTGTTGGGTGCTGGCGGTGTGGCTGACGCGTGGCAATTGGCTTTCCAGCTACCGAACATTTTCCGCCGCCTGTTTGCGGAAGGCGCGTTTGCTAGTGCATTCGTTCCGCTGTTCAACCGTCATATGAAAGATGGCGATGACCAGACCGAGGCGAGGCGCTTTGCCAGCGAGATTCTGGCGATTTTGTTGCCGATTCTGGTGTTTTTCGGCGCGATCATGATGATTGCCATGCCCTGGATCCTCTACGCTTTTGCAAGCGAAGATCTTCAGGCTGACCAACAGAATTACGAGCTCGCGGTAATGATGGGCCGCATTGCATTTCCCTATTTGCTGTTCATGAGCCTAGCCACGCTAACTGCCGCAGTACTTAATTCGCTGTCCCGCTTTGCCGCAGCGGCAGCGGCACCAATTCTGCTCAACATTTGCCTGATTTCCGCGCTGACATGGGGCGCGATGCAAGCCGATAGCGAGGTTACCCGCCAATCGACCGGTCTGCTTCTGGCCATCGCAGTTACGACTTCAGGCTTGCTGCAATTGCTGTGGCTTACATACTGGATGCGCCGCAGCGGCTTTCGCATTCCGTTCAAGCGGCCACGAATTACCCCCGATGTAAAGCAATTAGGCGTGTTGATTGTGCCTGCCGTGTTCGGCGCGGGCGTCTATCAAATTAGCCGTTTCATCGACCTGTTCTTCCTCAGCAGCCTACCCGAAGGATCGATCACGTTTTTGGCGATGGCTGACCGCTGGAACCAGCTCCCGCTTGGCATTATCGGTATCGCACTGGGCACTGCAATCCTTCCCGCCCTGTCGCGCTTTATTGCCAGTGAGGACGCGGATGGAGCATTCCGTTTGCAAAGCAATGCGGTCGAACTGGCGATGTTGCTAACCATTCCCTCTGCTGTCGCTTTATTCGTAACCGGCAGCGCATTTACCCAAGTGTTTTTCGTCGGCGGAGCCTTCACCGTCGAAGACGCACTGATAACCGGAACTGTGGTTTCGGGACTGGTCATCGGCCTGCCCGCCTATGTGCTGGTAAAGGTGCTGACACCCAATTTCTTCGCTCGCAAGGATACGCGCACGCCGGTTTATACTGCGGCTGTGTCCTTGATCGTAACCATCAGCCTCAATCTCTTTCTGATCTTCTCGCTCGGGCTAGGCGTCTTGTCGCTTGCGATAGCTGGTTCGATCGGAGCGTGGTGCAATGTCGCGCTGCTTTACGCGATATTAGCCCGCAAAGGGTATTTCAAACTCACTGGAAGCGTGGTCAGCCGCATGTTCCGAATAATGATTGCCGCACTAATGATGGGTGCGGTGCTTTATTATCTAATGCCCTGCGCTGACCCTTACTTTACCGGCAGTGCGCTGGAGCGTGCAGCCAGTATTCTGAGCATCGTTCTGGCAGGCGCGCTGACCTTTGCAATCGCCGCCTTTGCCCTACGCGTGCTTGACCGCGAGACGATTGGCAGGCTTATGCGCCGTCAGGCGTAATTACAGGACAGATCATGAGAGTCGTTTCAGGCATTCAGCCGACAGGTAACCTTCATCTGGGCAATTATCTTGGCGCTATCCGCAATTGGGTGCGAATGCAGGATGAAATGCAAGATGGCAGCGAATGCCTATTCTTCCTCGCCGATTTGCATGCCATCTCTATGCCACATAATCCAGCTGAGTTGCGGGCAGGCACGCTGGAAATGGTTGCCGCGCTGGTCGCATGCGGAATTGATCCCAATAAGTCCGTCTTGTTCAACCAGGCACAGGTCCCCGCCCATGCTGAATTACAATGGTTGCTCAATGGCACGGCGCGGATGGGCTGGCTCAACCGGATGACCCAGTTCAAAGACAAATCGGGCAAGAACCGCGAAGGCGCGAGCATCGCTCTGTTTACCTATCCAGTCCTGCAGGCGGCTGATGTGCTGCTGTATCAGGCAACTCACGTGCCGGTTGGTGACGACCAAAAACAACATTTGGAGCTGGCACGCGATATTGCGCAAAAATTCAATAATGATTTCTGCGCCGATGATGCGCCTGTTTTCACCTTGCCGGAACCATATATCCCACCGCAAGCTGCCCGGATCATGAGCCTGCGAGATGGCTCCGCCAAAATGAGCAAATCTGATCCTTCCGACATGAGCCGCATCGATCTGGTAGATGATGCTGACACGATTATGAAGAAGGTCAAGAAGGCCAAATCGGACGCAGAACCGCTTCCATCGGATGCAGAGGGACTTGAAGGCCGCGCAGAGGCGCTCAATCTGGTGACGATCTACACCGCTGTTACCGGTGAAAGCGTGGATAGTGTCCTCGCTCAATTTGGCGGCGAGGGTTTCGGCAAGTTCAAACCCGCTTTGGGCGAGGTCTTGGTAGAAACCCTAGCGCCGATCTCTGCAAGATTCCGCGAATTAAAGGGCGACCGCGAATCGCTTGATGCGATCCTGGCTCGCGGCGCGTTGAAGGCACGTGATCTTGGCCGAAACACATTGGATCAAACTTATAGCGCGCTAGGCCTCGTTCGCGGCTGATTACACTGATTTACTTGAGGCTTCTGGCCAATCCTGTTCAAATCTAGTTCAGGGCTTTGCTTTACAATCAGCAAAGACAATGACAGATTTATCAGCATCTTATGGGATGGAGCGTCGGGTTAAGGCTTGAGCTTACTAGAATTCCCTACGTTTTTGGGTCCCGGTTTAAAGAGTAATTTGATTGCGAAAGGATTGGTCATGACGATCAAGGCATCAATATTCCGCCGCACGATGAAATTAGCATCTGTGCCCCTACTCCTCGCCAGCCTTGGTGCTTGTACGCAGGGCTTCAACGCCGATGTATCGCGTTTCCAAAGCCAGTTGCCTGCGCCGCAAGGCCAGACTTTTGCTGTAATCGCTGACGACCCTGCGCTGGCCGGTGGCCTCGAATTTTCAATGTATGCCGACCTGGTTGAGGCGCAAATGCAGCGGCTCGGCTACACCGAAGGCAATCCCGAAAACGCCAATTTGCTCGTGCGATTTGATTATGGGGTCGACAAAGGCCGTGAGCGCGTTCGTTCGACAGGCTTCTCTGACCCGTTTTACGGACGTTGGGGCGCATTTCGCCCTTATTATGGCTCCCGCTATCGCGGCCGCTTCGGCAGGCGCGGTTTTCATGGAAACGCATGGGGCTTCGGATTTAACGATCCTTGGTTCGGCGGACCTGAAGTGAACAGCTATACGGTTTATACCAGCGGTATCGACATGAAAATCGACAATACGGCCAATGGAACCCGGTTATTCGAAGGTAAGGCGCAAGCTGTCTCGACTTCCAACCGCTTGCAATATTTGGTGCCCAATCTGGTCGAGGCGATGTTCACCGACTTCCCCGGGAATTCGGGCGAGACCTTGCGAATTTCGATCAAACCGGAAGAAACTAAGGTTCGCCGGGTCGATTAATTTTTCTCGGGTCGGCGGACGCCCACAAGTAATTAGCTTTATTCTCCGCGCTTCTGCTGCCTGTGCCATCTGATCGCCGCTATTCCGACACCAATCGCCACCGAGCCGATTAGGAATGCACCCGGGAAGCTGAGTTCCACAGCGCCTGCACTGCCACGCATCGAAGCTTCCAGCACATCGAGCAAATAATTGCCCAGATGAATCGCGCCGGTCAACAGCACAGCTGCTGCAAGCATATTCTTGCCATCAAGCGGAGCCCATCCGCTTCGCAGGCCAATAAATCGCAGCACCCTTTGCGCCAGCCAAACCAGCACCAGGATCCACACAGCCAGCGCCACAATTGCGATCAACAGTCCGCCAAACCCCAAGCCGGAGATGGTTTCAATCATCTGCCGGTCGAGCCGAAACCACCCGCACCGCGATCGGTTTCATCAAGTTCGCCTACTTCGTGCCAAGCGGCTTGTGTTACGGGGCCAAGTACCAGCTGTGCGACCCGTTCGCCGCGTTTGATCGCGAATGCCTCGGTCCCGTGATTAATCATCAGGATCTTCAACTCGCCTCGATAATCGGAATCGATGGTGCCCGGAGTGTTCGGCACGGTAACACCAAATTTGTAAGCAAGCCCGGACCGGGGCCGGACCTGTATTTCATAACCAGCAGGAATTGCCATGGCGAGGCCTGTTGCAACCGCGTGACGCATACCTGGTTCAAGCGAGACATCTTCTGCCGACAGCACGTCCATACCCGCTGCGCCCGCGGTGGCATATGTTGGTAAATCGAGGCCTTCGCCATGGGGCAGGCGCTTTACCTGCACCCCAACCGTATTAGTCATTGTCGTCGCGCTCCGCCGATGTTTCAAGTTCTTCCGCGACCCGCGCAATCAATTCGCGCGCCACATCATCTTTTGGCATGTTTTGGAGGCTTTCAACACCGCGCTTAGTAACGATTTGCACACGATTATTTTCGCCGCCCATGACGTCACCCGAAACGTCATTCGCAACGATCCAATCGACACCTTTGCGCTTCAACTTGGTCTTCGCATTCTCAACCACATCCTGCGTTTCGGCGGCAAAGCCGATCAGCAAGCTTGGGCGATTCCCTCCCGCTGCAGTGGTGGCAAGGATATCAGGGTTTTCGGTCAGCATCAGCGCAGGCGGGGCAGAGCCGCGTTTTTTAATCTTCTCCCCCGATACATCCTTGCTCCGCCAATCAGATACAGCCGCAACCATGATTGCGACGTCAGCTGGCAAATTGCCTTTGACAGCTGCAGCCATTTCGCGGGCCGATTCTACATCTATCCGGTCGACCCCATGCGGTGTTTCGAGGAACACAGGCCCGGCCACCAGAGTCACCCTCGCACCGGCTGCTGCTGCTGCTGCTGCGATCGCAAAGCCTTGCTTACCTGACGACCTGTTGGCGATGTATCGCACCGGATCAATCGGCTCCCGAGTTGGCCCCGCTGTAATCAGAACATGCCTGCCGAAAAGAGGCCGGTGCTCGGGCTCCTGCTCGAAATCGGGCTGCCCATCGAGCGGATTGGTATGGCCATCTTGGCTGCCATTCTCATCGCCAATTCCGACTGAAACTGGCTGCTCATCGCCATCAATTGGCTCAGGCTCGGCACCGCCTTTTCCGGCCATGTGATTGGTCGCCTCCGGATCAGTCGGAGGGGCCGCAGCAGCACTACCCTTGCCCGCGAGCAAGGAACCGCCAGCTTCGGGATCGAAAGGTATTTCTTCCTCGGGCTCAGGCTCTTCTGAGGATTGTTCTTCCGACCATTGTGCTTCTAGCTCGTCTTGCGTGCGCTTGGCCGCAGAACGCGGAATAAGTGAGGACAGCAGGCTACCAAGACCGCCGCCGCGGGCTACCGGCTCGGGTTCTGCGACCTCAAGAAATTCACCAATTTCTGCCGGGTCGACATCGCCGGGATCAAGATCCAGCAAATCGGCAATTTCGAGCCAGATCGCCTCCGGTTCGGGCAAGCGCCCGGGGCCGAACTCTCCGCATGCCATCGGGCCTATGTCGGGATCGACCACATGAACGCCCGCCTGCCTCAACCAATTGGCATTGCGCTGCGTTGCCTCATGCTGCCACATCCGCACATTCATTGCGGGGACTGCCATCACCGGTTTATCGGTCGCGAGAATCAAGGTTGTTGCCAAATCATCGGCGATGCCTGCGGCCATTTTGGCCATCAGATCGGCGGTTGCCGGACACACGACGACCAGATCAGCCTCGCGGCTCAATTGGATATGGCCCATCTCCGCTTCGTTCTTAAGATCCCACAGCGTGGTGTAGACGGGGTTTTCGCTGAGAGCAGCAAGCGCCATCGGGGTCACAAATTGCTGACCGCCATTCGTGACGACGCAAGTGACATCAGCGCCACCCTTGCGGATCAGGCGCACGAGCTCACAACTTTTATAAGCCGCGATGCCGCCGCCAATAACCAGCAGCACTTTGGCAGAATTGTCCGCGCTCATGAAAAATCCCTCATCATCGTACTGACTTCAATATCATGGCACCAGACTAGCGGCGCAGCCCCCCTCCTGCCAGCCCTGCATTTCAGTGGTTAATTTTTATCTAGCCGATCATCCTTATCGGCCTATAAACCATCACTTAAGATTGACACGGGGGACCTGCATCATGCGTTTGGCATTAACAGCACTGATTTTCGTTGGCGGATTGTTTTATATTGCGATGGGAATGCGATTTCTGATCGACCCTTCGGGCGCTGGTGCGGGGTTTGGACTGTCGGCGATTGATAGCAGCGGACTTGCTGCGATCCGTGCAGACATCTCGGCATTCTTCATTGTCTCGGCGATTTGCATGCTAATCGGCGCGTGGAAGCGCAATGGTGACCTGCTGCTCGTTCCCGCCGGATTGTTTGGCATTGCCCTGCTCGGCCGTATCATCAGCGTTTTTGCCGACGGGACGGTCGAGGGTTTCTTACCGCCAATGATTATTGAAGCGGTAACCGTGACCGTAATGCTGGTGGCATCGCGAGTACTTCCGCACCGTGACCATCCCACTGATATCTAGCCGATCCAGCCTACCTGCAGCGCGCCGAAAGTGGCCGCTACACCGGCCAAGATAGCCACAGCATAGCCCGGCCATTTCCGGGTTTTATGCGCTGGCTTGTCCCACATCAACGGCACATGCGGCAGAGGTGCCTGCTCTGGCGCACCGCCTTTGGTTGGGAATTGGTCTTCGATCCTGCGAATTAACCCCGGCAGGCGCATCAGCGTCTCGGTATCTTCCTTGATCCGGTCGGCAATCGCAGCTTCAGGCCCCAACTCGTCACGTATCCACGCCCGGACATAGGGCGCCGAAGTATCCCACATGTTGATTTCAGGGTTAAGCTGGGTCGCGATACCTTCAACCATGACCATTGTCTTTTGCAGCAGCAACAAATGCGGCTGCGTTTGCATGTCGAAATCACGGGTGATTGCGAACAACCCGTCGAGCATTTGACCAACGCTCAATTCACTGACGGGTTTGCCCCGCATAGGCTCGCCCACGGCACGCAGCGCGGTCGCAAACTCGTCAACATCGTGATAGCTCGGCACGTACTGCGCCTCGAAGTGAATTTCCGCTACGCGTTTGTAATTGCCAGTGGTCAGTCCATAGAGAATTTCTGCCAGCCATGCCCGCGCTTGGCGGTTAATACGGCCCATAATCCCGAAATCAATCGCAACGATTGTGCCATCCGCACGCACGAACAAATTGCCCTGATGCATATCTGCATGAAAGAAGCCACCGCTGATCGCTTGAGTTAGGAACGCCAGAACCAATCTGTTAGCCAGCTCGGGCAAATCATGCCCTGCCGCGACCAATTCATCGCGCTTGCTTATCTTCACGCCATCGACCCATTCGACTGTCATTACCCGGCCATTTGTCCGGTCCCAGTCGATTGAAGGAATCTCATATCCATCAATGGCACGCATCGTCTCTGCTAGCTCGCTGGCGGATGCAGCTTCACGGCGCAGATCCAACTCGCGATTGGTCCAGCGCTCAAAATTGGCGATGGTCATGCGCGGGCGCAATCGTTCGGCTTCGCCGCCCATCGCTTCGAGATGCGCCGCCGCCCAGTGGTATGTCTGAAGGTCGCGTTCAAATTTCTCGCGGATGCCAGGGCGGAGCACTTTAATCGCAACGTCTTTGCCGTCGGTTGTGACCGCACGGTGGACTTGCGCAATCGAGGCAGCGCCAACGGGCACTGGGTCGATGTGGCTAAACAGAGTATCAATCGGCTGGCCGAAGCTGCTTTCGATGCTCGCGGAAATTTCTGCAAAATCAACTGGCGGTAGATTATCTTGAAGCGACAGCAGATTGTTAGCCGCTTCCTCCCCGACAATATCTGGGCGCGTCGCGAGCGATTGGCCCAATTTGATAGCCGCAGGACCGATGGCGCGAAATGCAGTCGCATAATCAGGAGTTTTGGGTTGGAAAGTTCCAAGCCTCGCAATCCGCACTAGTCGCCGAACTGGCGTCGGCGTGTTGGGATCGACTTCAATACCGCGCAATGCGCCGTGCTTGGCCAGTGTCCGGCCCCATTTCAAGAGCCGCCAGATATGCGTTGCGGGACGTGTCACGCTGCTAAATCTTCCAACCGGAATGGATCGCAACTGCGCCGCCGAAGATCGCCTCGACCTTGGTCTTTGCAAAACCAGCGTCGCGGATCATCTGTTCGAACTGCGGCATGGGCGGGAAACGGCGAATCGATTCGGCGAGGTACCGATAGCTTTCTTCATCCTGAGCGATCAGCTTGCCCATTTGTGGCATCAATTTGTGCGAATAGGCATCATATACTTCTTTGAAGCCCGGCCATTCGGTAGTCGAGAACTCGAGACAGTAAAATCGCCCACCAAATTTCAGAACGCGGTGCGCTTCTTTCAAAGCCCGATCAATATGGGTTACATTACGGATTCCGAATGCGATTGTGTAGGCATCGAAGGTGCGCGAGGAAAAACTTAGCTGTTCAGCATTCTGACGGGACCATACGAGGCCGTCGATCCCGCGTTCCATCGCGCGTTCGATACCCACATCAAGCATTTCCTGATTGATGTCTGATACTGTCACACTGGCGCCATATTCGGACATACGGAAGGCAATATCGCCGGTACCGCCCGCCATATCCAAAATCGTTTCGTCACTTTGCGGCTTAACGCGGCGCACAAACCGGTCTTTCCAAACGCGGTGCATACCCCCCGACATGACGTCGTTCATCAAATCATATTTGGCTGCAACTTTGGAAAAGACTTCGCCCACCAGCTCGGTCTTCTGGTTCACGTCGACGTCTTCGTAGCCGAAAGATACTGTATCGCTCATGGGCGGTTCCTTAGGAGCAATTGCGAGCGTGGCAAAGGGTGTTAAGAGCCTGACCATGCCTGAATTACCAGAAGTAGAAACAACGGTCCGCGGCCTCGCAAAGTTCCTTGATGGTCAGCGGATCACAAGCGTAACGCTGAACCGGCCCAATATGCGCAAGCCTTTTCCGCCAGAATTGGTGCAAATGGTGACGGGAGCAACTGTCACGGGCCTGGGTAGGCGCGCCAAATATGGCCTCATCCATACAGACCGCGAATCGACGCTGATTTTCCATCTGGGAATGAGCGGACGCTGGCGAATCGATCCGGAAGAGCCCGATAAGCACGATCACCTGGTGCTCGAAACGGAAGGTCATCAATTCGCTCTGTGCGACCCGCGGCGGTTTGGCTGGGTCGATCTGGTCGCGACGGATACATTGAATGAATGGCCATCAATCGCTTCATTGGGGCCGGAGCCGCTCGGTCCTGATTTAACCGTGGAGCATCTCCGCCAAGCCTTCGCAGGCCGCTCGCAAGCAATAAAGCTGTTGTTGCTTGATCAGCGAATCATCGCCGGACTCGGCAACATCTATGTGTGCGAAGCTCTGCACCGCGCCCGTATTCACCCACTTAAACCTGGAGGCAATGTTTCTCGGCAAGCTTTGACGAGATTGATTCCGGAAATCGTTGCGGTTCTCCTTCAATCAATCGAGGATGGCGGATCCTCCTTACGTGACTACGCTCGCCCCGATGGCCAGCTCGGCTATTTCGCCACTCGCTTCGCAGTATATGGACGCGAAGGAGATCACTGTGACCGTGAGGATGGCGGAGTAATCACAAGAATCGAGCAAGGCGGGCGCAGCACCTGGTTCTGCCCAAAATGCCAGAAGAAGTAAGTTCGTTATGCAGCGACAAATTGTTGACGATTCGCGAGAGGCTCGGTAAGGGGCGCGCTTTCCGGTAGGCAACTGCCGTTTCCGAACGAACCAATTTAAGAATTCCGGCCGTGTAATGGCGGCCCGACAAAGGACAGACATGGCCAATACGCCGCAAGCACGTAAACGCATCCGTCGCAATGATCGCCGCGCCGAAATTAATGGCGCGCGCAAGAGCCGCATCCGCGGTTTCGTCAAGAAGGTCGAATCGGCCATCGAAGGCGGCGATAAGGAAGTTGCAGCAGACGCACTCAAAGCAGCCCAGCCTGAATTGGCTCGCGGTGTTGCACGCGGCGTAATGCACAAGAACACGGCTGCACGGAAAATGTCGCGCCTCTCCAAGCGAGTCGCAGCGCTCTGATTTGAGTCGAGGATTCGGCTTCGAGCCAGGCGACTCGCTCGACCCAAAACAATTTAAGGCTGGCGCCGATGGTGCCAGCCTTTTTTGTTGGCCGAATTTGCGAGCCCAGATTGGGTGTGGAATGCCACCGAAACGAGACCTCACAAACGAAAATCCTAGGGATTTCCGCGATTCGCGCCGGATACATGACAAAAAATGAGGGTAAACAGCCTGTTAAACGGCGCTCTGCGGATCCTACCGAGTCAACAGAATTATTTCAGATTTTTTACAGTCTGAAGTCTTGAGTCTTTGGCGCAGCCGTTCATAACCAACATCAACGCTCGGGGTTCGACAGCCCGGGCTTTTACAAACTGACGCGATCTTGCGATCACGCGATAGAGTTTGCTCGGAAGAACACCATTTCCGAGTTTGGCGGCGCTATGCGACCGTTCAAGGCTATCACGTGCGCCGTCGCTTGGGGGGATAGATCCGGCTTTTGATCGGGCACACGGGGTTGGACGAGAGAATGGCAACGAAGATTGAGGGTGCGGCTGGCCGCAAAGGCGCCGTAAAGTCAGACAGGGAAATTATGGAAGATCTCGAAGCGATAAATCTGGCGGCTGACTGGGCAGATATCAGCCAAGGATTGCGCAAAGATCTGGGCCATCAATTGCACAGCCAATGGATCAAGCCGATCCAAGTTGGCGGTTTCTGCAAGGAAACCGGCACCCTTGACCTTTACCTTCCAACTGAATTTTCCGCCAATTGGGTGCTCGACCGATTCGCCGACCGGCTTTCGCTCGCATGGAAAATCGCGAAGAACGACATTCGCAATGTGAAAATTCAGGTACACCCTGGGCGCCGCAAGCTTCCTGATATCAGCCTGCATGACGGCGGGTTTGGTGGCGGGCGCCGTGCCGCCAACGATCGTTCAGATTCTTCGATGATTACGGTCGCTGCCGGCACAATAGGCGAACAGGGCTTTTCGTCCTCAGTTGGCCTCGACCCTTCTTTAACATTCGCAGCATTCATTACCGGCGAGACCAATATTCTTGGCTGCAATGCAGCTCAGCGGATGGCCGCGACTGAAACGCCGCAATTTTCCCCGCTTTATCTCAAGGCAGCGACTGGTCAGGGCAAAACCCATCTGCTTCACGCGATTGGCCACACCTATTTGGCATCCCATCCGCGGGCACGCATATTCTACTGCTCGGCGGAGCGTTTCATGGTCGAATTCGTGCAGGCGCTGAAGCAAAACCAGATGATGGAGTTCAAGGCGCGGCTGCGCAGCTTTGATTTGCTGCTGGTTGACGATATCCAGTTCATCATCGGTAAGGCGAGCGCTCAAGAAGAATTGCTCTACACAATTGATGCATTACTGGCCGAGGGTAAGCGCCTCGTCTTTGCCGCTGACCGGGCGCCGCAGGCCCTGGACGGTGTCGAGCCGCGCTTGCTCAGCCGCCTGTCGATGGGTCTGGTCGCAGATATCGCGCCTGCCGACATCGAATTGCGCCGCAAGATTCTCGAATCGAAACTGACCCGCTTTGCACCGCTCGAAGTGCCCGGCGATGTGATCGAATTTCTTGCCCGGACTATCACGCGCAATGTGCGTGAATTGGTTGGTGGCCTGAACAAATTGATCGCCTATGCCCAGTTGACCGGCCAAACCGTTTCGCTGCAACTTGCCGAAGAACAGCTCACTGACATTCTGTCGGCCAATCGCCGGCGGATTACGATTGACGAAATTCAGCGCACGGTCTGCCAGTTCTACCGGCTTGATCGAAGCGAGATGAGCAGCAAACGCCGCGCCCGCGCGATCGTTCGGCCGCGTCAGGTCGCGATGTATCTGTCAAAGGTACTCACGCCTCGTAGTTACCCTGAAATCGGCCGCAAATTTGGCGGGCGCGATCACTCGACTGTGATCCATGCGGTACGTCTGATTGAGGATTTGCGGACCCGCGACGCTGACATGGATGGCGATGTTCGAAGTTTGCTGCGTCAACTTGAAAGCTAGATAACAGCTTAGACTTTCCACCGATCACGAACAGCTAATCGACAGCCCTATGCACAGGGTTGTCGACAGGCTGTGCGCGCCGCGTCTACAGGCATCACATGGCCCCAAGCACCAGCCTTTCACCCGAACGCCTTGACCGTTTCGCACGTCACATCGTGATACCGGAAATCGGCGGAGCAGGACAAATGGCGCTGGCAGAGGCGCATGTCACTCTGGTTGGATTAGGCGGAATTGGCAGTCCTGCGCTGCAATATCTTGCTGGCTCTGGCATCGGCAAGCTGACATTGATTGACAATGGCGATGTCGAGCTGTCCAACCTCCAGCGTCAGACAATCTACACCCAGCGCGATATCGGCCATGCAAAGGCAGTCGCTGCACGCCGCTGGCTCGCCAATTTTGACAGCGCGGTTGAAGTCGATGTGCGCGATGACCGGATAGATGCTGCCAATGCAGCGGCTTTATTTGGCTCAACCCAATTGGTGATCGACGGGACTGACACTTTCGCCACGCGCCTGGCTGTGTCAGATGCGTGCGTAGCCCAGCGCATTCCGCTGCTCAGCGCCGCTGTAGGGCGTTTTCAAGGTCAAGTCGCGGCTTTCGCCGGACATCTTCCAGAACACTCTTGTTACCGCTGCTATGTCGGTGATGCGTTTGACACCGAGGATTGCGATACCTGCGCAGATGATGGGATGCTCGGCGCGATGGCTGGCTGGGCAGGAAGCTTTGCCGCGATGCAGGCTATCCGGGTCGTTCTGGAGGGCAAAGCAGCTTTCGGTAGTCCGGGCTGGAGCAAATTGCATCTACTCGACGGGATGAAACCAAGCATGCGCACACTAAACATCGCCAAAGACCCCGAATGCCGCGCCTGCGGCTCAAGGGCTTAGTAATTCTTGAACCCATTGTGGCACCAGCTTACTCGCTGGACCAATCCGCGTTTCGTCAAACCAGCGTGAACCCTCGCTCCGTTCCAGATTGAGTTCGATCGTCGGGACGCCCAATTCCTTCGCATCGCGGACGAACCCCGCTGCCGGGTAGACCGCGCCTGACGTGCCAATGGATACGAACAAATCGGCGTTCCGCAGCGCCGCATAAATCCGCTCCATGTCGTAAGGCATCTCGCCAAACCATACTACGTCAGGGCGCAGAGCTTGCTCGCCGCAATTTGGGCAAGATGGCCGCTCGATCATTGTACCCGTCCACCTAGTCCGGTGCTCACAAGCACAGCACAGCGCGCTGAGAAGCTCGCCATGCATATGGTGAACATGTGCAGCGCCGGCTCGCTCGTGCAGATCGTCAACATTCTGTGTCACTATCAGCAGATTATGATTGGGCTTGTTGCTCCACGCGTGATTCAGCTGAGCCAGCGCTTCATGCGCCGGATTGGGTAGCTTTTCCTGCACCGCCGCGCGGCGCATATCGTAAAAGTTCAGCACCAAGTCCGGATTGCGCGCGAAGCCCTCTGGAGTGGCGACATCTTCAATCCGATGCTGTTCCCACAATCCACCCTCGGCGCGGAAAGTATCGATACCGCTTTCAGCGCTGATTCCTGCTCCGGTCAGGATTACTATATTCTGCAAGTCAGTCTCCATCCGTCAAATCTTTACCATATCGCGCTATCGGGCAAGCACTATGAGCGATCCGACCAAAGCCCTTGGCAGACCCGCCTATCGCCCCGACATAGATGGGTTGCGAGCGCTTGCCGTGGTGCCGGTGCTCCTATTTCACGCGCATGTTGCCGGATTTGGCGGCGGATTTGTCGGCGTCGACATCTTCTTTGTCATCTCGGGCTACTTGATAACAGGTATTATAGCGCGCGAAATCGACGCGGATAATTTCTCGATTATTAAGTTTTACGAGCGGCGCGCGCGGCGGATCTTGCCTGCCTTATTCGCAGTGGTAGCGTTCGTATTGATTGCGGGGAGCTGGCTGTATTTGCCGGGGGATTTCGAGGGGGTTCCGCGCTCGGCGCTCGCCGCACTCGGCTTCCTCGCCAATGTGTGGTTTTTCATGCAGGCAGGCTATTTCCAAAGCTCTGCTGAGACCATGCCGCTGCTCCATACCTGGTCGCTAGGTGTAGAGGAGCAATTCTACATTGTATTCCCGCTCATCCTGATGCTGATTGCAAAATTTGCGCCGCGCCTGAGGCTAGCGGCGGTCGTCGCCTTGGCGTTTCTCAGTTTTGCATGGGCGGTCTCCAAACAAGCCGATAGCGACGGGTTCGCGTTCTATCTACTGCCGCCGCGCGCTTGGGAATTGATGTTCGGCGCATTGCTCGCCCTGGGTGCGATACCGCAAATCAGGAACCAATTTGCTAGAGAGTTACTAAGCTTTGCCGGACTAGCCGCGATTGTCGCCTCGACCCTACTTTACACCAAGGACACTGTCTTTCCCGGAGTGACCGCTTTGCCGCCGGTGGTCGGGGCGGCGCTGCTTATCCATTGCGGCCCGCAAACTGCCGTCAGCAAGCTTCTTGCGATGCGAGCGCCAGTTGCCATCGGCCTGATCAGCTATTCGCTATATCTGTGGCATTGGCCGCTAATTGTGTTGACGGAATATGCGCAAGACGAAAAGTTAAGCGAAGTCCAATCCATCGTCATCGTGTCTCTGTCCTTCGCCATTGCATGGCTCAGCTGGCGGTTCATAGAGGGCCCGTTTCGCAACCACAGCAACTTTGAACGAAGGCGTATCTTCGCTTGGAGCGTTGGCGGGATGGCGGCACTTTCGGCGGCATCGCTTGTGCTGGTATCACTGGGCGGATGGCCAGCGCGCTTTACCGAACAATCGGTGCGCTATGCCGAGGGAGTGCATGATATCAGCCCGGCGCGCGACGCCTGTTTGAACGATCAAATTGGCGGCGCGCGGCCCGAATGCAATCTTGGCGCCGAAGTCGCGCCAACTTCGCTATTGTGGGGTGATAGCCACGGGGTCGAACTCGCATGGGTGCTTGGCGAACAAATGAAGGTAAAGGGTCGGTCGTTAGCTCAGCGCACCCACGCCAGCTGTCCGCCAGCGCTTGGATATGAAGCGCCAAGCCGGAAGACCTGTGCCGAATTTAATCGGGCAGTCATGACGGAACTGGAAGCCAATCCAGACATAAAGACCGTCTACCTTACCGCTTTCTGGGCGAGCGACAATTACCGCAATAGCAGAGTAGCATCGCAGCTTCCGCAAACAATCGAACGACTCCAGCAGGCTGGTAAAAGCGTCATCCTTATCGGCCCTGTTCCGCCGCAAGGCTTCCAAGTGCCACGCAGGCTCGCGATGCGCGGACCTGAGATCGAAACTGCCAGCCGTGCCAGCTATCTCGCCAAGACCAATTGGCTGACGCGCAAGTTTACGGCGTGGCAACAAACCGGTGTCCAAATCATCGATCCTGCCGACCAATTGGTGCAAGGTGAGACAACCATCATTGTCGCGGACGGCCAACCGCTCTACTTTGATTCGCATCATCTGAGCGTTGCCGGTGCGAAACGCGTATTGGCAGGCGGCTCTCAGCTTTAGAGCGCGGAGGGGCATATGGCCCACATTGGCATTATAGGCAGCAAAGGCAGAATGGGACAAGCGTTGCAGCAGGCCATCCGTGATGCCGGGCATGACAACACAGGCGGTGTCGATCTGGGTGGCAGCGCCTCTGTCGCGGCGGCGCAATCGGAAGTTCTGGTCGACTTCTCTTCACCCGCTGCGTTGGCAGATAACCTCAAGGCCGCGCACGACGCAGGCATTCCCATCGTGATCGGCACAACCGGCTTGGGAGCAGAACATCATGCGATGATCGATAAGGCCAGTCATAACATCGCCATTCTCCAAACAGGCAACACCTCGCTTGGCGTGACATTGCTCGCACATCTGGTGAGTGAAGCCGCTGCCAAACTTGGCAGCGATTGGGATATCGAAATCGTTGAAATGCATCATCGGATGAAAGTCGATGCGCCATCGGGTACCGCGCTGCTGCTAGGTGAAGCCGCAGCCAAGGGCCGTAATATTGATCTCGCCGCCAATTCAGAACGCGGGCGCGATGGCCACACCGGAGAACGCAAGGAAGGTGCAATCGGTTTCGCTGCCCTACGCGGCGGAACCGTGGCCGGCGATCACAGCGTCATTTTTGCAGGCAACGAAGAACGCATCACGCTCACTCATAACGCCGAAAACCGGATGATCTTCGCACGCGGCGCGGTGAAGGCGGCGGCTTGGCTGATCGGCAAGGATGCAGGTCGATATACGATGCAGGATGTACTGGATCTGTGACCAAAGACCAGATTTTTGAATTTTTCCGCCGCCTCGCGGAGGACAACCCCGAGCCTGAGACCGAGCTGGAATATGGCAATGTCTATCAGCTTGTCGTCGCGGTTGCATTGTCAGCCCAGGCGACCGATGTTGGCGTAAACAAAGCCACTCGCAAACTGTTTGCCGAGGTTACTACTCCTGAACAAATGGTCACGCTGGGAGAGGAAGGGCTGAAGGAGCACATCAAGACAATCGGCCTGTTCAATTCCAAGGCAAAGAACGTCATTCTGCTTTCGCAGCGGTTGATCGATCACTATGGCAGCGAAGTGCCGGACGATCGCGAAGAATTGGTCACTTTGCCAGGTGTCGGTCGAAAAACTGCCAATGTTGTGCTCAACTGCTGGTTCAAACAAGAAACCTTCGCAGTCGACACGCATATTTTGCGGATGGGCAACCGCACTGGTCTGGCAAAAGGCAAAACGCCCGAAGCGGTCGAGGCCAAGCTGGAAAGACGCGTACCGCAGCCGTTCCGGCTCCACGCGCATCATTGGCTGATCTTGCATGGCCGCTATGTCTGCAAGGCGCGCACACCAGAATGTTGGCGCTGTCAGCTAAGTGATCTGTGCAGCTTCCGTAAGAAGGTGCTGGAAGCTCCTAAGAGGTGAGCACAGACTTGGTTATTCTCGCATAAACCTTGGTGAGCGTCTCCAGATCGGCCATTGCCACTGCTTCATCGCTTTTGTGCATCGTTGCATTGCACAGGCCGAATTCGATCACAGGGCATATCGCGCGCAGAAACCGCGCATCGGAGGTGCCGCCAGTTGTTGATGGTTCAGGGTCAATCCCCGTTTCCGCCTTCACTGCATCGGCGATAATCTGACTAAATTCGCCGGGCGGCGTCAGGAACGGTTCGCCCGAGATAATCGGCTTGGCAACGCCGCCATGTTTTCCTGCAATAGCGCCGACCATTTCTGCAAGCGATGCACCCGAATGGGTGTCATTAAAGCGGATGGAGATGCGCGCGGTGGCTTTGGCTGGGATGACATTATGCGCTGGGTTGCCGACCTCCAGATCGGTGATTTCGAGGTTCGAAGGCTGGAACCAGTCGGTCCCCTCGTCCAGCTTCAACGCATTCAATTCCGCCAGAATCGCAGTCAGCTTGGGCAACGGATTATCGGCCAGATGCGGGTAAGCAACATGCCCCTGCGTCCCATGCGCCTCCAGCCAGATATTAACCGAACCGCGCCGGCCGATTTTCATCATATCGCCCAGCCGATTTACCGAAGTAGGCTCCCCCACCAGGCACAGGTCGGGTATGTCGCCAGTTTCCTGCATGAAATCGATTAGCGCGCGGGTTCCGTAAACTGCCGGGCCTTCTTCATCACCAGTGATGATAAAGCTGACCGTTCCCGAATCCGCGGGCACATCGGCCATGGCCGCAACCATCGATGCAATCGAGCCCTTCATATCCACAGCACCGCGGCCATAGAGCAGTTCACCACGCCGCTCCGGAGCAAAAGGCGCGCTGGTCCAGCCCTCTCCTGGAGGAACCACATCGAGATGACCTGCAAAGGCAAAGTGTTTCGAGCCTTCCGGTCCGCGCCGGATTGCGAACATGTTTTCAACCGGCCCATCGGGTGCCTCACCCTTAACAAACCGGTGGGTTTCGAAGCCAAGCGGTTCGAGCATTGCCTCCATCACATCAAACACGAGCCCCGTCGCGGGGGTAACGCTGGGTGCGGCGATCAGTCTTTCGGCGAGTTCTATAGCGTTGCTCATGCAATCTTGGTTAAACCACCCGCAAAGCCATGACCAGATGGAGAAAGCCGCCATGCCCGAACTTGATCTTGTACCCATCCCGCAAACTTGCGCGACCGGCTATCCCGCACCTAATGGTGCCGAAGTCGAAGGGCGCTGGCATCGCCGCCTCGCTCCCGCTTGCGGTATGGGAAAGTTGGCCGCAACCCATGTGACGCTGAAGCCGGGAGCTTTCTCCTCACAGCGCCATTGGCACCGGGTGCAAGATGAATTGCTGGTGATGGTTTCAGGAGAAGCAATATTGCATGAAGATGGCACGACGTATGATACGAAGAGTGTACTCTAATGTTCAGCCGGAGCAATTGACCTTTGGATTTTGCCGGATTTGCCTTTGCTGTCTTGCTGATTGAGCTCACGCCCGGTCCGAATATGGCGTGGCTGGTCGCATTGTCACTTGGTCATGGTAAGCGCGCAGGATTGGCCGCTGTCGCGGGGGTTGCGCTCGGGCTGACTGTTAACGCTGTTCTGTCCTCTTTGGGCCTCAGCGCGCTGCTAACCGCCTATCCGGAGCTTGGCCGTTGGATTGGCTTTGCTGGCGCAGCGATGATGGTCTGGTTCGCATGGAATGCGTGGCACGACGCTAGCGAGAGCAGCACCGGACGCCTGCCCTCAAGTGAGGTAGACAAACATTTCATCGTCGGCTTCGCGCTCAATTTGCTTAATGTGAAAGCTGCGCTGTTTTTCCTGACCGTCGTCCCGCAATTTGTAAGTGTAAGCGGGTCCAGTTGGACCCAGATATTGATTCTCGGCTTTGTCAGCGTGATTATTGCGACATTGGTGCATCTTGTCCTAATCTTCGGTGCATCGCATGCGCGCATGGCACTGGCTAAACCAGGCCGGACCCGTAATATCAGCCGGTCGCTGTCAGTGCTTATGCTGGCTGTCGCCGGCTGGTTTGTGTGGGGTGCGCTCGCCTAAGGTCAGCCGCTTAGCGGCTTCTTTCAGGTTCGGGCAATGGACCCGGTGCGAAGGCGTCGTCTAACAGTGCAGCCATTCGTAAGCCCGCCTGCCGGATCCGGCGCTGGGCTATTGGTACAGCTTCCACGATGTCTTCCTGCGTCAAAGCGGTTTCATTAGGCAATTCGCTGGCGCATGGGTCTGTATCGAACGCAGTCCGATAGACAAAATCGCGTGCTGTCTGCCAGCTTTCGCGGCCCCAATCTGCCGCAGTTCCGCCACCATATTCGGCGCGTTCTTCGGCACTATAGGCCCGGACCATTGGTCCATCGGTTGACGTAATCGCCCGTTCGGCCAGTGCGCCGTCCCAAATCCAATGCATGTTCATATTGGGAACGATGCCATAGGCCGTGCGGCGGTCATTCCCGCCGCGGTCATCCTTATCGCCTGAATGGAGCGGTTGGTGAATGTCGCCGACAAAATGAACCATGAATGCCAGCGCTTCCAAGCGGATTGGAGCAGGCAAGCTTTCATCTGCAAGTAACCGCTGATTCCGTTCAATTTGCGCAGTGACACAATTGCCGCCGCTGCAATTTGCGCGCGGATTATACGCCTCGCAAATCGGTGTAGTGCGGTAATGCCAAGCTGCGGTGTAGCCCCAACGCCAACGTGTCCTGCGTACACAATCGGGCCAGACCGTGGCATCCTGCAGCGACGCCAGCGGACATTCGGGAGTGCCAAGCGCTTGCTCGTTGAGCAGCAGCCGCTCAATCGCAGCGCGGGTCTCGGGCTTCACATTGGCAAGCGCAATTTCGCCAGTGGTGCGGTGGCCATAACCGCCCCATGCCATTACCGGCGCTGGCAGCATCCCGCTCACCATCAAAGCCAATGCAGCAAACAAACCGAAAAAAGCTTTAGCACCGTTCATTTTGCGGACTCGCCCGTCTCGTATTGTTCCAGGACCCACTGTTCGTCCTCTGCACCGGCCAGCCATTGCTGCATCCATTCCTGTTCCCACACCGCCTCCATATAGGCTTCGGCGAAGCCGGGAACGCCGATTCCGTATGTCAGAAACCGGCTGACAATCGGAGCGTAGAAGATGTCCGCCGCGCCGAATGTACCGAACAGATATGGGCCGCCGTGCCCATAACGAGCACGTGCCTCTGCCCACAGCGTCAGGATGCGGACGATATCCTGCTTGGCGTCATCAGAGATTGCGAAACCTGCGAACCGCCGCCGCATATTCATCGGACATTCGCTACGCAGTGCCATATATCCGCTGTGCATTTCGGCCACCATTGAACGGGCCATGCCGCGCGCTGTGTCGTCTTTGGGCCAGAAACGATCGCGGCCAATCTTGTCGCCGCAATATTCCATGATCGCTAGACTGTCCCAAATGACCGCCTCGCCGTCCCACAGGATCGGAACCTTGCCAGCGGGCATTATTTCGCCCGACTCGCGTTTGGCTGTGGCCCATTCCTCGCCGCCGATATTGACGATGATTTCGTCAAAATGCAGGCCCGATTGCTTCATGGCCAACCAACCGCGGAGCGACCAGCTTGAATAATTCTTGTTACCGATGATCAGCTTCATCAATTCCACCTTATTGCCACCTGACTGGCGCAGTAAGCGTTCATCCTTTCGCTGTCGAGACTGAACGTCTGGAACACATGGAACAGGCTTCAAGCTAAAGACTCTCGCATTCGCAGGCTTCCTTAGCGCCCTGATATAGGCGTCGAGCATCTTGCGGGATTCGGTCATTTCCATCGGCGACGATATGGCGATTTCCAACGTTGTAGGAAAATGTGGTTATGTTCCTGCTTTCGCGCAAATGACGAAGGTGGTATTATTAAGTTATGACGCTTCGCCCGTTCCACCTCGCCTTTCCCGTCAACGACCTCGCTGCAGCCCGCGCATTCTATGCCGGCGTTCTCGGATGCCCCGAGGGGCGGTCCTCCGCGCAGTGGATAGACTTCAAATTCTACGGCCACCAGATCGTGACGCATCTGGTCGAAAGCGCCAGCGAAGATGCGGCCAAGAACCCGGTCGATGGCCACGGCGTCCCCGTCCCGCATTTCGGCATTGTCCTGACGATGCAGGACTGGGAGGCGCTGGCGGAACGGTTACGAGCCGCTGGCACACGGTTTGAAATTGAACCAACCATCCGTTTCAAAGGCAAACCGGGCGAGCAAGCGACAATGTTTTTCCGCGATCCATCGGGCAATGCGCTGGAGATGAAAGCCTTTGCAGATGATGCAATGCTGTTTGCGACTTAGCTGTTGTTGGGGCGTTTAGCGAAGCCCGAGAGGCTCTGCTCATAGACTGCTGGGCCGTCTGCTGTTGTCAAATTGAAGGACTTGTTGCTCAATCCGATTCTGAGGTGGACAGCGGACACTTCAGCAACTCATTGGTCGCGCCTCAAAACCAACAAGCAGTTTTCGAGATCCTTCCTTCGAGGTGGGGATGCCCAAGCTGGCCAGCTATCCAAGACCGCAGGATCGGGTCTGATCTCGATTGTGCCCTCAACAACTTCACCAAGGTAAAATAGGTCGCTGTTTGCAAAATCGGTGAAGGCCAATGAGTGTTCGACCACCACGCCTTCAAATGGCAAGTCGAAATCTTCTCTTAGCCCCTCTGCGTGATTGGCTGCCACGGTTCCGGTAAGGGTGATCTCGAAGCCAGCTTGGGTGATTGTGAGCTTAGCGAATATTGCTTCAGAGGCCCCGGCAAAGAGCATCGACCCGGAAGACGCACAAGATGATGTGACGGTCTGGACTGAATATTCACCAGCCAAGTCACTTGGATAACCTCTTTGCTCGATTGTTTCCCTATAGACAGAAAGCCGATGCTCGAAAATCTGTCGGAAAGTGCCGGAATTGGATTGATCGATCCTACCCTCAGGCGTGACCATTTCGATGTCGGTATCCTGAACCATCGCAAGAACTGCGAGGCGGGTTTTCGTGATGAGATAACTCTGCGCCAACATATCGGCGGGAATTTCCAGTGCCCGTTCCGACGTGATTTCAGAACTGGGCGACGTTTGGCGGGGCCGTCTATCTGTCTCGGCGAGGCTTGAGGCATAGACATCCTCTGCCAAGCCTGTTTCCGCTATCTCGCGGGCCATTAGCTGCCCCGACCACAGAGGGACAGCGCATGCAGCAACAATTGCCAGCGCACCACCGACGCCTGCTATTTGCCACCTTGTTTCTCGCAGTATGCTCGGGCGTGGACAAATTTCCATGACGCTCCCTCCGATCCAGCCAACCGAGGCTGAAACTTGATACACCGAGTGAGGGCATCGGGAGTTGATAGCGATCAATGACACTTGTTCTAGACTAGTGAATGCAGCTGCAATGGCCTGGAAGCGTACAAATCTTGGGAAAGTCTTTAGCTATCCGCTGCTCTCGCTTGCGGCATTGCTCAACGTGGCGGGTTTTCAAGCTTCTGCAAACGCTCGAGAAAATTCTGTCGTGTCGAGCTCGGACGACAACTCTGGCCTTTCTCGTTTCGAGGCCAGGACAATCGACCGATACGGCCCCTTTGAGGCTGATCGGAGATGGTCGACCTATCGTGCAATGAGCGAGCTTTTTGACCGCTTCTGGCGGCGGCCGACCAGTCGCAGGACTTTGTTCGACGCGCCTTCGAAAAGTCTGGAGAGATCCAATTTCCTGATCGAAGACCGGGATGAGGACGGCTCGGGAGAGTTTTTCGTCCTCTATCCCCGTGGCGGCAACAAGAACTCTCAGGATTTCGGAGCCTATTTCGACCTGAGTGGTGATGGTGAGCCGGATTGGATCGTGTTCTACGGTGGTACTGCAATGACCAGCAGCGGCGGGCTATTCTGGTGGCATCAACACGGGATCGATTCAAACGCAGATGGTGGTTTCGACATAAGAGTGGTCGGAATGATCGACATGGATGGCGACGGATTTCCGGAAGAGGACGCTACGGCCTGGGTATATGACAGTGATCATGACGGCCTGATTGATCGAGCCGAGCACATTGTCGAAGGGCGCGTGACAGAAATCGAACCTGTGAATGGATACTTGCCTCTTAACTGGGTGATCTCTCCGGAACTGGAAAAGCAACCAAGGGTCGGTGATGCCGTGTCTTCGCTGTTCGGTCTTATCGCCGCAGATATTGACGCTCAAACCGGTAGTTGAATTGGTTCATGTAGCTCCGTTTGGTGCTGTCAAAGCAAACGCACCTGATTGAAAAGCGGGCGGGCGAGGGTGGGGCAGGTCCGTGCCCCGACCCCGCAAACCCAGCAATCCGTTTCGATATTTCAACTCAACGCCCGAGATCATGCGGCAGGTCGTGATGATTTAGGTTCGCAACCAATGGCTTGAAATCCTATCCTGCGGCGATGCGTAGTCTCGGGAATATCAAGCGCCGCGAGATGGGCCGCTGGCTGAACAATCGAGCCGAGAATTCACACCTTCCATTTCGACGAAGAGAGCGAGCAATGCTGCGGTTTCGACAAATGAAATCGCTTTAGAACCTCATGGCCTGAACTGGCGCTTGGGTAGGGGGTATCTCCGCCAATCGGAGACAAGTTGCGATTAGGCTGACAGCACCTAGGGCGGTAATCGCACCAGTGGCGAATGTCCGCAATTGGGTCGTTAGCCGACTGTCCGCTTTTCGCCGAATAATCGGCAAGTCAGCCTTTGCTCTTTGCATGAGTATCTCATATCCTGTCAGACAAGTGACGAGCAGGATGTGGACTTTGCGCATTTCACTAACCTTGGCCGCATGAACTTGCATCCAACCACGAATGGACCGGAATTATGAACCTCGATTTTGATCCGAAGCTGCTCGAATTCCGCAAAAAGATCCGGTCCTTTTTCGAACGGGACTATCCCAAAGACATTCTGGCAAAGGTGGCTAGCGGAGCCAGTCTGACCACGCCGGAAGTGCGCAAGGCTGAAATGGCGCTGGGCGCAAAGGGCTGGCTGGCCAGCGCATGGCCCAAAGAACATGGCGGCCCCGGTTGGGGTATCGAGGAACAATATATTTTCGACGAGGAACTGGAGCGCGCGGGCGCGCCCACCGTCACCCCGATGGGCGTCGTTTATGTCGGGCCGGTCCTCTACACCTTCGGCAGCGAGGAACAGCAGGCCCGCTGGCTGCCCGGTATCGCCGATGGTTCGGTTGGCTGGGCACAAGGCTATAGCGAGCCCGAAGCAGGCTCCGATCTGGCATCGCTACAATTTTCCGCTTTGCGCGAGGGAGATGAGTATGTGCTCAACGGGACCAAAATCTGGACCTCCGCCGCGAATCACGCTGACTGGATCTTTCTGCTGACGCGGACTTCGCAGGAAGCAAAGAAGCAGCTCGGCATTACCTTCATTTGTGCGGAGCTGGACCTGCCGGGCGTGACGGTAAAGCCGATCATTTCGATCGATGGCAAATATCACCTCAGCCAATGCGATTTCGAAAATGTGCGCGTGCCAGTGTCAAATCGCATCGGCGAAGAAGGCAAGGGCTGGACCTATTCGCAATATCTGCTCGGAAACGAGCGGACATCCTATGCCCGGATCGGCGGCAAGCGCGCTCAATTGGCCGGCATCCGCTCCATCGCCTCGCAAATACCGACCGGCGGCAATCAGCGTCTTATCGATGACAATGCCTTTGCCGCGCGGTTAAGTTCTGCGCAAATCAAGGTTGATGCACTGGAGATTACCACTCTGCGCGTATTGTGTTCGGTCAAAGATGGCGGCGCACCTGGCAATGAAGCCTCGATCCTGAAAATCATGGCAACCGAGATTGCGCAGGAAATCACCAGCCTGTTCGTGGTCGCCGCCGCCGAACATGGAAACCGCAAATTCGCCGATAGTGTCAGTCCTGAATGGACAGGCAATGCCGCTTTCGCTGCACCCGGTGTCGCCACATATTTCGGCGCCCGCGCGCAAAGCATTTATGGCGGCACAAATGAAATTCAGCGTAACATTATTGCGAAACACGTGCTGGGATTATGAGTATAGAGAATTTATTTGCGAGCTAATCGACACACTGGATCCGCGTCACTGCGAGTGTAACGAAACGCAATCAAACGAAGCCTAAACCCCCGCATCCCCTAGCACCGCAGCCCTCAGTTCCGCGATGCCCATGCCTTTTTCCGCGCTGGTGATGTGCATCTCGGGAAAAGCTGCTGGATGCTTGGCCATTTCTTCAGCGGTCGCAGCGACAACCGCATCCAATGCGCTGGCCTTGATCTTGTCCGCTTTGGTTAAGACGACGCGGTAACTCACCGCTGTTTCATCCAGCATCGCCATCATGTCGCGGTCGACATCTTTAAGCCCGTGGCGGCTATCAACCAGCATCAGCGTACGGTTCAGAACCTGCCGCCCGCGCAGATAGGTCTTGATCAGCTTCTTCCACTTCTCGACCACCGCCAGCGGCGCTTTGGCATAGCCATAGCCCGGCATGTCGACGAGGCGGAACAAGGTCGGTTCACCAACTTCGAAGAAGTTCAATTCCTGCGTCCGCCCCGGAGTTACCGATGCGCGTGCAATCGCCTTGCGCCCGGTAATCGCGTTAAGCAGGCTGGATTTTCCAACATTGGAACGTCCGCAAAAAGCAATTTCGGGCACGGTCGGTTCAGGCAGGAATTTCAGCTGCGGGGCAGACAGCAGGAATTCGACCCGTCCAGAAAACAGCTTTGCCGCCCGCCTGGTCAGTTCGGCCCGGTGGGCTTCTTCCTGCGCGTCCAGTTCTTCAGGGCTTAGCGCTTTGCTCATGCTTTACCCTTGGCATCACGCGCGTCGGTGAGTTCCTTATCCGCCTTCTCTTTCTCCGCCGCCGCTTTCAATTGCGGGTGACGCGAATAGAGATAGGTTTGCTGTGCCAGAGTGAGCACGTTGTTAGTGACCCAGTAAAGCAGCAGGCCCGAGGCGAACCCGGCCATCACAAACATCAGCATCCATGGCATGATCGCAAAGATTTGCTTCTGCATCGGGTCCATCGCAGTCGGGTTCATGCGGAATGTCAGCCACATAGTGATACCCAGCAGTACAGCGAGCGGGCCGATCGCGATCAGCGCAGGCACTTCAAACGGCAAGGCCCCGAACAGGTTGAGGATATGCGCGGGATCGGGCGCGGACAAATCCTTCAGCCACAGCACGAATGGCTGGTGGCGCATTTCAATTGCCAGAATCAGCGTTTTATACAGCGCGAAGAAAATTGGGATCTGGATCAGGATCGGCATACAACCCGCGAGCGGATTGACCTTCTCCTCCTTATACAGCGCCATGATCTTCTTTTGCTGTTCCTGCTTATCATCTTTGTAGCGTTCCTGAATCGCCTTCATCTTTGGCTGGATCGCCTTCATCGCCGCCATCGATGCGAATTGTTTTTGCGCGATGGGGAACAGCACGAGCCGGATCAGGAAGGTCATCAGGATAATCGCGACACCAAAGTTGCCGACCAAGGCAAACAGATGCGTCAGCAACCACCAGATCGGCCATGCAATCATCGAGAACCAGCCCCAATCGATTGCCTTGCCGAATTTGGAAACGCCAGCTTCCTCATACATGTCGAGGACTTGGGTTTCTTTTGCACCGGCGAACAATTGGGTGGTGCGAGTGACTTGCTTGCCAGCAGCAACAGTCACCGGCTGATAGGTCATCCGGGCGACGAACAGATCATTGCCAAGCGAGCGGAAATCGGTGGCAACGTCGCTTTTCTCTTGCGGGATCAACGCCGACAACCAGTAGATATCAGTAAAGCCCAGCCACGCCGCGCGGCCTTCGGTTGTGCCTTCTGATGCGTCCTCCGCCAAATCGTCATAATCGGGACCGAACTGCACCGCTTCGCCAAAATTACCAATCGGGCCGGAGTGGACATTCCATGTATCAAGGCTGGCGGTGTTGCTCGTGCGGACGATGCCAGCACGGGCATTGACCACGATCGGTCCCGCGCTGGTGTTGGCAATCGTCTGCTCGGCAGTGATCATATAGTGATCATCAATCGTGAGCAGAATGGTGAACAACTGGCCTTCGCCATTGTCATAAGTCAGCGTTACCGGCGCGGTGGGAGACAGCGGACCGCCTTCAGCCTGCCAAACAGTTGCATTGGTAGGGACCTTCACACCTTCGCCCACCCAAGTGAACTGCGCATATTGCTGCGCCGGAGTGCCTGCGGGGGAGAATATCCGGACCGGGCCGCTATCCTTGTCCACTTCTTCGCGGTGTGTGGTCAGCGTAATATCATCGATCCGCGCGCCAACCGGGTTGATTGAGCCCGTGACTTCGGGCGCTGAGATTTTCACCCGTTCGGCAGCCACCAAACTTGTTTCCAGATCAGCTTCTTCCTGAGCGATTGCGGCGGGATCGGTCAGGCCTCCTTCGCGGGTCTTGGCGACCGTTGCCGGTTCTGCGTCGGTTGCTGAAGAAACTTCGATTGTTTGGGCTACCTCGGTCGGTTGGGGATAGAACCAGTTCATGGCCCCGTTCCATCCGACCAGAATCAGGCCGCATAACACGACGAAGAGCAGAAAATTACGCTGATTATCCAAGGTCTAATTCCGTATTCTGTGTCTGTCTGATCGTGCGTTGCCGCACATCAGCGCATTATGTCTGAGTCATGTCAGGGAACCGGATCATGCCCATGTCCCCCCCACGGATGGCAGCGCAATATACGCTTAAGCGCCAACCATCCACCCTTGATTGCACCGTATTTACCAAGTGCCTGAATCGCGTATTCGCTGCACGTCGGCGCAAAGCGACAAGTCGGCGGCAAAATCCGCGACGGACCAAGCTGCCACAACCGGGCAATCCAGATGAAAATAGTCCTCACTAGTGGTTAGATAGGTTTGCTTGAGGCAAAATCGAGGCGCAGCTTGCACCGCTCATCGGCGGTTACCCTTCCTTGGTCGATTGGAGCCACGCCTGCGCGGTGGGTCGCCCTTACCCTCGGCAGCGCGGCGAAGCGCGCCGGATAATTCGGCGCGCATGGCGGCAAAATCCCGCTCAACGCCGCCTTCGCGGCCAATCAGTATGTGATCGTGATTGGGCAAACCTTCACCGGGCAACGCATCCCATAACAATTCACGAAAGCGCCGCTTCATCCGATTGCGGACAACTGCATTACCGATTCGTTTGGTGATGGTGATGCCGTAACGCTTGCCCAATTCACCATTGGGCCGCGCCAGCAGTACAAAGCCGGGCCGTGCCACGCGCAAACCCGAATTGGCCGCAAGAAAATCGCGGCGCTGCGAAATGACAGTGGGTTTGGAGGGGCTTGAAGAGTTGGTCACGTTTTTTGTCCCTCAAACGCCGGTCGGCCACATCTGCAGCCTCGGCTTACTCGCACAAGCTCGGGCGGCCAGTCGGCCTTGCGGTCACTGGTCGTGAACCGAATCACTTCAAGCTAGCAAAATTCGACCAATATGCTCGGTCGCGGCAGCCAGAGGGTGACTGCCCGACGCGCGGTTAGCGCGGAAGCCTAAGCGAACGGACGTGAGCGCCGGCGCTTGAGGCCTCTAGATCAAATCAGGCAGAAAGCTTTTTACGGCCACGTGCACGGCGCGCGCGCAGGATCTTACGGCCGCCGACAGTTGCCTTGCGGGCGAAGAAACCGTGGCGACGGGCGCGCACGAGATTGCTAGGCTGGAATGTACGCTTCATGATAACACCACTAATCGAAAATCTGGAAATACAAATAAAAAGGGCCGCCCGTAAATGGCGACCGCCTGTATGGAGCGCGCAATTAAGGCAGCAAAGCGTCCAAGTCAAGATATGCCATGAGCGGCGCGGCTTCTAATTTCGTCTGCACAGGAATGGCATAATCCGCGTCAGCAATCGCGGCCGGTGCCGCGCCTTCTACAGGAGCCTCCAAACCCAGCCAGCCGCGCATATCCCGCGCGTTCAACCATTTGGCGTCGCGGAAGCCAACCGAATTGGTCATGGCGTAGAAAGCCTTCGCCCGTGACACGCCCATACCCATCTCACGGTAGTAATCGAGATACATCCGGTTGGGGCCAGCATTCAATGCAAAATCCTGTGGCTGGCGGCCTTGCCCATCAATCCATGAATGAACCGCAAATTCTGCGCCATCATCGATTCGCCAGTCGGCGCCTGCAAGAAACAACTCCACCGCGCCCGAACGCACAGAACCGCCGCGCGGGACATAGGTTGCAATGCCAGCCGCTCGGATCATCCGGCCTACGCGCATATTGGCACGGTCATCATCGGTGCCAGGCGCCTCCACGAGGCTGAGCACTTTTATGTCTGGATGGGCGCTGAGCATTTCGGCGAAATCGGCTGGTGATGCGCGGTTGGTGACCCCGACCAATTCCGCGTAACCCTGGTCAATTACGCGGAACGGGCCGTAGCTGGCAATCGCTGCGGCAGCCTGCGCTCGCGGCGCTGCAGCTGGTCCGGTTGCCAGCCGGTGCGCACCATCCTCGATACGCACCCACTTCTGCTGCGCATTATCCCATTCCTCAACGTAGGTCTCAACCGACAACACCTGAGCCGCGAGGGGGGCGGCAAACAGAGTTGTAAGTGCAATGAGAAGAGCAATGACGATGCGCATGGCGTTTCATTACCGGACGGTCTCTTTGGCATTCGATAAGCGATAGGGTTGCAAAATTGTTGCCGGATATACTTTATATTTGATAATGATTGCCGCCTGTTGCTCGCTAACCCCTCGACATCGCACGGCTTTCCCGCCACAGGCATTGGCGGTGAGGACCAGTTAATTTGTGGGGTAATGCGCGTGGTCGCATTGGTTCGGACGGTCGCTTATCTCGGGTTAGAGGCACGCGCAATCGAGGTGCAGTGCCAGGTCGCACCCGGCTTGCCGCGTTTTAATATAGTCGGCCTGGCAGACAAGGCCGTCGGCGAAAGTCGCGAGCGCGTGCAAAGCGCGCTGGCCGCGATGGGCCTATCGCTGCCGCCAAAGCGGATCACCATCAATCTATCGCCAGCCGACCTTCCAAAAGAAGGATCACATTATGATTTGCCCATTGCGCTTGCACTGCTCGCCGCGATGGGAGTGACCGATGCTGAGCAATTGACCGACTGGATTGCCGTTGGTGAACTGGCGCTTGATGGCCGGGTGGTGCCTTCGCCGGGCGTGCTATTGGCTGCAATCCACGCGAGCGAGGAAGAAGCTGGTCTGATGTGTCCGGCGGCGCAAGGGGCCGAGGCGCGCTGGGCCAGCGGCATACCGATTTGCGCCGCGCCCGATCTGATCAGCCTGCTCAATCATCTCAAAGGCACTTCGCAATTGCCCGAACCGGTGCCCGGCGATGTAGAAGCGCCTGTGCCGGGGCCGGATCTAAAGCAAGTGAAGGGGCAGGAGACTGCGAAGCGGGCACTCGAAATTGCTGCTGCTGGCGGGCATAATCTGCTGATGAATGGCCCCCCGGGTGCTGGCAAAAGCCTGCTTGCCTCCTGCCTTCCCGGAATTTTGCCTGAGCTGACCCCACCCGAAGCGCTCGAAGTGTCAATGGTCCAGTCGGTCGCTGGAACGCTGGAAGGCGGACGGATCAGCCGCGCCCGCCCGTTTCGCGCGCCGCACCATTCTGCCAGCATGGCAGCGCTGACGGGAGGAGGGTTAAAAGTGAAACCGGGCGAGGTCAGCCTCGCGCATTTGGGCGTGTTGTTTCTCGACGAACTACCCGAATTCCAGCGCGCTGTGCTTGATTCGCTGCGTCAGCCGCTTGAGACCGGCAAAGTTGATGTCGCACGCGCCAATGCGCATGTTACATTTCCTGCACGGGTCCAGCTGATTGCGGCGATGAACCCGTGCCGCTGCGGTCATTTGGGTGACCCAGCCTTAGCCTGCTCGCGCGCACCCAAATGCGCAATTGATTACCAGAGCAAAGTCAGTGGCCCGATGCTCGACAGGATTGATTTGCATGTCGATGTCGATCCGGTCAGCGCAATGGATCTGGCTTTGCCCCCTCCAGCAGAGGGCAGCGCAGAGGTCGGCGCAAGAGTAGCCAGAGCCCGAGCTATCCAGACCTCACGCTTCGATCAAACCGGCGCACGCACCAACGCCGAATTGGAAGGGGATGGGCTTGAGAAGTTCGCCACACCTGACGAGGATGGCAAAAAACTGCTTTTTCAAGCCGCTGAAAGAATGCGTCTGTCTGCACGGGCCTATACCCGCATGCTGCGGGTGGCGCGAACCGTAGCAGATTTGACTGGATCGGAGGAGGTCACCCGAATCCATGTGGCAGAGGCGCTGAGCTACCGGCGACAAGCCCCCAGGGCTTGAATACAACGCAATATACAATGCGAGAGAATCGGCTATCGTGCGCCCAGTCTCGCGATTGGCAAACAGTCGGGGAAACCGTTTGGGAGAACGAATTTGACCGAAGCGACCGCGCATAGCGTGTCTGGTACGCATAGCGTGTCTGGTACTGGTGGCAGCCCGGAAACAGGCTATGGCACCAAGAATTACCGGAAATACATCCTGGGGATGTTGCTGACGGTCTATATTTTCAATTTCATCGACCGTACGATCATCAATATTCTAACCGAGCCGATCAAAGAATCGTTCGGCGTTGAGGATTGGCAGATGGGTCTGCTTGGCGGACCGGCATTTGCCATTCTCTATACGTTTGTGGGCATTCCGATTGCGCGCTTTTCCGAAAAACATCACCGCGTCTGGATAATCGCCGGATCGGTTGCCTTGTGGAGCCTGATGACGGCTTTGTGCGGATTTGCGACCAGCTTCATCGCACTGTTTATTTTCCGGATCGGGGTCAGCATCGGTGAAGCAGGTTGTTCGCCGCCAGCAAACTCTATCATTGCCGATTATTTCGTGCCGAAGGAACGTTCGACAGCAGTCTCGGTCTATGCGCTCGGTATCCCGCTTGGCGGTATGGTCGCCTATGTTTTCGGCGGATATGTGGTCGGCAGCCTCGATGGTCCGATTGTCGGAGCGATGCTCGCCGATTGGGGTTGGACCTGGGCAGCAAACGCGCTCGATTGGCAGAATATCGAAGGCTGGCGGGTGGCGTTTGTGGTGGTCGGGGTCCCAGGCATTATCGTCGCCATGATCGTGAAAATGACCATCAAGGAGCCGCCACGCGGCTATACTGATCCAGCACATATGCAGAATAAGGAGCAAGTCGGCTTCGGCGAGGTCCTCAAGATTTTGGCCAAGAAGCCATCTTATTGGCATGTCACTATGGGTGTCACCATCGCGTCCTTCGTCAATTACGGAGTGGGTCAGTTTTTCGTTTCATTCCTGATCCGGACGCATGAAATGTCGATTTTCGACGCATCGGTGAAAATCGCGATGGCGCTGGCGGTGATGGCTTCGATTGGCACATACATGTCAGGCTTCCTTGCCGACAAATATGCGGAGCGCTTCCCCAAGGCATTGGCCTTTATTCCGATGTTCGCCTTGATGGGCGTGATCCCGATGCATGTGGTCGGCTATCTGGCAGAATCCTTGTGGCTTGCGGTGCCGCTGATGATGGTCGGGCAGATGCTGCTTTATACCTATTTGTGCCCCTTAT
The DNA here is from genome assembly GCF_009827545.1 of Pontixanthobacter gangjinensis. NCBI lineage: Bacteria > Pseudomonadati > Pseudomonadota > Alphaproteobacteria > Sphingomonadales > Erythrobacteraceae > Pontixanthobacter > Pontixanthobacter gangjinensis. The sequence goes on along the minus strand of NZ_WTYS01000001.1, from coordinate 845,486 downwards.
ACGCTGTGCCGAGCGGCGTGGTGGACAGCCGGATGCGGGCCACCTCGGTTGCCGTAACTTTGTTCATCGTGAATTTGCTCGGCTATGGCTTGGGGCCGCCGCTGATCGGCGCTTTGTCGACAATTCTGAACGCGACGTTCCTTTCGGGAATTGATCCCACGCTCAGTTTGGAAGCGTGCAAAGCAACCGGAATAAACGCTGCCGCACAAACCGCTTGTGACACCGCCAATGCGGATGGGTTGCAGTGGTCCATGATCATATTCAAATGTCTGTATTTGTGGTCGATCTTCCACTTTTATATGGCAAGCCGGACGATCCAGCGCGACATGGGCAGGTAGCTGCTCCGCACGGATGCGGTAACCGTCAAGGCGACATTCACAGCAGAGTGGTGTAAAGCGGGATTAAGCATGTGGGTTGGCGCGCTTGGGGAGCATTATATTGCGCCAGTCAGCATCCCCCAAAAGGAACGTCCGATGATTGTATGGTTTGGAAGCCGCTATCTCGATCTGCTCGGATCGATTTACATCTATAACGAGCATCGCGGCTACACCGCGATTGACCGTGTGCTGGATGCGGTAAAGGTACGCTCTCCTGAAGATACCCAGCTGATCGCCGCGATAGAACAGCACCGTGCGGACGAGCGCAAACATTATGTGATGTTCAAGCGCTGGTTCGAATTGCGCGGAACAAAGCCGCTCGCGCTTGACCGCGCATTTGGCCACATCGACCGCTTCATCGAGATTATGTTCGGCAAGACGATCGACAATCTCGACACGCAAGAAGTTATCAATCGTGACGAGCTATTTGAACGGATGTGCCGGATAATTTCATTGACCGAGAAGCGCGGGTTCAAGCAGGTCGAGATTTTGCTCAAGAACCGGTTTGTGCTTGGCGACCGTGCATTGACCAAGATTTTCAAAATCATTCACCGCGACGAGCCAAGTCATTGGGCACCCTATGACGGTTGGCTCAAGGCCCATGCAAAACGTGACCCGAAATGGTGGGAGCGGATGGTCGATGGATTTGTCCATTCCGAACTGCTTTTCTTGAAATTGCCGGTTCTGTTCCTCAATCCGTTTATGAAACGGCGCGAGGATTGGGCGGATAGCGCAGAGCTTGATCCCGACCGGCGCGGTGCCTTGAGCACTGTAAGTACCTAAGCCACTGGCCGCCGCCAGATCCGCTCATGACCGACCCCTCCGATCCTATCCGGCGAGGCCTGTGGGCTAGGCTGTTTTCCGCCAAGACCGGCGGGATGCTGGTGCGCAACACGGTGGTGAGCACGGGTGTGTTCATCATTGGCTTGGGCGTGCTGTGGGTGCTAGTGCAAAAGGGCGGGATGGATGAAGTCATCGCAGCCGGGATTGGCTTTGTGACCGCAAACAGTCTGCACTATCTGCTTGGAAGAAGCTGGATTTTCCGCGGGACCGAGCGCGCACTTGCCGCTGGCTACGCGCTGTTTCTGGTAAATGGCGGAGTAGGCCTATTGGTGACCATGGGCCTGTATGCCGCGCTGTTAGAATGGACGTCGATCAATTATCTTGTGGCAAGAATAATCGTGTCGGTGTTCGCTGGACTGATTGTCTTTGTGCTCAATGCAGTCTGGAATTTTCGCCGGGTTTAATTCGCCGGCTATAGTTCTCCAAGTTTAGGGCGTAACCAGCCTATTGCGCAGCTTGTGCCTTTCGCGCGGCCGCAATGTCACCAATCCCGATTACCTTGCCCGACTTGGCACGCGAGCCGTCAGCACGAAGCCCTACATTTTCGGGTTCTGTGAGCCACAAATCTTGCGGCCCCAAGATCCGCCCGTCATGCGCGAGGATTGATACGGGGCCAATTGGCAGCCGATCAGCTTGATCTACAAGCACCGGATTCTCCTCAATCTCGACACCGTATTTTTGGCCCCATTGGCGCAGCGACAGCATCGCCGGGAGAAGATCAAAACCCTTTTCCGTCAGCCGGTATTCGATCCGGCGTTTGTCATCAGGGCAAGGTTCGCGGTTCAAAATCCCGTGTTCGACAAGCTTCGCCAGCCTGTTTGACAGGATGTTGCGGGCAATACCCAGCTCGGTCAGAAACTCTTCAAAATGGTGCAAGCCGTTAAAGCTGGCGCGTAGAATCATAAATGACCAGCGTTCGCCCATGACTTCCAAAGCTTCAGGCAAGCCGCAGCTCGTCAGTTCTTTCAGTGGTTCGCGTAAATCGCCCATTTCATGCCTCTCTTACAAATCACCATAACGCGCTTTCCAGCAGGCGCAAAACTGAAACTAAGTTTTCAGTTGCAACTCACTACTTACTCAACTAGGTAGTGATTCGCAACTGGTTGTAAATAGCAACTGGTTCTTGAAAATCTGTCACTCAACAAAGGAAAAAGACGATGACCCTCTCCTCCTCGATCTTCCGCAATTTCAGCGCCATCACGCTCGCGCTGCTCTATACCGTCTTCACGTTCGGTGTGGCTGTCACGCCTGCGCCCGTCCAGGCCAAAACACAGCCTGTCTATTACATCGCCGAGCTTGCTGCACCAACGCAGGAAGCCCGGGTCGTTGCACGCGGAATGGTTTGGCGCTGCGATGAAACGCGCTGCATTGCGGCGAAGAACAACTCACGCCCAATTAATATTTGCAAGCAACTCGTGCGTGAAACGGGCGCAGTAACCAGCTTCACTGCCAGCGGCGAAGCCTTTTCTGATGACGAACTAGCAAAATGTAACGGATAACCTGCCTTCAATAACGGACTCAACCCCCGCCCTGTCCGCCAATCGGCAGGGTGCCCTCCAAAGGCCTCCGGTGAACGCCGGGGGCCTTTTTTTTCAGCCTGCTACAGCAACCCTAGGGAAACCAGCTCCGCTTCTAGCCGGCGCGCGTCTTCGAAGTGGTGCGTGTGCCAGCCCAGCGCATCTGCCGCTGCGATATTCGCCGCATTGTCGTCCACAAACAGCATCGCGCTGGCAGGCGCTTCGAACCGTCGTTCGGCAAGATCAAAAATTGCCCGGTGCGGCTTTACCATTTCCTCATGTCCGGACACGACGATATCCCGAAACAAGTCGAAGACCGGTTCTGTCGGGCGATATTGCGACCAGAAATCAGTCCCGAAATTGGTAATCGCGAACAAGGGAACTCCACGCAGGTGCAACCGCTCGATCAATTCGGCTGTCCCGGGCACCCTTGCCGGAATGGTTTCAAGAAACCGTGCGCCATAAGCTTCGATCAGATCGGAATATTCGGGGAACTGGGCTGAGCGCTCTTCTATCATCTCAACAATCGGGCGGCCTGCATCATGCTGCATATGCCACACCTCGGTCACTACATTGGCCAAAAACCAGTCAAGCTGTTCCCTGTCGTCAATCAACTTCGCGAATAGCAGCCGCATGTCCCATTGAACGATGACCCTGCCCACATCGAACACCACTATATTTGGCTGATCGTTCATCGGGGCCCCTTCACCGATTGACTGCATTTCACACAGCAACGGCCCGCACTCCGTAAGGAGGCGGGCCGGTTCTGTTCAACGACCGCGCAATCCGCGCAGTCGGCCGCGCTATTGATTAGCCCTGACGGGCTTTGAAGCGGCGGTTGGTCTTGTTGATCACATATGTCCGGCCGCGGCGGCGAATCACGCGGCAATCACGGTGGCGGTTCTTCAGCGACTTAAGGCTGTTGCGGATTTTCATGGTCTTATTTTCCAAAAAGAAGGGCACCGGAGCAGGTCTCCGATGCCGGAATTTCAAGCGCGCAAGTAGGGTGCGAATCGCTTCGCGTCAAGTTGGAACCTGCCTGCGAAGCGCCCTAATCGCCTCTTATTTCACCAAGCTTGCGCTCCCATTGCAGCGCATGGCCGATGATTTCGTCCAGATCATCATGTTTCGGCTGCCATGGCAGCGTCGCACGAATCCGCGATGGATCGGAAATCAGCGACCCGGGGTCACCCGCACGCCTTGGTTCGATAATCCGCTTGATGGTCCGGTTAGTCACCCGGTCAACCGAATCGAGTACGTCGAGCACGGAGTAGCCCCCGCCATAACCACAATTCATCGTCAGGCTGCGCCCTGGCTGCTCGATCAGCGCCTCAAGCGCCAAAACATGGGCAGCGGCGAGGTCGGACACATGAATATAGTCGCGTACACCAGTGCCATCGGGTGTCTCAAAATCCGTGCCGAAAACCGCCACTGCATCACGTTTACCCAGTGCCGCCTCTACTGCCACCTTGATCAGATGCGTCGCGCCGGCGGTAGATTGCCCGCTACGCGCTTGCGGATCGGCACCAGCCACATTGAAATAGCGCAAGGCGCAATAGTTCAGATCATGCGCAAATGCTGTGTCCTTCAGCATCTGTTCGGTCATCAATTTAGACCAGCCATAGGGGTTGATCGGGACTTGCGGAGTGTTCTCGCTGACCTGAGAAACGTCTGGAACACCATAGGTCGCCGCAGTGGAGCTGAAGATGAAATGCGGCACTCCCGCTGTCACCGCAGCTTCAATCAGCGCGCGGCTTTTCACCGTATTGTTGTGATAATATTTAAGCGGGTTCTCGACCGACTCAGGCACGATAATCGAGCCCGCAAAATGCATAATTGCGCCGGTTCTCTGCTCGTCAAATATCCGGGCAAGCAAATCGCCATCTTCGATATCGCCTTCATATAGCGGTACGCCACCCGGCACGGCAAAGCGGAAACCGGTGGTGAGATTGTCGATAATTGCGACGTCCCATCCGGCATCCAACAACGCCAACACGGCATGGCTACCAATATAGCCGGCGCCGCCGGTTACCAATACGGAAGGTTTCGAGCTGTTAATCATGTTCCGCGCTTAGCAAACTCCTGCGACCTAATGGTTAACGGCCCAAGCATTTGCACCATATTTCGGCCATTTAACGGCACTGGCAACACGTCCAGACTGTCTGTAAGGCTGCGGCAGGAGTTCGCATCATGAAATTTTCGACATTCGCTCTTTCTGCATTCGGTGCCATTGCCGTATCCGCTTGTGTAGCCGGCCCACGCATTGACCCGGTCGAAGTGACCCGCTTCCATTCTGCTCAAGCGCAATTGGGAACAGGTACGATATTCATCGAATCGGCCCCTGGAATGGAAGGCGAAGATAGCGATCCGGTTGAAGCCGCCGCTTTTAAATCGGCCATTGCTGCAGAATTGACCGAACTTGGATACCGCGAGGTGCCACGCGCGCAAGCCCAGCAAATCGCGCAAGTCCGCGTTAACCGCTATGTCGCGCAGGCCGCCCAGAGACGCAGCCCCGTCAGCGTCGGTGCTGGCGGTTCGGCAGGTTCATACGGATCAGGCGTAGGGTTGGGCATTGGCATTAATCTTGGCGGCGGCAAGCGCGGGATGATTGGCACCGATATCGCCGTCATGATCCGCGATGCAGGAACCGGCGATGCCGTGTGGGAGGGCCGCGCCTCCATTTCCGTAAGTGATAATTCACAATTGGCCGATAATGGGCCAAACGCTAAAGCAATCGCCGATGCCCTGTTCAGCGAATTTCCGGGCAATAATGGCGAAACTGTAGAAGTAAGGGTCGCAAATTGAGTAATATCCAGATTGATGCCGCTTTTGACAGCGGAAACATCGAAGTTTTGTCCCTTGATGGCGCAAGCGCACGGCTTGCCATCAGGGCAGATCATATGTCCGAGTTTAAGCAGTGGTTCCATTTCCGCGTTAGCGGCATGGCCGGACGCGAGGTCGAATTGAAAATCGACCAGATGAACAGCTCTGCCTATCCGGCAGGCTGGCCCAATTACAATGCGCGCGTCAGCGAAGACCGTGAATATTGGGGCACCACAGAAACCGAATTCGACAAGAGCGAAGGCGATGGCACGCTCACAATTCGTTACACACCAGCCAGCGATATTGCCTATTTCGCCTATTTCGCGCCCTATTCGATGGAGCGGCATCACGATCTCGTCGCAGAGGCTGCTGCATGTGAGGGCGTATCCTATGAACGCCTAGGCGAAACGCTTGACGGGCAGCCAGTCGACTATCTTCGGATCGGTGAAGGCGATACTCAAGTCTGGCTTACTGGCCGCCAGCATCCCGGCGAAACCCAAGCAGAATGGTGGATGGAAGGCGCTCTCGAATGCTTGACCGATCCGACCGACACCGTCGCCCGTATGCTGCGCGAAAAATGCACCTTCCACATCGTGCCAAACTGCAATCCGGACGGGTCGCACCGCGGCCATTTGCGGACTAATGCGGTCGGCGTAAACCTCAACCGCGAATGGGCAGAACCAACGGCGGAGAAATCACCCGAAGTCCTCGTTATCCGCAACAAGATGGACGAAACCGGTGTGCATTTCGCAATGGATGTCCATGGTGACGAAGCCATCCCCGCAGTATTCCTCGCCGGATATGAGGGCATCCCCGGCCTGACCGACGAACATTACGCCGGTTTCGCCAATTATCAGGCAATCCTCGAACGCCGCACACCCGATTTCCAGACCAAGCTCGGCTACCCTAAAGCCGCGCCCGGCAAGGCCAATCTGTCAATGTGCACCACTCAAGTCGCCTACCGCTTCAAATGCCCCGCGATGACGCTTGAAATGCCGTATAAAGACAATGACGACGCACCTGATTCCGAACAAAACTTCTCACCTGAACGGTGCAAAGTGCTGGGCCGCGATTGTTTGGGGGCGTTGCTGGAGTTTTTGGAGGCTTAGGAGGCAGGAGCCTAAATCAAGCTTGCCGGTCCGAATGCCTCGGGTAGCAGCACGCTGAGTTTCACACGCTTCACTTCATCAGGCCCAACACATAGTATTTCGGGATCAGTCCCGCCCAATTGCGCCAGTTCGTTCAACACCTGCCGGCATCTACCGCATGGCGTGATCGGGTCATCGCCCGGCCCCGTTACCGCGACTGCCAGCAACCCGCCGCGCACGCCATCGGCCATTGCTTTGGATACGGCTATCGTCTCTGCGCACAGCGCGAGGCCATAGCTGGCGTTCTCTATATTGGTGCCGGTCACCACGCTGCCATCGGCGAAGCGCAATGCAGCGCCCACCGCGAAATTGGAATAGGGTGAATAGGATTGCTGCGCAGCCTCGCGTGCTGCGGCGATTAGGCTCTGGTCATTAGTATCGGTCACGGTCTCACCACCATCCATCTGATCGATTGCTGCGATGCTTCGCTGCGCAGGGCTTCGTTTGCGGTCCAGAACAGCCAGGGCCGTCCGGCATAGCTCGGTTCAAACCGCGTCCGGCTGAGCCACAAATCACGCTCAATCATCTGGCTGATCTTGTACCGACTTTCAAATTCGGGCGAGACTTTCAAGATCAGGCGCTTGCCAGTGTGATTTTCCACCTGGTTGATCAACGTGATCAATTCGCTTTCAACAGCCGCGTCGGGTACGCGCTTTTCGCAAATCTCTGCGGTGCGCGCCAGCTCGACTACCGGCGGCATCCATTGGCCGCCTCGAGGGACCATCACCACGAAATTGGCCGTCTGCCCGTCCGCCATCACGCAAGGATCGAACTGATGGACCGCGCCAATCTCCATGCCAGCCTCTTTTGCAGCATCAAGATTGCGCCCGAAGCGGCCATCCTTGCCCGATGCACCATCGCTGGCAGCGAGATAGGCGAAACTTGCGCCGAGCGCCTTGGCCGTGCGGAAGTTTACTTCGCCATCGTGGGCGCTGACGTAAATGCCTTGATCGGGAAAAACGCTTTCTTCAGGTGTCCAGTGCTGCATATCCCACCAGAACCAACCACCAGCCGTCATCACGACGAGCAGCAGCAGCGCGGCAATCCGCCACAGCCAACCGACTGATTTCTTTTTGCGCGCCATCTGCTTTCCCTCAGCCCTTGATGTGCAAAACGCAGATTAGCGTGAATAACCGCCGGGCTGTGGCGAAATCGGTTTCAACCTTGCCTTCCAGCCGTTCGAGCAGCAATTCAGCCGCACCATTATGAACCCCGCGCCGGGCCATATCGATGGTTTCGATTTCAGCTGCTGTGGCTTTGCGGATAGCCTGATAATAGCTGTCGCAGATGGCAAAATATTCGCGGATTGGGCGGCGAAAGCGAGCAAGACCAAGCACAATAGTTTCGAGCGATTCAGCCCCGGCCATTCCGATTGCCATGACCAACCGCCCGTCCTGAACCGCCAGTTTGAGATCATAAGGGCCGTTATGCCCGTTTTCGACCAAACGAATCGGTTTAAAGCTGTTTTCTTCGACCAGATCGAACATCGCAACGCGGCGTTCCTGCTCCACATCGGCGCTGCGCCACAGGATCGTATCTTCATCTAGATCGATCTTGGCAATACGCCAATGGTTGTGATTAGAACCGGTCATCATTGCGCCTTTCGCAGATGCAAAGGGGTTGCTGCAAGCCTTTCACGATTCATCCCCACTATCCACAGGGCAAGTGAGGCAAAGCAGCACTCTATATTTTGGCTGGGGACTTGCCATGCCGCCCCCATCCCGCGCAAAGAATGGCCATGTCCGACCAAGAACTGATTGAACGCACCGCCGCTGTTCCCATAAGCGAGAATGGCAGCGCCAACGGCACGCCCATCGGGCGCAGCCTGCCCGCAAATATCGAGGCGGAGGCGGCATTCTTGGGTGCGGTTCTGATCGACAATAAGGTCATCGAGGAACTGCCCACTCCGATTCGCCCGATCCATTTCTTCGAGCCGGTTCACCAGCGCGTCTATGAGCGGGTGCTAACATTGCTGGACCGTAATGCAGTAGTCACTCCGGTCACGCTAAAACCCTATTTCGAGGCTGACGAAGCGCTGAAGGAATTGGGCGGAATTACCTATCTGGCACGGCTTACTGCCGATGGTCAGGGTCTGCTCGCCCCGCGTGAATTGGCAGAGCAGATTTACGACCTCGCTTTGCTGCGCGAGTTGGTGACTGTAGGGCGCAATCTGGTCGAAGGCGCGCTGGATACATCAGAAGATGTTGCGCCGATGCAGCAGATTGAACAGGCGGAGGCATCCTTGTTCCAGGTGGCCGAAGGCGCTGCTGGACAGACAGAGGCATCATCTTTCAGTACCGCTTCGCACAAGGCGCTGGGCATGATCGAATTGGCGATCAACTCGGGCGGTAATATCTCGGGGAAGACCACCGGACTGACCAGCATCAACCAGAAGATAGGCGGGCTGCATGATTCCGATTTGATCATTCTTGCTGGGCGTCCGGGTATGGGCAAAACCTCGCTGGTGACCAATATCGGTTTCAATTGCGCGGATCGCTATCTGCGCGATATGGCTGACGGAATCGAAGAATCTGTCGGTGCGCCGGTGGCGTTTTTTAGCTTGGAGATGAGCGCCGATCAGCTGGCCACGCGTATCCTGTCCGAACAGGCGGGTATTTCGTCAGAAAAGCTGCGGATGGGCAAGATCAGTCGAGAAGAATTTCAGCAATTGAGTTTCGCCAGCCAGCGTCTGGCCGAACTGCCGCTGTATATTGATGACACTCCCGCGCTGACAATTGCAGCCCTGCGAACCCGCGCCCGGCGGTTGAAGCGCAAACATGGCATTGGTCTGATTATCGTCGATTACCTGCAATTGCTGCAAGGTTCAGGTCGCGCCAATGACAACCGCGTGAACGAGATTTCGGAGATTAGCCGTGGCCTCAAAACACTGGCCAAGGAACTGGAAGTGCCGGTTATTGCGCTGTCACAGCTAAGCCGGGCAGTCGAGCAACGCGAAGACAAAACCCCAATGCTGTCCGATTTGCGCGAATCAGGTTCGATTGAGCAAGACGCCGATATGGTCTGGTTTGTTTATCGTGAGGATTATTACATCCAATCAAAAGAGCCCAAGATGCCGGTCGAAACTGACGACCAGAAAGTGCACGAAGCCTATGAAGCTTGGCGCGCGCAGATGGAGCAAGTGTTTGGCTTAGCCGAGCTGGTCGTGGCCAAGCAGCGGCACGGTTCCACCGGCAAGGTTCGGATGAAGTTTGAAGCACGGATTACTAAGTTCTCCGACCTTGCCGACGATGATCCGCGCGCCAATTATGACAGCTCTATTGGCTAATCAGCTGTCGTTATTTAGTCCGCGCGCAGCGGTGTAATCCACCACAGAAACCATCGACCACCCGAACCACCATTTCAGCAACGACCATGGATTGCGCCATTTGCGATGCAGCTTGCGAGTAACTTCGATTGATGCATCCTGCATATCGTCTACCAATTCGCGCATCCGCGCTGCCAACGCTGCATCTTCGAAGCGGAACATCATTTCCAGATTTATCCGGATCGATCGATGATCGAAATTGGCGCTGCCAAAATAGACAATGTCATCTACAACGATCAGCTTCATATGGAGCTTGCAGGGTTGAAACTCATAGATGCGCCCTCCAGCCCTTAACGTGGCACCATATGTAGCGCGGGCCGCCGACATAGTGGTCTGGCTGTCTGACTTGCCAGCCATAATCAGGCGCAATTCTCCACGCTTTGCTATCTTACGAATAAGCCGCCGAAAACTGCGAGGCGGTGAGAAATAGGCCATCACCATGTCGAGCCGTGTCGCGCTAACCAGATCGCTTTTAACCTGGCGCGCCCAATTGCTCGGCGAACGTGTCGGCCCGCCGAGTGTCAGGCGTACTTTTCCATCACCGAGTTTCCAATCCTTGATCAATTTGCGCATAGCCCGGTATTGCGCGTTAGGGTTCTCGGTCCATTCGGCCAATTGCCCGTACCAGCGAAGCAAATCATCAACGACCGGGCCGGTCATCTTGCAACCCAGATCCTTCCACCCATTGTCGTTCGGGGGATCAAAATAATGATCCGAGACATTGAACCCGCCCACCATCGCGATTGTCTCGTCAGCGATGCAGATTTTCTGATGGTTGCGGATCAGATAACGGCGGCTGACTTTCGGGGTGAACACTGCAAAATGACCGCCCTGATCGATTATTGGCTGAAAAAACTTGTCTGGCGCATCGGTCCCGAACCGGTCCACCAACAAGTGAACGCTTACGCCGCGTCCAGCCGCACTGGCAATCGCATCACGAACCTGTGTTCCGGCGCCATCTTCCTGAAACATGTAATAGAACAGGTTGAGCGATGTTTCTGCCCTGTCGATGGTTTCTATGAGCGCCGCGAGCCGGTCTGCTCCCGCAGGGTAGAATGTAAGGTCATGGCCTTGAGCGGTGATAGAAAAAGCTTCTGGATCATTGTAGGAAGGTCGCTCGCTCGGAGTATGGCTCGTCTTATGGCTGGAGTCTTGCCTTGGGTCATGATTGGCCAAACGAAATTCCTTTTATTGACCGTGAGTCCTCGCGCTCTTGATAGGGCAAATGCCGGTCAGTCTTGCTCCTGCGTATGCACCAAAACGGCAATGGTTGCACATACTGCATTTTCTTGACTCGTAGCGCGCTTCGCCCTATTTAGCGCGCTTTCCTGAAACACAAGTTTTACTGGAGTGCCCTATGGCGCGTGTTACCGTCGAAGATTGCGTCGACAAGGTCCCCAACCGTTTTGATCTCGTTTTGCTTGCTGCGCAGCGCGCACGTGAAATTTCGGGCGGCGCTGAACTGACCATTGATCGGGACCGCGATAAAAACCCCGTCGTCGCTTTGCGCGAAGTGGCCGAACAAACAATCAAGCCCAAAGACCTTAAAGAAAGCGTCATCACCAGCTTGCAGAAAATCCTGCCTGACGACGAAGATGAAGCCGATGAAATCGGCTCGCTCAGCCAGTCTGCAGAAGCATTGCGGATCACCGCATCTGCTCCCGCCCGGTCAACCTCAATCGGTTCCGATTACGAAGGCTGACCGTATTATAAGAACTGTCCCTGCACGGGATACAAAAAGGGCCACTCCTTGACGGGGTGGCCCTTTTTGTATTCGGGTCTGCGAAAATATAACGGGGCGCAAGGCTAGTGGCAGTAATCGCGATTTACAGCGTGAAAGGCGGTGTGGGCAAAACCACGCTAGCGGCCAATCTTGCATGGTGTTCGGCCATGCAATCCTATCGATCGACGGTCTTGTGGGATTTGGATGCTGCCAACGGCGCGGGGTATTTGCTCGGCATAGAGCCCGATCCCAGACTGCGTGCAGAGGCAATGTTCGGGATCGCGCCGGACCCTGAAAAGCATCTTGTGAAGAGCGCTTACCCCAATCTAACGGTTCTGCCTGCCGATGAGAGTCTGCGTTCGATTGAAGCCTTGCTGTCACGTCCGGGACGTCGCAAGCATGTCGGGCGGATCACCAATGCACTCAGCCGAAAATACGAACGGATTATTCTCGATTGCCCTCCTGCAGTCAACGAACAGAGCCGTCAGATATTGCAGGCATCTGATATCGTGATCGTACCACTACCGCCATCGCCACTGTCGACCCGCGCATTCCAGCGCGTCGCCAAAGAGATTAAGGCATCCGGCCACCGGCACCCGCCAATTCTGCCAGTTCTTTCAATGATCGACATGCGCCGCACTCTACACCGCGAGGCGCGCGAAGCTGCCCCGGACTGGCCGGTGATACCCTTGGCCAGCGCGATGGAACAATGTGCTGTAAGGCAAAAGCCAGTTGGCGATTTCGCAACAAGTTGTTCAGCCGCCAAGGGAATAGGCAAATTATGGGCCGCAATTGAGGCGAAGACTGCCACCTTTGAAGCCTAGAAAATCACGGCACTCTAGCGCTGATAGGCTTGCTGCATTAGAAGCTATGGCATGAGCGGGGACATAGGCGAGATTTCAGGAGCCATCGGGGAGGCAGCGCAAGGCGCGGCCATCGCGCATGTGGCCGAGCCCGGAACCGGCAGCAGCAGCCAGGACCAGAGTCATACACACGAACAAGCTTGTCTGAATTGCGGAACGCCGCTGATGGGGGCGCATTGTTACGCTTGCGGGCAAAGGGCGCATGTTCACCGCACTCTGAAAGGGTTTCTGCACGATCTGGTGCACGGTGTGCTGCATTTTGAAGGCAAGTTCTGGCGCACAATGCCATTGCTAATCTGGCGCCCTGGCATTGTTATGCGCGAATATATCGACGGTAAACGGGCGAAATATCTCAGCCCGATCGCGCTGTTTTTGTTCACCGTATTTGTCAGCTTCGCGATCTTCAGCGTGTCCGGCGGTTTCGGAAATATTGAACCGGAAATCGACCCCGCAACCGCTGAAGAGATTGGCGCGAGAATCGAGCGTGCTGACGATCGCTTGGCGAAGCTTGGCCGGGATCTTGTCGCGGACGATGTGACGGCCGAAGAAGCGGCGGTCATCCGCGGGAAGATAACCGAAGAACAGCAGCAACGTGATTTGCTTGTTGCGGTTCTGGAGCAGGGCAAGATTACAGAAAGGCCCGGCGGACCGATTAAGATTGGCCTAGGCCCCGATGACCGGCAGATCGAGGCTGCCCAACCAGCACCTGAAGCGAACACTGAAGGCACCGCACAGGATGCTGGCCCCGCAGACGAAGCGGAGAATTGGATTGAAGCTTCATGGACAAAGCTGAAGGAAAACCCGACGCTGCTGCTCTATAAATTGCAGACCAACGTGTATAAATTGAGCTGGTTGCTGATCCCGTTGAGCTTGCCGTTTATGTGGATCTTGTTTCCGTTTAGCCGCCGGTTCAAGATGTATGATCACACCGTTTTTGTGACCTATTCGATCAGCTTTATGACGATGCTTGCGGTGATAATGTCATTCGGCATTGCTCTGGAAATTGTGCCCTTGGTGGCCATTCCGGCGCTCTATGCGCCTTTTCATCTCTACCGCTCGCTTCGCGGGGCTTATGATTTGAGCCGGTTTGGCGCCTTGTGGCGAATGCTGGTGCTGAGCATGTTCATCTGGTTATCGATGGCACTGTTCGCATTGATCATGATCGGCATTGTGATTTCTGGATAAAAAAGGGGCTCGCCGAATTGGTCGGCGAGCCCCTTTTTTTAATCTACCATCAGGATTGACTGAGATTACGCCCCTTCCGGTGCGCTATCCCCTGATCCGCCAAACTTCTTACCCGCTTTGGGAATTGACGAGCCAGCAATTGCTTTAATCGCCCCAGATCCCTTGGGTTTGTCGCTGCGTTCAAAGGAGCCCTTCTCCATCAGCTGGTCAATCTCGTCACCAGATAGCGTTTCAAACTCCAGCATCGCTTGAGCCAGCAAATGCAGCTTGTCTTCCTGAGACTTGAGGATGTCCTCAGCGCGTTTCAGACCGCCTTCAACCAACGATTTGATTTCGGCATCAATCAACTTGTTGGTCTCGGCTCCGGCCATTGTGCGCTGAGTCGAACCCATACCCAGATAGCCTTCTTGGCTGGCCTCATATTGAAGCGGGCCAAGCTTGTCCGACATACCCCATTTGGTCACCATATTGCGCGCTAGATCGGTCGCATATTGGATGTCCGAAGACGCACCGCTCGAGACTTTGCTATGACCGAAGATAATCTCCTCAGCCACACGGCCGCCCATCGCAACTGCTAGGTTCGCGTGCATCTTATCGCGGTGGTAAGAATAATTGTCCCTCTCCGGCAAACGCATCACCATACCAAGCGCCCGGCCGCGCGGAATGATTGTCGCTTTGTGAATCGGGTCGGATGCTTCCTCGTTAATCGAAACCAGCGCGTGACCCGCTTCGTGATAGGCAGTCATCTTCTTCTCATCATCGGTCATCACCATGGAGCGCCGCTCGGTGCCCATCATGACCTTGTCTTTCGCGTCTTCAAATTCCTGCATCGCAACCAGACGCTTGTTCCGGCGAGCTGCCAGCAACGCTGCCTCATTGACGAGGTTAGCGAGATCAGCGCCTGAGAAACCTGGTGTCCCTCGCGCAATCGTACGTGGATTGACATCGGGTGCCAATGGCACTTTCTTCATATGAACGCCGAGGATTTTCTCGCGGCCATCAATGTCAGGAATTGGCACCACGACTTGGCGATCGAAACGGCCCGGACGCAGCAGCGCAGGGTCGAGCACATCGGGGCGGTTAGTCGCGGCGATGATGATGATGCCTTCATTGGCTTCAAAACCATCCATTTCGACCAGCAGCTGGTTCAATGTCTGTTCGCGTTCGTCATTGGAATTGCCAATGCCGTTGCCGCGGTGGCGGCCAACCGCGTCGATCTCATCGATAAACACGATACAAGGCGCGTTTTTCTTTGCCTGTTCGAACATGTCGCGAACGCGGCTCGCGCCAACGCCGACAAACATTTCGACAAAATCAGAGCCTGAAATAGTGAAGAAGGGAACACCGGCTTCGCCAGCGATCGCACGGGCAAGCAATGTCTTCCCCGTACCGGGCGAGCCAACCAACAAAGCGCCTTTGGGGATTTGACCACCCAATTTCGAGAAGCGGTGCGGGTCTTTCAGAAATTCGACAATTTCTTCCAGCTCTTCGCGGGCTTCATCGATACCGGCAACGTCGTTAAATGTCACCTTGCCTTGGCGTTCGGTGAGCAATTTAGCTTTCGATTTGCCGAAGCCCATCGCGCCGCCCGCGCCGCCACCCTTTTGCACCTGTCGCAGAGCAAAAAATGCGATGCCGAGGATGAGAATAAATGGCAGCGACTGGATCAAAATCACCAGCAAAGGATTCATCCGTTCGACCGCAGCGCCCGAGTAACGGACATTGCTTTCATCAAGCAGCTTAGTCAGTCCCGTATCGGAGCCAACGGGAATGGTGGTGAACAATTCTCCCGATTTAAGCTTGCCGGTGATCTTGTCAGGAGCGATTTCAACGCTCTCGACAGTACCCTCGGCCACCTTGCCGCGGAACGCGGAATATTCCATCTCCTGCGATGGAGCCTGTCCGGCATTGCCGAACATCGTCACAACCAAGATCAGCGCCATGAAGATGCCGCCCCATACCACCAGGCTCTTGACCCATGGGTTTGGAGTTTGCGGTTCGTTCTCGTCGTTCATCGGGCTTGTATTCCTTTCACTTCGATAATGTAGGAGCAGACGGGTGAATGGCAAGCTAACGCCGCATTATCTATCGCGTTTGTTTTTGCGATTACTGTGATTGATATTCGCCAGATACAGCGTCAGCCATAGGCTTTGAGGAAAACGTTAACCGCGCCCTCAATCCTTTCGCGATTGCGTTCGGGGTCATTTGCAGCGCCAAACCGCCGCTCCAGATCGGCAAATCCCTTACACATTGAAACGAATTGCTCGGCGGCCAGCGGCAAATCATCAATCTGCAATCGTCCTTGGTCGACCTCATGCTGGAGCATAAGGCAAAATTGCATCCGCATCCGCCGCGGGCCTGCATCAAGAAACGAACGGCCCACTTCGGGCTCATGTTCGGTTTCCGCCGCAATCCGCAGTTCGAATCGAGTCATCTCAGGCCGGGCGAGGAAATTTGTCATCGCTATTCCCAAAGCCAGCAACCGCTCGCGCAAATTGCCTTCACTTTCCATATCGAGTGTGAAATGATCGCGCATCTGTTCACATTGATGCTCGACTGTCGCTACAAACAGACCGCGCTTGTCGCCGAAATGGTTGTACACGGTAACTTTGGATACACCGGCTTTGGCAGCCACTTGCTCGATTGCTGTGGCCGCAAAACCAACATCGAAAAACATCCCGGACGCAGCATGGACAATCGCCAAGCGTTTTTCCTCATCCGCCGGCCTTCCTAGCTTGCCCCCGGCCTTCGGAGTAAGTTTCTTTTCGATATCGATTGACAAAGTGAACGGCTCCGTTCAGCTAAACGCTACCGTTCAATAATGGGTCATGCGCTACCAATACGCAAGCCCTGAAGGTTTAACGAGGTTCGCGAGTGCTCTGGATTGCCATACGCATGCTCACGGGTGACAGGCAGAAGTTCTACGGACTTCTGTTTGGAATCGCGTTCTCGACTCTGCTTATTACTCAGCAATTGACGATTTTCGTCAATCTGATCGAACGCGGCGCGAGCGGCGCATACAACGTATCAAACGCCGACATTTGGGTGATGGACCCCGTCAGCCGGACCACCGACCTTGCTTATGCGATGCCTTCGACTGCACTCGACAAAGTGCGCGGTGTGGCGGGTGTTGATTGGGCTGTGCCGCACCTTAGAGCAAACGCCGCGGTCCGCACAAAGGACGGAGATCTGGAAGGCGTCGCAATCATTGGTGTCGATGATGCAACGCTGATCGGCCTGCCGAAGGGAATGATTGACGGCGACACATCGGTTTTATCACAGCCCGACTCGGTTATCATTGATGATGTCGGTGCAACCAAGATGTTTTCCAATCAAGATCCGGTAGGTCAACGACTCGAGCTTAACGACCAACGCGCCGTCGTGCGCGGCATTGCAGATGCTATTCCCAGCTTTACCAGCACCGTAGTGCTTTACACCAAATACAGCCAAGCGCTGCGATATGTGCCCGGAACCCGCAATCGGCTGACCTTCGTTCTGGTTGGCGCAACAGACGGCGTTGATCCGGTCGAATTAACCCAGCGTATCGAGGCCCAGACCGGGTTGAAGGCGCGTACCCGCGATCAATTTGCCAGTGACGGGGTCGATTTCATCATTGAAAACACTGGCATCCCGTTCAATTTCGGGATCACTGTAGTGCTCGGCTTTATCGTCGGGGTGGCGATTGTCGGACTGACCTTCAGCCTGTTCATCCGCGACAACATCAAGCAATTCGGGGCGCTTAAAGCAATCGGGGTTACAAATCGCAAGATAGCGGGAATGGTTGCGGTGCAGGCGGGAATGGTCGGCATTATCGGCTATTCGCTCGGAGTGCTGGGCACGGTCGGATTCATTTCAGCCTTTGCAAACAATCCGACGTTCAAGGGGTTCTATATCCCTTGGCAGATACCGCTAATCTCCTTTGCTGCGATGGTGTTGATCATCGCAATCACCGGGTGGATCGCGCTGCGCGGCGTGATGAAAACCGAACCGGCGGCGGTGTTCAGATGAGTGCCACCGAACCAAAACAAGCGGCCGAACCGGCAATCCGCACACGCGGGGTCACGCGGGACTTTACCGCCGGTCAGCAAACTATTCGGGTGCTGCACGGCATCGATCTCGATGTTTGCCCCGGCGAACTGACCTATCTGGTCGGCGAATCAGGGTCGGGGAAGACCACCATGATCTCGATAATGTGCGGCATTTTGTGGCCGACCGAGGGTGATGTTGAAGTCTTCGGGACCGATATTTACAGCCTGTCGGATACTGAATTGGTCAATTTCCGGTTGAAGAATATCGGTTTTATCTTCCAACAATATAATTTGATCCCCTCAATCGACGCAGCATCCAACGCGGCGGTCCCTTTGATTGCACAAGGGATGCACCGGCACGAAGCGCGCGACCGGGCGATCAGGATGCTCGAAAAGCTCAACATTGCTGATCAGGCTGACAAGCTGCCAAACCAGCTCTCTGGCGGGCAACAGCAACGGGTGGCCATCGCCCGCGCGCTCGTTCACGAACCGCGCCTTGTCGTTTGCGACGAACCGACTGCTGCGCTTGATGCGAAATCGGGCCGCAGGGTCATGGACTTGCTGCGCGAGGTGGGTGTCGCAGAGGACCGCTCGGTCATTATCGTGACCCACGATAACCGCATTTTTGACCTCGCTGACCGCATCCTCGTGCTTGAGGACGGCCGGATTATTCATGACGGCACCGAAATGCCTGAAGACCATTAGAACGGAATATCGCGATGGCATTGCTACCTCAAAATTTCAGCTTTTCGCGCAAGGCATTGCCGGTGATTGCTGTCATCGGCCTAATCTTCGCAGTAATCTTCATCTGGCGCGGCGTGCCCGACCGCGAATTGACCGAGCCTGATAAAGAGCCACCGCGCGCCACAGGCACCCTTGCTGATGCGTCGCGGGTGGCAGGTTCGGGCCTAGTTGAGCCTTCGAGCGAGATCGTGGATATCGGCACAGCCCTGTCGGGTCTGGTAACCGATCTTCGCGTGACGCCAGGCGATTATGTCGAGAAGGGCCAACCGCTATTCATCGTAGATGACCGCGCAATCCGCTCTCGCTTGAGTGAAACACAGGCCGCCATTGGTGAAGCTCGAGCCGCCATTGCAGAAGCGCAAACCACGCTTTCCACCGCGCAACAACAATTGGCACTGTATCGCAGTGTGGAAGATTCAGCCGCCGTAAGCCGATCCGAAGTAATACGCGCCGAGGGCGACGCATCGTCAGCGAGCAGCAGGTTGAGCTTGGCTCGTGCCCGCTTGCAAGCGGCAGAGGCCGCAGCTGGAAGCGCGCAGACAGAACTGAGCCGCTTAACCGTGCGCGCTCCGATGTCGGGGGAAATTCTCGAGGTGAACATCCGCCCGGGCGAATTTGTTTCGAACCAAGGCGGCGGAGGCGGTGCACCGTTCATCCGCATGGGACAGACACGGCCGCTTTATGTACGGGTCGACATCGACGAATCCGAAGCGACCCGGCTCGATATGGGGGCCGCCGCGCTTGTCTCTCCACGCGGTGCAGCGGAAAGCCAGGTAAAGGCAGCATTCGTTCGGGCCGAACCGCTGGTTGTGCCCAAAACTTCATTAACCAACAGTGCCACCGAGCGGGTCGATGTCCGCGTTCTGCAGGTATTGTATGAATTGCCCGCGACGGTTGAGGGCCAGCAAGCCCTGTTCCGCGTCGGCCAGCAAATCGACGCGTTTATTCCCGCGAAATCGGGCATGAAGAAGGTAGATGCAGAGTGAAACGCGCTGCCCTCCTCCTTTCGGCATCAATCAGCTTTGCGCTGGTTGGGTGCGTAGCTGGTCCGCCACCAGAAATCGCCACACCGGTTCCCGAGGTCCCACAAAGCTTCACCTATGCACCCACTGGCTCAGAGGCGGCGGCATTGGCAGATTTGCTTCCGAGCGATGACCGAGCCTTTCTCAGCCTTTCAAACGCCGCCTTTGCCAATTCACCGAGCCTGCTCGAAGCAGCTGCACGAGTCGATCGGGCGATAGCCGGGCGAGGCGCGGCGGCCGCCAGTCGCATGCCGCAAATTACCGGTAGCGGATCTGTAGAGGCGACCCGCACCAACCCCAACCAATTTGGCACCAATCTGCCGCAAGGCATTTCAATTGACACCGAACGCGTCGCTTATGGCGCGAACCTGTCGGCGGTTTGGGACCCAGATCTGTTTGGCCGGTTGCGCGCGCAGGAACGCTCAACTGCCCAGCGCGCCGAAGCAGCCGCAGCCGACGTTTCGGCTGTCCGTTTGTCTTTGACTGCCGAAATAGCAGGAGCGGTGATTGACTGGCGCACGCTCAGCGAGCGAGAGGCTGCGCTCAATGAAGATCTTGTCGCGGCAGAATCGCTGGTCGCGCTGGCTGATATTCGCGAGCGCGCAGGTATCGCCCCGGGCTTCGACCGGGTGCGCGCCGAAACCACGGCCGAGGCAAGCCGAAGCCGCCTCGCCGTGCTGGCTAACGAACGTCCACGCATTGTAGGCCGGCTGATAACATTAACAGCCCAACCAGCCTCCAGAGTCCGTGAGATTCTGGACATCAATGCACCTGAAACAAGATTATCCGCCGCGCCAGCCAGCCTGCCGTCGAATTTGCTTAACAACCGCCCTGACATTATCGCTGCCTCGGCAAGGCTGTCGGCAAGCGATTCTGACCTCGCTGCCACCGCCGCCAATCGCTTCCCGCAATTTACCCTGTCTGCCGCCTTGGGCCTGCTGACCTTTGACCTCGGGGACTTGTTTAATGATGACGCAGTCGTCGGATCTGTGGGCGGCTCACTGCTTGCACCGCTCCTGGAATTCGGGCGTATCGAAGCACAAATCGACGGTGCCGCGGCGGATAAGCGGATTGCCTTCCAATCCTATCGCGGACGCGTATTTGCGGCTTTGGGTGAAACCGAAGCGGCCTATGGACTGGTTGCCGCCGCCGATCGTGAATTGGCAGCGGCAACCCGCGAATATGCTAGCGCCAACCGCGCAGCGCAGCTTGCCGAGGTTCGATTTCGTGCTGGTTTAGCCAATTTCCTGACAGTTCTGGATGCCCGCCGTGCCGCCGATGCCTCGGGCGAGCGGGTCGCTGCGTCTCGCGGACGAGCCAGCCGGGCGCGAGTGTTACTATGGCAAGCGCTTGGTGGTAATAATGTTGGTTTGCCCGAATAGAGAGTTGGCGGATTAAAGAATGGTCCGGTCAATCATCCAATATGCGCCGGTAATGCCGATCGCATAAGCCGCCAATCTGATCACCTGCTCAGACCAAGGTTTCGCAAATCTGGCAAGAGCGGCGAGCGCCGCCAGCAGTCCGCCAATAACCAACAACTGCCCTGCCTCTACTCCAATATTGAACGCCAGCAGCGCCGGAATAATCTCGCCATCGGGCAATCCAATGGCATGCAGCGCACCGGCAAACCCAAAACCGTGAAGCAGGCCGAAGAGAAACGCGACCACCCCTGGATGGCGGCGTGCGAGCGAAGGGCTTTCACCAGCCGGACGGAGTATTTCGAGTGCTAAAAATATGATAGAAAGCGCGATCATCGCTTCAACAGGACGCTGTGACAATCCGACAAAGCCGAGCGCTGCTGCGGCCAATGTTACCGAATGTGAAAGGGTGAAGGCCGTAGCCGCCAGGATTACCGCCTTCGGCTTTCGCACCAGTAGCACCAGCGCAATGACAAACAGCAGATGGTCCCAGCCCACTAGAATATGCTCGACACCCAATACGAAATAGGTCCGTAAGACTTGAAGCGTACTTGGCTGTCTGGCGATTTTGGCCACCGGTTCCCGTCCGGTTAGTCGCAACGCTTGTGATGGTTCCTCCAACGGCTTGATTCGCACCAGCATATCCGATTGCCCGATCAGCCCCGGCATCCCGATAGTTTGGCCGCCCAGCGGCCCTTCACACCTTAGCTGAGCGGCGCCGATCACCGCTGCGCCCGATGTGCCAATTTCGGGTTCGCCGGCAAATTTGCAAAGGATCGGGATTTCCGGTGGTGAGGGCATGGTTGTCGGCGGTACGGAGAAGGTCTGCTTCCACACCAGCTGCCATTCCTGCGAGCTTTGCTGGGTTAGATCGATATATCCGGGCCGCAATTCATCTGCCTGCGCGGATGATGGCCACAGCAACAGCGCCAAAATCCAAAGCCAAGCTTTCATTCCTCAATGGTCACTTGATAGGCATCGCGCAGCAATTGGTAAGCATCTTCTCGCCGGGTCTCCAGCGTCTGCGCGCGCCAGTCATTCTCGGCCCGCTCTCGAATATCGGCGAGCGGCGGCACTTCGCCAGCATTGCGCTGCCGCAATCGGACGACATGCCACCCAAAACCCGAAGGGATGGGGCCTACCCACTCACCATCTGGTTGCAGCGCCATCAACCGTTCGAGGAAGATCACGCCAAACCGCCGCTCAATTTCGCCAGACCCGCTCATTTTTGACGTAGTAGGCAGGGAAATAACCTCCCCCATGCCTTGCCATTCAGTCATTTCAGGCAGCTGGCTCAACGCGGCTTCTGCAGCATCTTTCTCTGAGAAATAGAGCTGGTCGAAACTGTAATCGGTATCGGGGGCAAATCTTTGCGGATTGTCAGCCAACCAAGTTTCAAGCGTCGTGTCAGAAGGCTTAGCAGTCTCCGCAATGCTGGTGGCGAGGAAGTCCATCTTATTGGCCAATCGCTTGCGCACCACAGCATCGTCGCGGTCCAGCCCCAGCCGCAAGGCCTCCCGATACAGAACCTCTTCGCGCAGCCATGTCTGTATCAGACTGTCCAGTTCAGCATCAGTGGGCGAGCGGCTCATGGTCTGCTCCCAGCCCAATGCTAACCGCGCCTGATCCTCGCGCGTGACGGTAATCTCGCGGCTCGTCGGATCGGCGGGCTCTCCCTTCCACGCAAAGAACGCGAACAGGATTGCGCCAGCAATCAGGAAGTGGACGAGCGGCTCGCGCGCCCAATTCTTGAAGGTCATGCGCCGGTCGTCGCCTTTGCTGCCGGACCAATCCAGATTGGCGAAGTGTAGGCGCGTTCCTGCGCGACCGATCCCTTCAGCGCCTCCTCCGTCAAATCAAAGCCAAATTTTACGGCATCATATAGAGGCCAGCGCGGAGTCGGGATTTGCAGTACGCGAACATAGTAAAATGCGCTCTGACCTTCGCGATATTCGGGATCTATCCACACGGTCCGGAGTTCAGCCGCGCCAATATCATTGGTGTAGGTTGCTGTTAAGCGGTCGACTGTATCGCCAACACCCGGAATCTTTCCGCCAATTGCGCGCCGCTTATCCTCGTCAGACCACACGACATCGAACACTTTTTCGCGCGTGGCCCCGCTCGCATCAACCCAGCCCTTCACGATCTGCACCCGGTCAAGATGCGCGCCGTCCGGGTCCTTCAGCGCCGACACAATGAATTGCGGCGCGGAGCCACTATCGGTCAACTCGCCGCCCATCGGCACGCCACCCGCATAGGCAGATTCCACCCAGTCGCTGGCGAAATCGATGCCCGCAAAATCAAATCCACCGAAAAACCGCACGGTCATTCGCGGGCCAGTGGTCGCGTAAACTTCTCGCCGCATCATCGCGTCGAAAATCTCGGCCCGCGTGTTCCCTCTTGCCCACACGGCGGCATAGCCGCTGGCGAGATAATGCCAGCCAAACCGGCCCAGCCGCGTACCAAGATTTTGCGATTCAAGGGCGCGGCCCTCGCGGGGCTCGTTTCCGGTATGCTTGCCGAAGAAATTTTCCTCGTCTGCTGTGGCGAGCGAGGTGTGGCTATCGGTCGATCCGATCATCCCGAATTTATAGGGATTTGCGCCGGTCTGCTGCTCGATTGAAAGGCCGCGCTTCAATGCCTCACGCAGATACTCACCGGCGAACATCGAATTATCTTTTCCTGCACTTAGCGGCAAATTGCCGAGTTCCCAGCCCACATCACCGAAACCCGCGAATTCATCATTTGGAGATAGGAACGGGTGACTTTCACTGTCACCCTTAATCTGGGTTGCTTCTATCACAGGTTCCCGCAGGGCACGGCGGCGCGCGGATTCGGCCGTCATTGGCCCACCGTCAGCCTGCGTCATTTCGAACATCAGGCCGTTAGACAGGTTTGAATTATGCGGAATGGCTAGCACCCTGCCGCCAGTCGATTCCTCATAGGCATCCATATAGTCGAATAGGGCGTCAAGCTTGCCATCGATGCCGGGGAAAGGCAGCGTCTTGGATGTGCGCTCATACCCATCGCGGTACATGACGACCCGGTGCAAATTGTTGCCATCAGGCATCAACGTCCATTCATAACCGGCAATCGGAGTGAACTTGCCCGGCTCGTAATATTTATCGAGCGTGGCGAGATGCGCGTTCCAAATGTTGCGGGTGTTTTCCGCCGATGCTTCAGGATCACGCAACGCCGCGGGCAATGTGCCAGCTGCTGCGGCAGTGATCAGTTCGGCAATCGCCAATTGCGACTGCTCGGGCGATTCATGCATCATATCGTGCCACTTACGCAAAGTCGGATCCTGGATCAGCATGCGCGGAGCATCATAAAGACGCCGTGTCGCCCCCAGTCCGTCACTGTGATCGGCGATAACCAGAAAATCGAGCGGATGCGCCAATTGCGCTTTCATGCCCATTGTCGCTTTAACTTCATCTCCGCGCGCGAATTTAAGCGCTGCTTCTGGCCCCAGCCGCGTGCCAAAGCCGAATGCATCGATCGAATTGTCGGTGTGAAGGTGGGTGTCGCCCCACAGGACTTCTTGCGGATATCGGGTCAGAACAACTGCGGCTTCTGCACTGGCCGCTTTTTGTGCATTCGCGACCGGATCCTCACGCAGGAGAAGCCACCATATCCCGACTGCAACAACAGCGAGCAGGGCTATCACACCGAGAATCTTTTTAATCATTAGCATAACTCTCCCCGCCGCGCTTCTGCGCGGTCTTTTCATGATTACGTTGGCAGAAATGGCAGCACGGTCAAGCTAGGCGGAGGATTTCTTGAGCAATGCAGAACGCGTGCAACGGCACACGACTTCATCGCGTTGATTACGCATTTCATGGGTGAACGTGACGATCCCGGCAGTTGGGCGTGAACGCGATTCTTTTAGCCCAGTCACTTCGCTGCTGGCACGCAGTGTATCGCCGATGAATACCGGCTTGGGCATAACCAGATCGCCATAACCCAGATTGGCGACCAGCGTACCGAGCGTTGTATCGCCTACCGAAAGCCCGACCATCAGCGAGAAAGTGAAAGTCCCATTGACCAAAATCTGGCCAAATTCAGACTGTTTGGCGGCCTCTGCGTCAAGATGAAGCGGCTGCGGATTATGCGTCATAGTAGTGAACAGCAAATTGTCCGTTTCGGTCACCGTCCGCCGGATTTCATGCTCAATCCGGTCCGCTAAATTCCACTCATCAAAATACCGGCCTGCCATCATATTTTTCCTTATCCAGCCATGTGTCCACTCCTGTGCCACACAGCCTCTTGATTGCAAATGAAACTGGGTTCAAATCGCGGCCAAGAATCCGCTCCCTTTGTGAGACTACCGCCATGACTAGACCCGAGCCGCTTGACCGTTCGAAACTCCGACTTGCTTACCGGCAAGAGGAAGCTGCGTGTGTCACCGAGAGGGTCCGTCAAGCCGCGCCGGTAACTGCGCTGCATAACCAGGCAGCAAAGATGGCAGTCGGCTTGATCGAGGGCGCGCGCCGCCGCAAAGCCAGCGGCATCGATGCGTTCCTGCACCAATTCGGGCTTGATACGGATGAGGGTATCGCCCTGATGTGTCTGGCAGAAGCGCTGCTGCGCGTTCCCGATTTTGCGACCGCGGACATGCTGATCCGCGACAAAATAGGCGATATCGATTGGGGCGAGCATATGGGCGAAAGCTCATCCACCTTCGTTAATGCAGCGACGTTTTCCTTAATGCTAACCGGCGAAGTGCTGGAACGACCCGAGGAACATCAGCGCGGCATGGGTGCGACGTTGAAACGCGCGGTTGGCAAGCTGGGTGAGCCGGTGATCCGCAAAGCAACATTGCAAGCGATGCGAATTCTTGGCGGACAATTCGTATTTGGACGGACGATCAGGGAAGCGCTCAAACGCGCCGCGCCTGAACGCAAGCAAGGGCTGTCACACAGTTTCGACATGCTTGGCGAAGCGGCGATGACCTTTGCCGATGCGGAACGGTACCGCATTGCCTACGAACACGCCATCGACAGTCTGGTCAAAGAGGCAAAAGGTGGTTTCGCTAAATCGCCAGGAATCTCGGTGAAACTGTCGGCGCTGTATCCGAAATATGATTATCTCCACGCCGATGCCGCGAAGAGCGCACTCGTGCCGATATTGCGCGATCTCGCAATCAAAGCCCGTGATGCCGACATCCATTTCACTATCGACGCGGAAGAGGCCGAACGGCTGGAACTGTCGATGGACATTCTCGAAGCGCTAGCGGCGGATGACGCTGTGTTTGCTAATGGCACTGCGGAAGGCTGGCAGGGTTTCGGCCTAGCGATCCAGGCCTATGCAAAACGTGCCGAGCCGCTGTGCGAATGGGTGGTAAAACTGGCCCGCCGGTATGACCGCCGCTTCATGGTCCGGCTGGTAAAGGGTGCCTATTGGGACACCGAGATTAAGCTGAGCCAAGTTGGCGGCTTCAGCGATTATCCAGTGTTTACGCGAAAAGTCTCGACAGACATTTCTTACCTC
This sequence comes from Pontixanthobacter gangjinensis, assembly GCF_009827545.1. Taxonomy (NCBI): domain Bacteria; kingdom Pseudomonadati; phylum Pseudomonadota; class Alphaproteobacteria; order Sphingomonadales; family Erythrobacteraceae; genus Pontixanthobacter; species Pontixanthobacter gangjinensis. Next base: position 818,980 of record NZ_WTYS01000001.1, on the reverse strand, counting down.
GCTTGCGCAGCCAAATTGCTGGAAGCCAGCGATGCTATTTATCCCGCATTCGCTACTCATAATGCTTACACAATTGGCGCGGTCAAAGCCTTGGCGGGTGACAAGCCGTTTGAATTTCAACGTCTGCACGGCATGGGCGAGGATATTTATGAAGAGCTAGCCAAAAGCGAGGGAAGTTCGCCTACGTCGGTCCGTATTTATGCTCCGGTTGGCACGCATAAGGACTTGCTAGCCTATCTGGTTCGGCGCTTGCTGGAAAACGGCGCGAATTCCTCCTTCGTCAACCGGATGGCGGATGCCGAGGTGCCAGCTACGGAACTTGCTACCGATCCAGTTGCGGATTTGAAGGCGCTCGAGCCGATCCGTAATCCATCAATTCCATTGCCAACCGACATTTTTCCTGACCGGATCAACAGCGCCGGGATCGATCTGGCCGATCCGCTGATCCGCGAACCTTTGATGGCGCGGCTTGCTAAACTTGAATCAGTCCATTGGCATGCAGAACCTACTTTCTGCTCTGACGATCCCCATGAAGATGGCGCGGAAATCGCTCCGATCAATAAACCACACGATCTGACCAGCGAAGTCGGGACCCGCCGCGACAGCCTTCCCGAAGAAATCGAACGGGCAATCGGCATTGCGGCAAAAATTCAACCGGGTTGGAACGCCTTGGGCGGTGAGAATCGTGCGCTGCTACTCGAAGCCGCTGCCGACCTGTTTGAAGAGCATTCGGACGAGTTTCTGTCTCTTTGCCAACGTGAAGCGGGCAAGACTTTACCTGATGCAGTTTTGGAGTTGCGAGAAGCGGTCGACTTCCTGCGCTATTATGCCGGCGAGGCGCGAGGCTTATTCAGCGAGCCCTTCATGCTTCCCGGCCCCACCGGAGAAGAGAACCGCCTGAGCCTAGCTGGCCGAGGCGTGTTCGCAACGATCAGCCCTTGGAATTTTCCATTGGCTATCTTCATCGGCCCGGCAGCCGCAGCGCTTGCTGCAGGCAACAGTGTGGTGGCAAAGCCGGCGGAACAAACCCCGCTGATCGCATCGCTGGCCATTCGCCTATGCCACCAGGCTGGCATCCCTGAAGAAGTGCTCCAATTGCTGCCAGGCGCAGGCGATGTCGGGCAGCTTATCACATCCGATCCCCGACTGGCTGGCGTCGCCTTCACAGGTTCGACCGATACCGCCCGCGCCATCAACCGGACGCTCGCGGCGCGGGATGCTCCGATTGCAACCTTTGTGGCAGAGACTGGCGGGCAAAACGCAATGATTGTCGATAGCTCTGCCCTGCCCGAGCAGGTCACCCGCGATGTGGTAGCCAGCGCATTTCAAAGCGCAGGTCAGCGTTGTTCGGCATTGCGGATGCTGTATCTGCAAGACGATATTTTCGACGAAACCCTAGCTATGATACGCGGTGCATTTGAAGCGCTGGACATCGGCGATCCGGTCAAGCTTGCAACCGATGTGGGGCCGGTTATTGATCCTGACGCAAAGGCTGCTCTGGAGCGCCATGTTGCCCGCCGCAAGAAAGCGGGCCGCACTGTTTGGCGGCGCAAGATGCCCAAGGGAACGGGCGCAGGGTGTTATGTTGCGCCAACGATTATCGAGCTCGATTCAATCCTTGATTTAAAGCGAGAGAATTTTGGGCCAGTCCTCCATGTCGCTCGATTCAGATCTGAAGAGATTGAACAGGTTATCGACGATATCAACAGCACCGGATTTGGCCTGACACTCGGGCTCCACAGCCGCATCGAAGCAACGCGGCGCTTGGTCGAGGCGCGCGCAAGAGTGGGCAATTTCTACGTTAATCGCAACCAGATCGGCGCGGTGGTGGAAAGTCAGCCGTTTGGCGGAGAAGGCCTATCCGGCACTGGCCCCAAAGCGGGCGGCCCACATTATGTCACACGCTTTGCAACCGAACGGGTGGTGTGCATCGACACCACGGCGGCCGGCGGCAATGCGAGTCTGCTCGCTAGCTAGCCCTAATCGTGAGTTAGACATTTCATTGCAGGTTCACCCTTCTGTCGGCTAACAGGCCATCATGCGTAAACTGCTTGTCATTTTTGCCGCCCTGATTGCATCTTTCTGGTCATTGCCCGCTGCTGCCGAAGTCACAATAAGCTTCCATAGCTTCAATGGCTCGGTTTTCTTTGGCCGCTATCCGCACGCTTTTGTGATCCTGGAAGGGACACTGGACGGGACGGGCGAGAAGGTGAGTGAGAATTATGGCTTCACCGCGAAGAAGGTCTCGACTGCAATCCTGTCAGGCCCGGTGGAGCATGGCATCATGGTGGAAGAAGCAAGCTACATCAAAAAGACCAACCGCCATTTCAGCGTGACGTTGACTGATGAGCAAGTGGCGAAGGTGCGCGACACAATGCGCGCCTGGCGTGATGCGCCGGGAAAATATTACGACCTGGAGAAGCGCAATTGCATCCATTTCGTTGGCGCGATGGCGGAAATTGCCGGTATCACGGTTGATTTCCCGCAGCAGATGTTGCGCCGCCCCAAGAAATGGATGAATTATATTGCAGCGAAAAATCCTCATCTGGGCGCAAGCCGGATAAGGTAGTATTCGCGCAACAACGGGGAAAAGAACCGCTGAACGCTTGTGCCGGCAGTAACTCTGGGGAATCACACTCAAATGGCGATTCTCAGCGATAAATGGATTAGAACAGCGGCACAGGAAAAGGGCATGATCGAGCCCTTTGTCGAAGCACAGCGCCGCGACGGCTGCATTTCTTACGGGCTCAGTTCATTCGGCTATGATGCACGGGTCGCACCCGAGTTCAAGATTTTCACCAATGTCGATTCGACTATTGTCGATCCCAAGGACTTCAACCCGAAGAATTTTGTCAACCGCGAAACGGATGTCTGCATCATCCCGCCGAACTCCTTCGCGCTAGCGCGGACGGTCGAATATTTCCGTATTCCGGAAGACGTGCTGGTAATCTGCCTCGGCAAGAGCACCTATGCGCGTTGCGGGATCATTGTGAATGTGACACCACTGGAACCGGGCTGGGAAGGCCATGTGACGCTGGAATTTTCCAATACGACACCGCTCCCGGCAAAAATCTATGCCAATGAGGGTGCCTGTCAGTTCCTGTTCCTGAAAGGCAACGAACGCCCCGAAGTCACGTATGCTGACAGGGCCGGCAAATATATGGGCCAAAAGGGCGTCACTCTGCCTAAATTGTGAGGCAATTCGGGGCAGCGAACGTTATTCGTTCCGATCCGAAGCCCCATTGCCGCTACGTCTTTGACTCTGCACCCATCTGCGCCCATTCAAGGCGCAGATAAGGAGAGTTTGATGACCAAAGAAGCCCGCGAATTTGATATCGTTGTTTATGGCGCCACCGGATATACTGGGCGGCTTGTCGCTGAATATCTAACCACCCATTACGCCGGCCATGCCGATGCGCCCAAATGGGCAATGGCTGGCCGCAACCAGTCAAAACTGGAGGATGTGCGGGATCTGATAGGCGCACCGAAAGACACCCCTTTGATCGTCGCCGATGCGTCTGACCCGGACAGCCTGACCGCAATGTGCAAGCGGACCAAAGTCGTGCTGACCACGGTTGGCCCATACCAGCTTTACGGCAATGAATTGGTCGAAGCCTGCGCTCGCGAAGGCACCGACTACACCGATCTGTGCGGTGAACCCACTTGGATGTCGCAGATGATCGAAAAGCATAATGACCTTGCCAAAGCGTCTGGCGCGCGCATCTGTTTCTCCTCCGGCTTTGATTCGATCCCGTTCGATCTGGGCGTGATGATGCTGCAAAAAGAATCCAAAGCGCGGTTCGGCAAGCCAGCCACCAGCGTCAAAGGCCGCGTTCGCGCGATGCAAGGCGGCCCGTCAGGCGGCACCGTCGCCAGCATGAAAGAAACCATGAAAGCGGTGGCAAAGAACCCTAAGCTTATCGGTGTGCTGCAAAGCCCGTTCGGGCTGACCCCCGGTTTTAAAGGGCCAAGCCAGCCGTCTGGTTTAATACCCGAATATGACAAGGATTTGGGTAAATGGGCTGCGCCATTCGTGATGGCGGTAATCAACACCAAGAACGTCCACCGCACCAATTTCCTGCTCGGCCACCCCTATGGCGAAGATTTCAAATATGATGAAATGATGCTCACCAGCGCTGGCGAAATGGGTGAGAAAGCCGCCAAGGCAATCTCCGACATGGCCAAAAATCCTTTCGGAAGCAAACCGCCAGCACCGGGCGAAGGTCCGACCAAGGAAGAACGCGAGAACGGTTTCTATGATGTCGTGTTTCTTGGTGAAACCGCTGACGGTGAGAAGATTAAATACGGCGTAATTGGCAAATATGATCCAGGATATGGCTCGACCAGCCGAATGATCGCTGAAACCGCCATTGCATTGCTCAGCTGCGACGCCGATGGCGGAATCGGAACGCCAGGTTCATTCCTCGGTGAAAGCCTGGTCAAACGCCTTCAGGACAATGCAGAAATCAGCTTTGCGGTTGAAGACTGAATAGTCGGTGCAGCGTGCGGACCGCTTAGAAGCTGGTCCGCACGCTCACTTTGAAGTTTCGGCCGGATAGCGGGACAAAGTCTTTAGTGAAACTGGCGTGACGCCGCCCGGTCGCGTTCAGGATATTGTCCGCCTGCAAGACAATCGCGACAGTGCCATTATCGCGTAGAGGTCTCCACGCAATCGATGCATTCACGAACGTAAATCCATCGGTTTGGGTTTCAAATGGAGCTACGGATTTCTGGCTATCAAACCATTGGACTTCGACACGACTGTCGAAATCTCCAGTTGCGGCCTCGAGCGCGCCAAGCAAGCTCAATGGCGGAATCCTTGGCAAAGCATTACCGTTTGAAAGTTTCGCATTGATGTAATCACCGCGCAGATCAGCGGTCAGGCGGACCGGACCATTCTCGATCAAAGGCAGGGAAATCTCGCCCTCGACCCCGAAATAGTCGACATCGCCCTGCAGATATTCAAACACCGGCAAATCATCTTCCTCGCGGCCGGTTTCGCTCAGAAAAATGTAATCGCTAAACCAGCTTTGGAACACCGCCACATTGACGCTGGCAAGACCCACGCGGCCCCGCACGAACGCTTCGACACCCCACGCAGTCTCGGTGCTCAAAAATGGGTCCCCGACTTCAAATGCCTGTGTCGCAATATGCGGCCCATTCGAGAATAATTCTTCGGCGCTTGGCGCACGTTCTGCGCGCGATCCGGTGACGCCGAAACGAAGCCCGTCTTGCGTTTCATGGGCAATCGAAAGCGCGCCAGACACAGTTCCAAAATCACGCTCGACACCCAAATCCTGTGCGCCCACCTTGGTCGCTTCATATCGCGCCGCCATTTCCAACTGAACCGGGCCGGTTTCTACCTCCTGCAATGTAAAAATAGCGAACTGATCGGTACGGTTCGGCGGTACATAGGCCTCTGCACCTTCAGCGCGGAAATCGCGGAAATAATACTGCGTGCCGATAGACCCATTCCATGTGCCTTTTCGGTTCTGTTCTATAACCGCGCGAGCCTCCAAGCCCGAAACATCGAACACTGTGCCGACCTCGGCGCCTTCAAATTCCGTGTGGGTGTAATCGCTGAATCCAACCCGTGTGTGCAGCGCATTGAAAAAGCCATCACCCAAATCTAGGTCACCGCGCAAATCAGCGCGAACCTGGCGCAGACCAATCGTTACGTTTTCATTTTCTTCCTCTGCGCCAAATTCTGGCGCACCAAAAGCCGGCGCATCGGCCTCTTCTTCGCCATGATGTCCCGCACCAGGGCTAGTCGGGATGCCATAGCTGGTGTCATAAACGCCAACCGAAAAACCGAGGCTGCTTTCACCTTTGAAGAAAGCCAATCCAACATCGGCGCTCCACGTTTCGGTCGCGCTGTTGCGCAAAGTCCCGCGCTGAGCGGCTGTCTCGCGCAATTCATCCGCCTCTTCGAATTCACCCTCCAATTGCTCCGCCGCCGCGTCTTCCAAAAGCTCCGCGCGAAGGCCGGGTGCAATCACGAAACCGGGCACCGTCAGATCACCTGTTTGGCGATAAGCTCCGTTTGCGTGGATGACGAAATTCTTGCCGATTGGGACGTCGACCGACAGCCCGCCTTCATACAAATTGGCGGCGCTATTAGCAGCAATTGAGGCATCCACATGGACAGGCTCTTGCGGCACACGGCGCGGAATTCGCCGGTCGATGATGTTAACGGCACCGCCGATTGCCTGACTACCGTAAAGCATCACGGCCGGCCCGCGCAGGACTTCTATCGATTCGGCGGTTAGCGGGTTGATCGAAACCGCATGGTCTGCCGAGGTGTTGGAGACATCGATTGCACCGATACCGTCCACTAGCACCTTGACGCGTTCACCCGAAAATCCGCGCAGAACCGGACGCGAAGCACCCGGCGAAAAGCTGGTAGCCGATACGCCCGGCAGTTTTGCCAGAACTTCTCCGATTTGGCCGTCCTGATTGCGTTGGAGCTCTAGTCCCTCAACCACTGAAGTCCCTGCAAGGACGTCAAGTTGGGTCAAGCCCACCGCCCTGACAATGATTTCTCCGGCGGCGTTCACACGCCGGTCGTGGTAATCATCATCAAGCCGTTCATCGGAGACGGCTTTGGATTCTGGCTCAGCCTGCGATTGATCTTGTGCCAGCGCAGGATGTGCAAAGCAAAGCCCAACCAGAGGAACAAGCGACACACCAAGCAGGTTTCGAACTTTGTTACGGGGCAAGGAAAAGACTTTCTGTATGTTACAACGTAACGTGCCAATAACTTACTCTGGCTGAGTTGCAACAGGGGATTGCGACAGACAGCGCAAATCATCCGCCGAACTGCAATAATCATCCATAATTTGCGGAGCCGCGAACTGCCGCTTCGCTAGGGAGCATTAAGACAGGAGCGCAGCCAAAGCTGCGCTCCTGTTCATTTTACCCTATACAAGAATTGCAAATTCTATCTGGCGACTTAGCCCGCTGGAGCGACCAGCAAACGGCCGTTCAAATCTTGCACCGGGCGAGCGTTATTACCCATGATCCCGCCAAGTGAGCGCAGCTGATCTTCGCTCATCGTCACCGTGTCCTTGGCGACATGCCAATTAACACCTTCACTACAAGGCGGTGTGGTAAGCGATCCTTGAAAGCGGAAAACATCGAGATCATCCGGCAACATGCCATTGGGATCAAGTGTGACATCGCTTACTGCACGCGGATCGGCTTTGGTTGCCGGCGCCGCTTCGATAATTTTGGCCAACTCGGCATTGGCATCGCCTATTTCAAACAGGACGCCAAGCACCGCCAGCTTTCCTGTGGCATCAGCGTGCACGAAATGCGCAACCATCGGGTATTGCTGGCCGTGCATGACTTCTTCGGATGGTGTATGGAAATGGACCTGAAGCAGATTGAACTGCATTGTTCCGCTGGTCAGCTTTGACCCTTCAGCGAATCTTGCTTCCACTGTGTGGCCATTGTTGAGAATAGTCAGTGGGCCAGGTTGGTAATCGGTGAACACGGAAACATCGGCGCGAGCGTTAGCCTCAGCCAAATCAATCGGCGATTGCATCAGTCCGCTTGAACATTTTTCAAAGGCCGGATCAAGCGATCCCCAATTTTCCGGGCCCGTCGCGCCTTCATAGCTCCAGTCAGTTGCCAGCGCAGTTCCTGCAAGAGAAACAGTCGCAGCCGCAGCAACACCAAATTTTACAAAATTCTTCATGATAGTCCTCTTTGTTGGATATTACCGACAAAACGAGGCGAGCAGAGATTCGTTTCAGTGAAAGTTACAGCCACTTTTGATAGGTTTTGTCTATGGTGAGCCAGCAATCGCAATTCGATGGCAAAGACGAGCGTATGGGCAATTAAATGGGGGCGACGCAGCACAAAGCCTCCCCGCAATGGGGCAGGCTCTGACTTACGATAAATCGAAGAAATGGAGCGGGCGAGGCGATTCGAACGCCCGACCCCAACCTTGGCAAGGTTGTGCTCTACCCCTGAGCTACGCCCGCTCACTAGACGTCCCCGAAACTGGTGAATCACCGTTGTTTCGGTGGGGAAGCGGGCAGTTAGCAGTGGTTTTCAAAGGCGGCAAGCGGAAAGTGGGACAAAGGTCGGAGGAAGACAGATGAATCACTGCCCACCCTGTTTCGCCCTTCACATATCGGGTAAAAGCCCCACATAGAGCGAACACTTTTAGGGCTTAGAAGGATTACATTGTGGCAAGCATGGGGCTGAATATCGAAGAACAGAAGGCAGTTGAGAAGTTCCGCGCCGAAGTAGTCGATCCGTCGATGACCAAATTGGTGATTCTCGATTTCTGGGCGGAATGGTGCGGCCCGTGCAAGGCGCTCACCCCCATGCTTGAGAAAGTGGCAGCAGAATACGCCGACAAGGGCGTGGTGCTGGCGAAGATAAATGTCGATGAAGAAAAATTCATCGCCGGCCAGTTCCAGGTCCAGTCAATCCCGACAGTCTATGCGATGTTCCAAGGCCAGCCAGTCGCAGATTTGACGTCAGCGCGCAGCGAATCGCAGATGAAGCAGATGCTCGACGAATTGCTGGAAAAGCTGCCGCTTGATGGCGCTGCCGATGGCGCGGTGAATAGTGGAGCCGGTCAGCCACAGCAAGATGTTGGACAGTTTGTCGAGATGGCGGAACAGGTGCTGACAAAGGGTGATCATGAACGCGCTGCGGGTGTGTTCATGCAGGTAATCCAGATGGCTCCCGATAACATTCCCGCCCATGCGGGCTTGATCCGTGCGTTGGTTGCTGGCGGACGGACAGAGGAGGCGCGAAACATTGCGGATGCGCTCGAACCGGCGATTAAGGATGACCCTTCGGTTCAGCAGGCTCTGACCGCGCTTGAACTGGCTGGAACACGGGTGGATGCAAGCGAGTTGCAGGCATTGCGCGAAGCAGCTTCTTCGAACCCAGCTGATATGGAAAAGCAATTGGCATTCGCCGAGGCTGCGTTCGCCGCTGGTGAACGCGATGAAGCCGCCAATGTCCTGCTGGCAATGGTTGAGGCAGATCGTGCGTGGAACGAAGGCGCGGCACGCACCAAATTGCTGCAAATCTTTGAGGCGACAGGCCTCGAGGATCCATGGGTCGTCACCACCCGTCGCAGCCTGTCGAAAATCCTGTTCAGCTAAGCGCATGGGCCAGCGACTTTCGATATTTCCGCTCACTGGCGCAATCCTGTTTCCCGGGTTGCAAATGCCGCTGCATTTATTCGAGCCGCGTTACCGCGCGTTGGTGAGCGATGCGTTGGCGCGGGACCGGCGGATTGCGATGATCCAGCCGCAACGCCCGATTGAAGGTGCGCCGCTGTACAATGTCGGCTGTGTTGGCCGGATAAGCGATTTCGAGGCCCTGGAAGACGGGCGCTATAACCTCGTTCTTGAGGGCGAAAGCAGGTTCCGCATCATCAAGGAGCTCGATGTCACTACCCCGTTTCGCCAAGTCGAGGGACAATTGATTGACGAGCCCGAAAATGAATTTCTCAGCAGCATCGAACGCGCCAGCTTTGAACGCGAAGCAAGGCGGTTTGCCGATGCGCAGGGCTACAGCGTCGACTGGACTTCGGTGACCAGCCTCGATGATGTGTCGCTAATCGATGGCGTTTCGCAAATTGCTCCGTTCGATTCAGCTGCCAAGCAAGCCTTGCTCGAAGCCAATACGCTGAACGAACGCTGCGAGTTGCTGGTTCAACTCATGCAGTTTTTCGGCAAGCGTGATGGCGATAATGACCGGGTTACGCTGCAGTAATTAGATCCCGAAACTGCCCTTCAACCCGTCAATCACATATTGTGCGGCGAGCGCCGCGAGCAGCACGCCCAGCAGCCGGGTAATGACCGCTTCGACCTTGTCACCAAGCAAGCGGATCAGTGGACCAGCCGCGATTAAAGCAGCCATTGTAATCAGCAACACCGAAGCAAGCGCGCCCAAGATCACAAGCGTTTGGTCGGTCCCTTGGGCATTGTTCATCAGCAACATGACCGCCGCGATTGCGCCCGGTCCCGCTAGCATAGGCATCGCCATCGGGAATACCGAGACATCTTCCGCCTGTTCGGGGTTAGCCGTGACTTTCTCCGCCCGTTCTTCGCGGCGCTGGGTGCGTTTTTCGAACACCATTTCGAATGCAATCCAGAACAACATGAAGCCGCCAGCAATGCGGAAACTGTCGAGCTCGATATGCAGCGCAGCGAGCAATTGTTCGCCGAACAGGGCAAAGCCGACCAAAATCACCATCGCAATAAAGCAGGCGCGGATCGCCATGCTGCGCTGCTGGGCGGTGCTCGCGTCCTTGGTCAAACCGGCGTAAATTGGCGCACAGCCAGGCGGATCGATAACCACGAACAAAGTGATGAATGCAGAAATGAAGAGCTCGGTCATTTTCGCCGCTTAGTCGTCTTCGAGCGGGGATGAAAGCCCCTCTTCAATCGCTGTTTCCCATCCAGCAGCGGTAAAATAATCGGCGGCGATATACTTGGTCCCGTCAGCGCGGTGCTCCCACCGCCAGCGCAAGGTTCCATCGCGTGAAGTAATTTCACCCCTAGGCTGCTGGCCAATAGCCGTTACCTCAGGCGGGCGAGTAAGGCCTTGCCCGGCGCGCGGGCATATCGCGACAAATCCTTGAACCGAATCCAAAGCTTCAACCGTGATAATACCTTCCGGCGCATCAGATAGATTCCTGGGCGGAGGCTGCGGAACATCGGGTCCGGCCACATCATATATCCAGCGATACTCGGTGTCATTAACCCGCTGCCAAACGGTCACATAATTGCCGACGACGCCGCTAGGCTCCCTGAAACGTCCCTGACTAACCGCCAGTGACCCGTCGCAGCTCATCACCACAGCGCGAGGAGACCAATCAACCGCGCCGGTTCCTGCGTCGCCTGCCGTACCGCTTGCTGCCAAAGCAAGGCGGGCGGGAACGGGGCCATTGCGGCCATGAAGAACCGCATTCGGTCCCGCAAAATCCAACGAAGCGCTCGCCAGGCCGTCTGTCTTCGCCGCCCTCGCAAATTCTAGCTCTGTCGCCACCACTCTACTCGGTTGTGCCAGGCCCGGAGCGCCTACCAAGGCGCGTTCTATCCGGTCGCGCGGCATTCTGGACGGACCACCTACGCAAGCCGAGAGAAGGAGCGAAGAGACAGCAATTGCCGCAAATAATTTTAACATGATTGCCCCTTATCCGGTAGCGCCTCTCTTGTCGAAGCGCTTCATAATGAGAGCGAGAGCTATAGTCCCTCTGGAACGTCCATGCCGGCGTTGCGGTAGGCGGCGACCAGCGTATTGCGCAACAGCACAGCGATGGTCATCGGCCCTACGCCACCTGGAACCGGGGTGATCGCAGCGGCGACTTCGCTTGCTTCTCCAAATGCGACGTCGCCGACTAAGCGGCCCTTTGTCTCGCCATCCGCTGGCGGCAGGCGATTGATGCCAACATCGATTACGGTTGCACCATCCTTGAGCCAGTCTGCCTTGACCATTTCTGGCCGGCCAACCGCCGCCACGACAATATCGGCACGACGCACCACGGCGGGCAGATCTTTGGTTCGGCTGTGCGCGATGGTTACCGTCGCATTCGCATCGAGCAGCAATTGTGCCATCGGCTTGCCAACAATGTTGGATCGCCCGATGACCACCGCCTCCAAACCCGACAAATCTCCCAGCCGGTCTGTCAGCAACATAATGCAACCGAGCGGTGTGCAAGGCACGAAGCCGTTCTGGCCGACGGAAAGTCGGCCCGCATTTATAACGTGAAACCCGTCAACATCCTTGTCGGGACTGATCGAGCCGATGATAGATTGTTCGTCCAGATGGCTAGGCAGGGGCAGCTGGACCAAGATGCCGTCGACTGCCGGATCATTATTAAGCTGCTCGACCAAAGCGAGCAATTCGGCTTCGGCGGTGTCATCTGGCAGACGATGCTCGAAGCTGTTCATATTGGCCGCGACCGTCGCCTTACCTTTACTGCGGACATAGACATTGCTCGCGGGGTCTTCTCCGACCAGCACCACCGCCAAGCCGGCTTTCCGGCCTGCTACAGCTGCAAAATCCGCAGCGATTACGCCTACCCGTTCGCGCAGTTTTTCAGCGAAGGCTTTGCCGTCTATTCTCGTAGCAGTCATGGAGTCACGATATTCCCAAGAATAATCATAATTGCATTGAGCCCGAGAATCAGGACCAAAGGCGAGAAATCCAGAGCGCCGGTTTGCGGCAATATCCGCCTGATCGGCGCTAGCACCGGATCAAGCAGCGAATTTATCGATTCATAAACCTGCCGCAAAAACTGGTTTGACCCATCGATCACGTTGAAGGCAAACAGCATCCCAATGATAAATTGGATAATGATCAGCATCACAAATGCATTAATCAACATTCCCAAAATCTGTAAAAACGCAATCATTCTGTTATGTCTTTCATAAATTCAGTGCTTAAATTCTGTCGCCATGCGAGATGCATAGGTGTATCAATATACTAATACAGCTTAACCTGCGCTTATCAATGTTCCTGCGCCGGTTGATGTGAAAAATTCCAGCAACATTGCATGCGGGACGCGCCCGTCGAGCACAACTGCTGCGTCGCAGCCGCCCTCCACTGCATGAACACAGGTTTCCAGCTTGGGGATCATCCCGCCGCTGATTGTTCCATCGTCGCGCAATTTTGCGACATCAGATGGCTTCAAATCGGTCAGCAAAGCGCCATCCTTGCCCAGCACCCCGGCAACATCGGTCAACAAGAATAACCGCGCAGCGCCAAGTGCTGCGGCAATCGACCCGGCCATAGTGTCGGCGTTAATATTGTAAGTGTGGCCATCCTCACCTGCGCCAATCGGGGCGATAATCGGTATCATTCCGGCGGCCACCGCGGTGTCGATAATATGCGTGTCGACATGAGAAGGTTCGCCGACAAAGCCCAGATCGATCACTTGCTCGATATTGCTCTCCGGATCGCGAGTGGTCCGCTGAACCTTGATCGCGGTGACCAAGCCGCCATCCTTGCCCGAAATACCAATCGCCTTTCCTCCGGCTTTGGCGATCCAGCCGACCAATTCCTTATTAATCGCGCCCGACAGGACCATCTCGGCTACTTCTGCAGTTGCTTTGTCGGTCACCCGCAAACCGTCCACGAATTTGCTTTCTACGCCCAGTTTTTTCAGCATCGCGCCAATTTGCGGGCCGCCACCATGGACTACAACCGGATTGATCCCGACTGCTTTCAGCAGCACGATATCTTCGGCAAACTCACGCGCCGCCTTGGGGTCACCCATCGCATGACCACCATATTTCACCACAAAAGTCCGCCCGGCATAACGCTGAAAATACGGTAGCGCCTCGATCAGCGTCTCGGCTTTGCTCAGCGTGGTGATGTCGTCGGTCGCGCTCATCGCGTGGTCCTTATGCGTTGATGGCTTGCGCTTAGCGGTTCGCGCTCATGTAGGGAAGCCGGAGCGCTAGGTAGTTACTCTTAAATCATTGGTCAGCATTGTACTGTAACTTCCGGCAATGCGACCGCGTTCTTCAAGCACTTCGAATATCAGACCGTTTCGGCGAGCATCGCGCCCGCTATCAGGGGGCGCTTTCGGTTTCCCCATGCTGGTTTCGGGCTGCTGTCTGGCTGTGTTTACGGCCGTATTCCTGTGGGATAGTGCGCCGAGGAGCCAAGCCGCTGATGTGGACAGCTCGCGAAGCGTGATAACAACCGTCACTCACTCCGACACAATCAATGCCAAATTCGGCATCTGTGGAGCCGGACCGCGTTCTACGTGCGTGGTCGATGGCGACACGATCTGGCTTTATGGAACCAAGATCAGGATCGCCGATATCAACACTCCTGAAGTGTCTAATTACGATTGTCAGAACGAATCGCGATTGGGCATGGAAGCAACACGCAAATTGGCAAGCTTGCTCAATGAAGGGCCATTCAGCGTAGAAACCGCGGACAGGGATGAGGACAAATACGGGCGCAAATTGCGGATACTCAGCAGAGACGGAAAGTCGCTCGGCGCGGTTCTGGTAGATGAGGGCCTGGCAGAAGAATGGAATGGCGAGCGCATCGACTGGTGTTGATGACAGCGGCACGGCCCTTCCTGCTTCGCCCGCAATCTGGGAGGGAGGAGCATGGCCCGTACCCCTCGCTTCCACACCAAACCGCTCCGCCGCCGACATAATACTTGGCTTAAACGTATCATGCCATGGCTATCATTTTTGGTCGTTGTAGGGGCGGCAGTGATTATTATGCGGCTTCCGATTGGTGGCGGTGATTGGGAGCGGGTCGATACGCGCTTCAGCCTGTGCGAGGATCGGGATTCAAACGGCTGCGTGATTGATGGCGATACGATCATGTTTGGCCAGGGAAAAACCGCCCGCAAGATCAGATTGACCGGATATAACGCGCCCGAGATGACCGGCGAATGCCCCGCTGAATCAGCGCTGGCAATCCAGTCGCGCGGCGCTTTGCAAAGCTGGCTAAACCAGGGGCCGTTTGACATGAGCGAGGGCGCTGACCCGCCCTACGATCAATATGGCCGAGAGCTTCGCTCGCTGAAGCGCGGCGATGAATGGTTGTCCGAAGTTATGGTGGCGCGCGAATTGGCGCAAGAAACCGGATGGGGCTTTGTTCGCGGCGGGTGGTGCAGCTAAGTCTCCAATTCGGCAATCATGCTGGCATAATCCGCATGACCCGTAACAGGGGCGACATGTTCCGCCCATTGTGCGTCGAGCAGGTCGGAGATCAACGCGGGCAATTCGCGCCGCTCGGCATTTTCCGGCCGCACTTTGGCTGAATCGCTGCCGGAAGGCAGGCCCGCTTTCTCCTCGCTCATGCGGCGCATCATCGGGTCGGCGAAAGGGGCCTTGTGCTCGATCATGAAGCTGCGGCTGGTGCGCTCTTCAACCAGATCAATCGCGGGATCATCTGCCTCAATTCCGCAAAATCCGGCCAAACGCCTGATTGCGTCACGCTTGTCCGACAAAACGGTGCGATAATTCATCAGCAGCGTATCGGCCTCATCCCGCCGCGCCCACCAACTGAGCAGATGCTTGTAATAGTTGAGCTGGCTTGGCCCGCCCATCAGCCACACCGGCGTGAATTCTTCGAGCTGGATGGTCCCCGGTTCAAAAAACCATCCGCTGAAGAAGTGATACATCGAAACGAACGCTTCTTTCGGATCGCGCAAAGTGACCACATATCGCGCACCGGCAGGCAGGCCTTCGTAGTCGAGGTGGCTCTTGAACCCGCGTGGCTCGGCCTTTTGTTCGGCGTTGATATCGAGACCGAGCGACGCGGCGGTTTCAATCCACGGCACCACCCGGCTGATGTCGTCAAAATCCATATCGCCGCCATGCTGAGCCATCCGCAATTGATGGAACATCTGCTGCATCATCGTTGTGCCGCATTTGCCATAGGGCGTGATGATCACATCGGTCGGCCGCGCCTCAAGCGGATCGGACGCCGCAAGCTGTTCCTCAGTCGGTGCGAGCTTCGGCATTACTTCGGCCAGCTCGGCCAAGGAATGTGCGCGGCGCGGTGTTGTCTCGGTCATAAAAATCCCCCCTGATCATACCGGATGAAACATTTCCCACCGACTTGCAAATCAGCAAATGTCCTAACAGCATTGCCACGCAGCGCGCATGCTGCAACACTTGGGCAATGATCAAAACCACCACCATTTCCGCCCTCTCCCTGCCTGCTGCCATCCTACCTGCCGCCGCTCTGCTCAGCCTCTCGGCTTGCTCCGAGGCCCAGACACCTGCACCTGCACCCGCATCAGAATCCGCCAGCCCACAAGACCAATTCTGGCAGGCGCTCTCCACCCATTGCGGCAATGCCTATCAAGGCGCGCTGGTTAGCAATGACGCAGCCGATGCCGATATGCAGGGTGCCGATATGGTCATGCATGTCCGCGAGTGTTCGGACGAGCAAATCTCCGTCCCGTTTCATATCCGCGAGCAAGGCAAGGAGTGGGACCGCTCGCGCACCTGGGTCTTCACTCGCACTGCCGATGGCCTGCGGCTCAAACATGATCACCGTCATGAAGATGGCGAGAGCGACGCGGTCACGATGTATGGCGGCGACACAGCCGATGGCGGAACCGCCACCCGCCAATCATTTCCGGTCGATGCCGAAAGCATCGCGATGTTCGAACGCGAGGGGCTGACCGCCTCGGTCACAAATATCTGGTCGGTCGAAGTCGGTCCCGCCACCGCGCCCGACCCCGAGTTCACCTATCAACTCACCCGCACTGTCGAGGGCGGCGCACCCGAACCGCGCAATTTCCGCGTCACGTTTGACCTTTCCCAACCGGTCGACGCCCCGCCCGCGCCCTGGGGATTTTAAGCGCCCGACATGGCCCGTAACCGGCCCCGTATTTCAGCCCGGCCTCTGCCACCTCACAGTCTGCTCGCTCAACATACGAAAGCGCGGGCCACAGATTACACCGACTGCTTCACTATCGACCTTTCCGGCAAGATCACGCTGCCTGCATTCATTACCGCATTCTATAACTCCCCCGCTTTCCGGCCCGAACGCTGGGCGCTGCATCTGATTGGCAAAGGCTCCGGCGCGCAGGATGTCGCCAGCCTCGCCGCAGCCCAAATCACAGATTTCGCCGCATGGTCGGTGGTCGCGCGGACCGAATCCGAAATCCTGTTGCAGGATTTCCAGCACCGGACCTGCAGCTGGCTGATGGTGGAGCCACTCGCCACCACCGCCCCGACCATCATGGGCCGCACCCGCATCCTTTTCGGCAGCAGCGTGCGCAATCCCGGCAGCCCGGTTTTCCGCGCGCTGATGCCGGTCCACCGCTGGTATGCACACAGGCTGCTCGGCTCTGCGGCGAAGGCGCTGGGCCGCACATCATAAAGCGGTATTGTAGGGTTCAGGGTTACACCTGTCACCTAACACACCTCTGGTAAGTAACCGATTTCATGCGTTTTTCATGTTGGAGAACGGGTTACACATTTGCTCGGGCCTGCAAAACGGGGGTTTTCGATTAAGTTTGAAAGGCCGTTTTAGCAGCGCCCCGCGATGTAGGAAAATCGCAGCGAAATTCAGTCCGGCAGAACGAGCAGTATTACCGCCGCAGCGATCTGGAATAACGCAATGCCGTGCAACCGCGAGGAGAACGGCTGCTTGCGCGTCTTGTGCCGGAACAGCGCCCGTCCGGCATAGGCCCCCAAAGTTCCGCCAATCAAAGCGAAGAACAGCAAATCCGCCTCGGAAGTCCGCCGCGCCCCGTTTTCAGCGCGCGCCTTGTCGATGCCGAATGCGGCAAACGCGATGAAACTGACCGCCGCCAGATAGGTGACGATGTTTGCGGGAGTTAGGTAGGGGAGAATCAGGTCCATGGCGCTGTAATAGCGGGAAAGATTTCAAATGTGTTTAGCGTAGGAAGGCGGGTGAAGTTGGGCGGGGCCGATATCGGAATAGTTGAGGTTTTGATGTCGTCTGCATGAGAACATTAGGCAGCACGCACCGTGACAAGGGTCACATTCGGCGTTCGGCAAAGTGGCTATTGGTGCTGCTCTCAAGCAGGAGCAGTTGAAATGATGAGATCAGTATTAGTTACCGCACTCGCCCTATCATCGGGTGCTTGTGCAAATTTCTCGCCTCTTACGAAACAAGTAACGGTGCCCAATGTCGCCGCGAACAGTGCGCAATGGCTAACCTACGACAGCAGTCGAAGAGGAACTCTCGTAATCCGTGAGGTCGGCGAGAATGGCAAGCCAGATCGGGTGATCAGTTGCGCTGAGCCAGCGCCCGACACAGGCTTTAGTTTCACCAACAGCTTCAAGGCAAACGGGAGTTCAGGCGGAACTACAATCGGAGCTGAAGCAGCCTTCGCGGCCACACTTGTCGCGTTGGCGGGGCGAGATAACCTCGTTTTAATGACTCGTGAGTCGATGTTCAGGCTATGTGAGGCTCGTGCCAACGGCTTCATCAACAACGATCAGTACAATTCTCAGTTTACGAAGCTACTCGAGCAGATTGTGGAGATTGCCCAAGCTGTAAAACAACAATCCGCTCAGGCGACAGCTGCCTTAGTGAAAGCACAAGAGGACAGGCGTTAAGACGGCCTATAAGTGCGGGGAAGGCGCAGACTTTCCCTGTTCGGCCAAGGCGGCCGCCAGTTTACGGTAAAGGTTGGGGTGATAGCGTTTGCTCGCCGGATCATTGCTGATTGTTGATGCAGTCAGCCTATCGCCAGCCGCTGCGGTAGGAGCCGGGGGTGAATAAGCAAAGGTAAAGCCTACTATATCTAGGTTGCATATGGGTCGCGAAGATACAGATTGAAGTGGGCCCCAGCCGATGAGGCGCACACCAACCAACTATAGGGCGAATCGCTGACAGTATATTAGAAATAAAATTCAATAAAATCATTTGGTGCTGATTTTCAGTTTTATATCTCTTGATTTCTCCAATGCAAAAATAGAACTATCTTCCTTTACGATAATAAAGTCATCCAATACTAATATTATAGGAAGACATTTTTTGTCTGAGACTGCACATGGCCATCCACTTGCATTTCGCGCCTCATGTATTCCTACCAAATTTCCTAATATAAACAAAAAATAAGCAACGTTCATGAAAATCAAAGAACAGCGTAAGCTTATTGGAGGCCGGAAAAAAATAATAAAAAAACAGGAAATCATTGGAGCTGCCAGAAAGGGCATAAATCCTCCGGCTAAAAACATATTGCCCAGAGGATTTTCCGCCCCCAAGTATTTAATAACATCTTCGAGATAAAATGTTTGTATCACCATTAGCGCGATGAAAATTAGAAGCGCTAAAAAGGCGATCATAATTCTCAGGAAATTTCGCCTCGGTCGTTCGGAGCCTTCCCCAGAAATATCTTCACCACGGGTTTGGCGCTCTGGATTCAGCAACCCAAGAGCCAACATTGGCACCCCAAGCACAATTGCCGAAATTAGGAACGAGAAGTGCGAAAGTGCAATTCGGTAGAAGTCCGTAAGCGTAAGAAGGTTGGTAAGTTCTACCGCCACCCCAAAGACAACACCGTACGCATAAGCAGCGCTCAAAATAGAATAGGTGACACCAATAATCGCCAGCGATTCACCGAAGCCAAAGCTCCTGATCCATAAGAGAAAATTACGCAGTGTTAGCTTGTCACTATTCACTCCGCCGCAACAGGCTCTCCGCCAGCATCTTCAAACAAGCCCGGGCCGTCATCGACGACTTCGTCATTCGCCTGATCGCCGGCCTTCGCTTTCTTGCGGTTGTCAAAGCTGGACCAGACGTCTTGCCAATCGCCCTTGGTCGCGCCTTTTGAATATTCGGTGGCGCGTTGTTCAAAGAAGTTCGCGTGTTCCACACCGTTCAGCAGCGGGGCGAGCCATGGCAGCGGGTGATCTTCCACCATGTAAATCGCGGGCAGGCCCAATTGGCCCAGACGCCAATCGGCGATGTAGCGGACGTATTTCTTGATTTCTTTTGCGGTCATGCCGGGAACGGGGCCCTGTTCAAACGCCAGATCGATAAAGGCGTCTTCCATCCGCACGACTTTTTGACAGCAATCGATGATGTCTTCCTTCACCGCCTTGGTCAGGCAGCCGGTTTCCTCGCAAAATGCGTGGAACATACGGATGATGCCTTCGCAATGCAGGCTTTCATCGCGGACCGACCAGCTGACGATTTGGCCCATGCCTTTCATCTTGTTGAAGCGCGGGAAGTTCATCAGCATGGCGAAGCTGGCGAACAATTGCAGCCCTTCGGTAAAGCCGCCGAACATCGCCAGCGTGCGCGCGATATCGGCATCATTATCGACGCCGAAATCCTGCATGTAATCGTGTTTCGCCTTCATTTCCTCATATTCGAGGAACATCCCGTATTCGCTTTCGGGCATACCGATCGTGTCGAGCAGATGCGAATAGGCCGCGATATGGACGGTTTCCATATTGGAGAACGCGGCGAGCATCATTTTGATCTCGGTCGGTTTGAACACGCGGCCATATTTTTCGTGGTAGCAATCCTGCACCTCGACATCGGCCTGGGTGAAGAAACGGAAGATCTGCGTGAGCAGATTCCGCTCGTGATCGGTCAGGTTCTGCGCCCAGTCGCGGCAGTCCTCGCCCAAGGGCACTTCTTCGGGCATCCAGTGGATTTGTTGCTGGCGTTTCCAGAAGTCATAAGCCCAAGGGTATTCGAAGGGCTTGTAGGTCTTACGGGATTCGAGCAACGACATGTAGTGTCTCCGTGGGATTACGTCAGCTGCCCATCATACAGAATCACGCTTCTAAATCGAGTGCAAAATCAAAGTTTGTTTGGTGATAAAAAGGTGTAAATTTCGCTTGCCTGATCGGCTGGCGAAGATGCCGCATCCGCCGACCGGCCGCGACTCGCGGAGTTAGGCCCGTTGCTGGGGTGAAGCGCGCTTTGTCCGGCCGGCCGCTCTTGTTTTGCGGAATTCGGCGCCGGTATCACTTGCGGCGGTAATCCCGTTTTAACCCATCCTCGTCATCCGCCTTAAACGGGCTGCTCCTACCAAGTGGGTATGTCGGCCATGCCCTGCCCCCCCTCCAGACATAGTCTGCCCGAGGATATTGATCACGCAATTGATAGCGGGGGACACCCGCGTGAATGGTCCAAACCACTGCAAAGCGCCTATGAAGATGACCAGCGCGGCGGCATTTTTCTGGAAACGCGTTTCCTGTTGGTCGTCGGCCTGGTTGTCGCCATCTCGACGGTTCTGGTCGATGTCACGGTCAGCCCCGAGATTGCCTCGCGTGGTCTGTATTTGCGGCTTGTTTTCGTGGTCCCGGTAATTCTGGCGGGATTGCTGATCAGTAAGCCCGAACGCGCATGGGTAGCGACCTTGGCGATGTGCCTGTCGCAAATTCTTTTTGCGCTGGTGGTGATCCATTTGTCATTCCAGATGCCGGTGGTCTCGGCCAATCGTTATCTGATGTCAGCCGGGATTATCCTCGGCCTGTCAAACCTGCTGTTCCAGTTCCAATTCTGGCAACTCGCCTGTTACAATATCGTCTATTTCATGGCTCAGGTCGGGATCATCCTGCTTCAAGGCCCCGACGGGGTGGCAGGATATTTTGACTATATCTCGATCCTGATTGGCATCAGCCTCGGGACATTGGCGATATCGGAGCGGGTCTCGCGCCTGGTCTCGCGCAATTTCCTGTTGCGTCTGCGCAACGAGCTTGCAGCGGAGGAATTGCGGGCGACCAACCAGTTATTGCAGGAATTATCCGATCGCGATCCGCTTACCGGCCTATCAAACCGCCGCCATTTCGAACGGCTTTTCGGCGAGATCTATGGAACCGAGCAGCCATCTGCCCCGGATAACATCGCGCTGATGATGATTGATATCGACCATTTCAAAGAGTTTAACGACAATTACGGCCACCAGACAGGCGATCGCTGCCTGGGTGCGGTGGCGCTCGTGCTCGACCATATGGTCGGTGCGGAAGGCGGAATTGTCGCGCGGTTCGGCGGCGAGGAATTTGTCGTCGCCATCCCTGAAAAGAACGCCGGACATGCGGCTGATCTGGCCGAACAAGTGCGTCAGGAAATCGAGGGTATTCCGCCCGTCGAACGCACTTCGCGCGATAGCAACGTCACGGTAAGTATCGGCATTGCACAATGTTCTGGGAGAGTCTGCGCCGACCTCGACCAACTGATCAAAAGCGCCGATCAAGCACTTTATCAAGCGAAGCGTTTGGGCCGCAACCGAATATGTCTGGCGGCACCAGTGCGAGAAGCGGCCAAAATCACCGCCTGATCTGGTCAGCGCCGCAAAACTCAATCGCGGCGCTTTTTCGATCCGAAGAATGATCCCCCGCCAAGCACAGTTACCCCGAGAAAGAAGCCGAAATCATACCAGCCACCGCGATTGGGCACCGCGTAAACCGCGATGTCGGGATTGAACAGCGAGCCGATAAACGACCACGGGAAAATGAACCCGTGCCACAGCCCCCACAGAAAACCGGGAGTCTGTGGGTCTTGCGCAATGCCCGCGTCAATTTGGGAAGCGCAGGCCGAGAGGGTGAGGATGAGGAGTGCTCCGACTGCAAAGTTAAGTTTTGTCATCGTGCTTTACCCCTTTATCAATGTCCATCGTCAGCTTCACGTTGCGCTTAAGATAGTATCGTATTCCCCAAAATGGAAGAATCCACCAGAACAGATAGAGCCAACCTTTAGGCCCTGCCTTCGCCGCGCAGTATGGAAGCTCTATCAAACTGCTTCTGTAACCACGCAATTCCAAACAGGCGCTATCCACTCGTAAAGCGGCCCCCAAGAATAGTGTGACAAATATCCAAATGGCCAAGGTCGCCAGAACGCCGAAGAGACCGAACCACGAGACATGCTATGTCCGAGTTCCGGTCTCTTTAGGTAGCTTGGGATTGCTCATGAGAGCCTTGCCATTACTGGCAGCTCAAACATTCCTCATAATCGGTCTGCTCTGCGGCCAGTTCGAACTTCGCGGCGTCGGCCGTGTTGTCCGCTTCCACGCCGCCGGCAAAGCCTGCGCGCTGGATGCTCTTGGAACGCAGGTAATAGAGCGATTTGATGCCTTTTTCCCACGCTTGGAAGTGCAGCATCATCAGGTCCCATTTGTCGACATCAGCCGGAATGAACAGATTGAGACTTTGCGCCTGATCGATGAATGGCGCGCGGTCGGCGGCATATTCGAGCAAGTAGCGTTGATCGACTTCGAAGCTGGTTTTGAAAGTCGCCTTCTCCTCGTCGCTGAGGAAATCGAGATGCTGGACCGACCCTGCGTTTTCGAGGATCGAATTCCACACATTGGTCGAATCCTTGCTCTTCTCGCGCAGCAATTTTTCCAAATACGGGTTCTTCACGATGAAGCTGCCCGACAGGGTTTTGTGCGTGTAGATATTGGCCGGGATCGGTTCGATACAGGCACTGGTGCCGCCGCAAATGATCGAGATCGACGCGGTCGGGGCAATCGCCATTTTGCAGCTGAAGCGCTCCATCGCGCCCATCTCTTCGGCATCAGGACATGGCCCGCGCTCATGCGCGAGGACCATGCTGGCTTCTTCCGCTTTGCCCGAAATATGCTTGAACATTTTCAGGTTCCAGACCTTCGCCATCGACCCTTCTAGCGCGATATTCTTCGCCTGAAGGAACGAGTGGAAGCCCATCACGCCCAGACCGACGCTACGTTCGCGCATCGCGGAATATTTCGCGCGGGCCATTTCTTCGGGCGCACGGTCAATATAATCCTGAAGCACGTTGTCGAGCATCCGCATCACGTCTTCGATGAAGGTCTTGTCACCGTTCCACTCATCCCATTTTTCAAGGTTGAGCGAAGACAGGCAGCATACTGCGGTACGGTCATTGCCAAGGTGGTCAATGCCGGTTGGCAAAGTGATTTCGCTGCACAAATTCGATGTCGAAACCTTCAGGCCCAAGTCGCGGTGATGCTTTGGCATCATCCGGTTCACCGTATCGTTGAACACGATGTAAGGCTCGCCAGTGGCAAGGCGGGTTTCGACCAGTTTCTGGAACAGGGCGCGCGCATCAACATCGCCGCGCACTTCGCCGGTTTTGGGCGAGAGCAATTCAAACCGGTCGCCCGCACGGACCGCTTCCATGAACTTGTCGGTCAACAGCACACCGTGGTGCAGGTTCAGAGCCTTGCGGTTGAAATCGCCCGATGGCTTACGGATTTCGAGGAATTCCTCAATTTCAGGGTGCGACACATCAAGATAACACGCAGCCGAACCGCGGCGCAGCGATCCTTGCGAAATCGCCAGCGTCAGGCTGTCCATCACGCGCACGAAAGGAATGATACCGCTGGTCTTGCCGTTCAGACCGACTGGCTCGCCAATACCGCGAACATTGCCCCAATAGGTGCCGATGCCGCCGCCCTTGGACGCAAGCCATACGTTTTCATTCCAAGTATCGACGATCCCATTGAGGCTGTCCGATACTGAATTGAGATAGCAGCTGATTGGCAGACCGCGCGCAGTACCGCCGTTAGAAAGGACTGGTGTCGCTGGCATGAACCACAAACGCGAAATGTAATCATACAAACGCTGGGCGTGTTCCTGATCATCCGAATAGGCATCGGCCACGCGGGCGAACAAATCCTGAAAATTCTCTCCGGGCAGGAGATAGCGATCGATCAGCGTTTCCTTGCCGAATTCGGTCAGCAGCGCATCGCGCGACAAATCGGTTTCGATGGTGAAACGGCGCGCATTGACCTTCTTGCTGTCATCGACAGGTGCAGCAGCCTTGGCCGCTTCAGCCATCGCGCCAGCCAAGGCTTCGGCACCGAGAGTTTCGGCTTTTTCTGCAACCAGCTCGTCCGAGCCTTTGTCAGCCTTATCCATTGTCACTGCGACTTTCTCTTTTGTGCCCGAACTGGTGGGTGTAATGTTTGGCGCCGATTGCTGTTCGGTAATTGTATTTTCGCTTGATTGCTCGAGCCCCATGGCCGCATCATCCCCGGTTTTGAATTCCATAATATTTCCGCCAGTCCTCAATTTTCGGACACCCGCCCTACTGGCCGAATGTTCCACTTCCGTTCGAATCGGCAGGATGTATCCTACCTAGCATTTTTGGCTCGTCTGGCGGTGAATTACTTTTCCCCCGACTTGCCCCCAATCGTTCTTTTGCCTGCCCATCTTCCTCCCTGCTCAGACCGAATCACTCCCATCGTGCCGCTCGGCACGCCCCCGTAAGAATAGGTGCAAATCACTAGGTCTAGTAGGTGTCCCCAAGGCCAACACACCACTTAGTGAATCAAGCAGGACGTGGGCGCAAGAGGGTAAATAGTATTTAACCATGCGCCGGGCCACCAAATGTGGGGTGTGTTAGCTTGCTGCAACGCAGCGACGCGGCAGAAATCCTTGGGTGGCGAGACTCGCAACCCCAAAAATGAATCTGGGAAAAAATATTTCGCGGGAAAAATGATTTTCGAGGCTTTGATTCAATCGAATCGTGATGCGCAATTTTCGTTCGTGGAATTTGTGTTTTGGACAATGATATTGGGCACGGAAAAAAGCCGCGAGGATGGGCCCAGCCGTAGCCGCATCAACGCTGCCCAGAGATTCTAATTCATCGCAATGCGACCAGCCCTCGCGGTGACCACAAGGATACGATCATGCCGTAATTGCGCCTTCCCGCTAAACCGCTTTTGCATGTTCCGCGATTGCATCAGCCATTGGCTCGACCAGTTCGACTGGCAGATCGTGACCCATTCCCGGGAATGTTTTCAGCGAAGCGCCGGGAATATGTGCGGCGGTATCCTTCCCGCCTGACAGCGGCACCAGCGGATCGTCCTCTCCGTGCACCACCAATGTCGGGGCGGTAATCGCGCCAAGGCGGGTACGGCGGCAACCATCGGCGATGATCGCAGCCAATTGGCGCGGCAGACCCGCGGGATAGAAGCTGCGGCGGAAATTCAACTCGACCTTGTCCTTGATCACTTCGGGATCGGCGCGGTAGCCGGGGCTGCCGATTGCGTGCGACAATTTGAGGCCGTGTTCGCGGATGGTTTCAATCTCGGCATCAGCAGGGCGGGTGGTCAGCGCCTTGATTGCTTCGGGCTTGGCCCGGTCCAGTTTCGGATTGCCGGTGGTCGACATGATTGAGGTCAGCGACAGGACCTTTTCAGGATGGCTGAAACCGATATGCTGGGTGATCATCCCGCCCATGCTCGCTCCGACAATATGCGCCTTCTCAATCCCCAGCGCATCAAGCAACGCCGCGCCGTCTGCTGCCATATCGGCCAGCGAATAGGGGGTACGGATCGGCAGGCCGAATTTGCTGAAGATCATCAATTTCAAGATGCCCGGCGCCTTCGCCCCTTCGAATTTATGGCTCAGACCAATGTCGCGGTTGTCATAACGGATTACCCGGAATCCACGCTCCACCAGCGCATCGACCAGTTCCATCGGCCATAATGTCAGCTGCGCGCCGAGCCCCATCACCAGCAGAATGGGTGGCGCGGATTTATCGCCGTAATCTTCATATTCGAGCTGTAGGCCATTGGCGGTGATTTGGGGCATGATGGTCTCTCTGTTAGTTTCTCGCAGCATGGCCAGATTTGCGCGCCGCCTGCAAGCTTCGGGGAAATTAATTTGACTTAGCAGTGAACCGTTTTGTCCCACTGCGACACCTTGGAGCAGGTAAAAAATAGAGCAGTCCAGAGCTAGAACAGAAAAGCGAGATTGAAGCGTATGACAGTTTCGGGGGCCAATAAACATCCGGGCAGATTGCTCGATGAATATTGGGTCTCTGCTGCCAGAACAGGCGATCGGGCGGCAATGAGCCAGTTGGTCAAACGATGGCAGCCCAAACTGGTCGCGCATGGCTGGCGGCTGACGGGCGACCCTGAAATGGCGCGCGATGCAGCGCAAATCGCTTGGGGCGAGATCATTCGCGGAATTGGCGGGTTGCAGGATGAACGCGCCTTCCCCGCTTGGGCTTTCCGCATAGTATCGCGGATTTGCGCCAGAGAAATTGGCAAGGCGGTGCAGCGACGCGAGCTGAAGAACGCCGTCGCTGCGGAACCAAACGCAACCGAGACGTTGCCGGAGGAGCCGTCCGAAACCGGCGCCTTGCGCGCTGCAATCCGGCAATTGCCAGCCGGAGAACGCGCCGCAATCGCGCTGTATCATTTCGAAGAACTGCGGGTGGCGGAAGTCGCCGTCGCGCTCGCCGTGCCTGTGGGGACAGTCAAGACCAGATTGATGAATGCCCGCCGCAAATTGCGTGCGATATTAGCCCCGAAAACCATAGAAGGAGAAGACCATGCCTGATCCACTCGACACCATGATCGACGAAGCCCTTAACGCCGAGGAGCGCGATCTGCTGCGCACGATTGGCGAGGAGCCGGGATATTTCACCCAAGTCCGGGGCCTGTTCGGCGGCAAAATCGGCTGGGTAACTTGGTTGCTGATGGCCGCGCAGACGATGATGTTTATCGCATCGGTCTATGCTGCTGTGCAGTTTTTCGCCGCTACCGAAGCGCTCGAAGCCCTGCGCTGGGGCCTGCCCGCCGCCGTGCTGCTGATCCTCGCGGCCATGACCAAACTAACCTTATGGCCCTCGCTTCAAGCCAACCGCGTGATCCACGAAGTCAAACGGTTGGAACTGCAAGTTGCACGGATGCAGATGAAGGAGTGACATGTGTGGAGCGCGGAAGCGATCCTATGCGGTCGCCACCCCGAACAGCGCGCCGACACCGGCGGTCACCGCCATCGCTATCGCACCCCAGAAGACCACCCGCAGCACGGGCCGCAGCACCGGCGCGCCGCCGGCTTTGGCACCGAGTGCACCGAGAATTGCAAGGAACAGCAGCGATGCTGCGACCACGCTCTTTACGATCCATCCCTGCGGAACAACCAGCACCGTGAGGAGCGGCAAAGCCGCGCCAATCGCAAAGGTAAAGGCAGAGGCGACGGCTGCTTGGAGTGGTTTGGCGGTAGTCAGATGCGAGATTGCCAGCTCGTCGCGCGCATGTGCGCCAAGCGCATCATGCGCGGTCAATTGTACCGCCACCTGACGCGCCAGATCATCGTCGAGGCCGCGGCTGCGATAGACGCCTGCCAATTCCTCAAGCTCGAATTCGGGCTGGTCGATCAATTCCTGCCGCTCGCGCGCAAGATCGGCAGCTTCAGTATCCGATTGCGAGCTGACCGAGACATATTCCCCTGCCGCCATCGACAGAGCGCCCGCCGCCAGCCCGGCAGAGCCTGCAAGCAAAATCGCCGGTACATCCGCCGAAGCCGCCGCCACCCCGACGATCAGGCTGGCAGTCGAAACAATCCCGTCATTCGCACCGAGCACGGCCGCGCGCAGCCAGCCGATGCGGGTAATATTATGCTGTTCGCTGTGAAGTGCTCTCATGCGCGGATATTAGCAGATCGCGAGGGCTGGGGAAGATGGCTGGGGAAGATGGCTGGAAACGGTTAAGGCACCAGTACCGTATCTCGCGCGACCTCTGCCGTTTCGGGATAATCGAGCGTGTAATGGAGGCCCCGGCTTTCGTGCCGCGCCAGTGCCGATGTGACGATCAGTTCCGCTGCCTGCAAGAGATTGCGCAGCTCAATCAAATCGGTGGTGACGCGGAAGCTGCCATAATAATCCTGCACTTCCTTGTTCATCATCTCGATCCGGTTGCGCGCCCGCTCCAGCCGTTTTGTGGTGCGGACAATGCCGACATAGTTCCACATGAAGCGGCGGATTTCGGTCCAGTTCTGCTTTACCACCACCTCCTCGTCAGAATCGGTAACGCGGCTTTCATCCCAAGGTTTGACCGCGGGCGGGGCCAGCAATTCATCCCATCTTTCGGCAATGTCTTTGGCCGCCGCCTCGCCAAACACGAAGCATTCGAGCAAGCTGTTGGAGGCAAGGCGGTTCGCGCCGTGAAGCCCGCTTTCGGTCACTTCGCCAGCCGCCCACAGGCCGGGCAAATCAGTCCTCGCATCAAGGCCAACCAGCACCCCGCCGCAGGTATAATGCTGCGCAGGAACAACCGGTATCGGGCCGGCCGTCATATCGATGCCTAGCCCCATCAGCTTGTCATAAATCGTCGGGAAGTGACCCTTTACAAACTCTGGCGTTTCATGGCTGATATCGAGATGAACATAGTCGAGACCATAGCGTTTGATCTGGTCATCGATTGCACGCGCCACCACATCACGCGGGGCCAACTCCATCCGTTCGGGATCATAATCCGCCATGAACCGGTGACCGGTTACCGGATGCAGCAAATGACCGCCCTCGCCGCGAACGGCCTCCGTAATCAGGAAGTTTTTGACCTCAAGATTATACAGACAGGTCGGGTGAAATTGCATCATCTCCATATTGGAAACCCGCGCCCCTGCGCGCCATGCCATAGCTATACCATCACCCGTCGCCCCCCTTGGCGCGGTTGAGAATTGATAGACGCGGCCAGTCCCGCCTGCCGCCAGAATGGTTGCCCGTGCGGTATAGGCCTCGACCTCGCCGCTTTCCTGATTAAGCGCATAGGCACCCCAAACGCGGCCCGCCCCCGAATAGACCGCTTCGTGTCGTCCGGTAATCAAATCAACGCAAGCGCGACCTGCCAGCATGGTAATGTTCGGATTCGCATGGGCGGCATTGAGCAGCGCCTCCTGCACCGCCCAGCCCGTCGCATCATCGACATGCACAATCCGCCGGTGCGAATGGCCGCCTTCGCGGGTCAGGTGCAAATCGCCTGAATCCTGGTTGAAAGGCACGCCCAGTTCGATCAGCCGCTCGATGCTCCGCGGCGCACCTTCAATCACGAATTCGACCGTTTCCTTGCGGTTGAGGCCAGCGCCTGCGCGCATCGTATCATGAATATGATTATCGAACGTATCGCCTGCATCGAGCACAGCGGCGATCCCGCCCTGCGCCCACGCGGTCGAGCCGCCGTCGAGTCCGCCCTTGGCCAGCACAAGAACATTCTTGGTTTCAGCCAAAGCCAGGGCAGCGGTCAGGCCAGCAGCGCCAGACCCGATAATCAGGACGTCATATTGTTCGCTCATAGCGCTTTCTCATGGGCGAGTGCTGGCTTGGGAGCAAGGCCCGCAAGCAAGTCTGCCCGATTCAAATTCGCTCGGCTGCACCTGCCTCAAACAATTGCAGGTCGCGGTCATGAATGCCGAACCGGTCCCAATTTGCACGCCATTCGGCCAGGTGGTCTGAAGCAAAATGGGCGTCCAGTGCTTCGCGGTCTCGCCATGCCTCGGTGACATGGATCAGGCCCGGCTCGATCACATCCTCTGAATAGGCATAGGCAGCACAGCCATCCTCCTCCAAACTCGCTTCGATCATTTCCTGCATCGCATATCGCGCTTCATTCAGGTTTTCCGCAGGCATGCGGACAGTCCCGACAATCAACAACATTATGCACTCTCCCCTGCAGATGCGCTCGTCAGGCTCACAAAAACATCTTCCAGATCCGCTTCACGCGTGGTCACATCTTCGACAACCAGCCCCTGCTCCTGCAAGATCGCAAGAACCTGTCCTGCGGTCAGCTTGTCCTTATTATAGGTAATCTCGACTCCGCGTTCACCCGCCAGTTCGGATTTGACGAAGGCATCGTGATTAGGAGCGGCTGTCAGGTCAGCACCAACAGTAACAGCAACAATCTTCTCCCGCGCCATATCGACCATTTCGCGGGTCGGCTTGTTGGCGATCAGCTCGCCGTGGTTTATGATTGCCACACGATCGCACAATTGCTCGGCTTCTTCGAGGTAATGCGTGGTCAGCACAACCGTTACGCCATCGGCGTTCAATTGCTGGACCAATTCCCATAGCAATCGGCGCAATTCCACATCAACGCCAGCGGTCGGTTCGTCCAGAATGAGGATCGGCGGGGTATGGACCATCGCCTTGGCAATCAGCAAACGCCGCTTCATCCCGCCCGATAATGTCCGCGCATAGGCATCGCGCTTATCCGCCAGATGGACCGCCTTCAGCAATTCTTCCGAGCGGCGCAGGCTTTTGGCAATTCCGTAGAATCCGGCCTGATTTTCGAGCACTTCATAGGGAGTGAAGAACGGATCAAACACGATTTCCTGCGGAACGATGCCGATGGCGCGTTTCGCGTTGCGGCGCTGTGTATCAATGTCGAAGCCCCAGATCTCGGCGCTTCCGCTGGTTTTCGTAACCAATCCGGCAAGAATGTTGATCAGCGTAGATTTGCCGGCACCATTGGGGCCGAGCAATCCGAAAATACCGCCTTCGGGCACATCGAAACTGACGCCTTTGAGCGCCAGCTTACCTTCGACTGCTCCTTTTGGCCCCTTCACGCCGGCATAGCGTTTGACGACATCACGGATCTCAATTGCGGGGGGCTGGCTCATATGCATCTCCCTAAGGCGCGAAACCTTCCCGCGTAAAGAGGGCTACTTATGGTTAGCGGCAGTTTAATCTTAATTTAGTGGCTCCTGCCTAAACCGCCGGTTTATGAAACAGATCATTCGAACCATCGCATTCCGTATCAACGCCGGGCGAAACACGGCCAAACGCGAAGCCATGACGCACACTATTTCGCTGGCAGCAATTGGCGTAACCGCACCCGAATTCCTCTAGGCCGCTAATCGATACGCTTGCACAGCAGGGCAATGCGATTTATCGGCAATGGCTATGAGCACCCTGCCACCAGAAACCATCAAAACCGCAACACGCCGCGTCAGCTGCGATGGCGCGACCGCAATCCGTGGCGGCAGCGATTACCGCCCTGCCGCCTTGGGTCATCCCAAGGTCTATCTGGAAATCGACGAGCATGGCTATGTCGATTGCGGATATTGCGACCGACGCTTCGTGCTTGAAGGCGGCCCGGCGGATGGCGCGGATCAATCGCAATTGACCGATATTGCAAACGGCAGCGACCCGGGCCACCGCTAATCCCAGGCTCCAAAACCTGACCGGGGCAGTTGGCTGAGCTTCGCAAACCGAGGGGGGTGGGACTTTCGTCGCGCGGCCCTATATTGGCTGTATGATACCAACCGATATTCACTCGCTCCTCTATACAGATGGCAAGCTTACCCCTGACGAGGCGAGCGCCATAACTGCGCAAACTCTCGGCAATTGCGATGATGGGGAGCTGTACCTGCAACATAGCGAGACCGAGGCTTTCACATTTGATGATGGCCGCTTGAAAACCGCCGACTATTCGCGAGATTCGGGCTTTGGTCTTCGCGGGGTATCGGGCGAAATGACCGGCTTTGCCCATGCCAATGATATCAGCGCCGCCGCCATTCGCCGCGCCGGCGAAACGTTGCAATTGCTCGATCCGGCCACCGGAACAACCTCGCCTCAGCCGCGCAGAAGCAATCAGAAACTCTACACCGATGCCAGCCCGCTTGACGCAGTATCCTTTGCGGAGAAAGTATCCCTGCTGGAGCGCATCGATGCCGCAGCCCGGGCGCGCGATCCGCGTGTTTCGCAAGTGACCGCCTCGCTTGCCGCGAGCTGGAGCGTGATCGAAATAGTTCGCGCCGATGGCTTGCGCGCCACCGACATTCGTCCGCTGGTGCGTTTGAATGTCAGCGTTGTTGCCGAAGTAAATGGCCGGCGGGAACGCGGCACGTTCGGGTTTGGCGGACGGTATTTGTATGACCAGATGTTTGAGGAA
Organism: Pontixanthobacter gangjinensis; assembly: GCF_009827545.1. Classification (NCBI taxonomy): domain Bacteria; kingdom Pseudomonadati; phylum Pseudomonadota; class Alphaproteobacteria; order Sphingomonadales; family Erythrobacteraceae; genus Pontixanthobacter; species Pontixanthobacter gangjinensis. The sequence goes on along the minus strand of NZ_WTYS01000001.1, from coordinate 786,894 downwards.
GCCGAGTGGAACCGAGCCATCGACGAGGCGGTTGCACAGGCGATGGTCAATCTTGAAAGCATCGACGCCCCAGCCGGGGAAATGCCTGTGCTGCTCGCGCCTGGTTGGCCTGGGATCATTCTGCACGAAGCTGTCGGGCACGGGCTAGAGGGCGACTTCAACCGCAAGGGAACCAGCGCCTTTTCCGGCCGGATCGGAGAGCGCGTTGCGGCCCCCGGCGTCACGATTGTGGATGATGGCAGCATCGCAAACAGGCGCGGCTCGCTGACAATTGACGATGAAGGCACGCCGACCGAGGAGACCGTGCTGATCGAAGATGGTATCCTGAAAGGATACATGCAGGATCGCCTGAACGCGCGATTGATGGGCGTCCAGCCGACCGGCAACGGACGGCGCGAATCCTATCAACACGCGCCGATGCCGCGAATGACCAACACATTTATGCGCGGCGGTCAGGATGACCCCGCCGATCTGCTGGCTGGTATGAAGCGCGGCATTTTCTGCAAGAGTTTTGGCGGTGGGCAAGTCGATATTGTTTCGGGCCGCTTTACCTTCTCCTGCACCGAGGCCTACTTGGTCGAAGACGGCAAATTGGGCGCTCCGATCAAGGGAGCAACGCTTATCGGCGACGGACCAACAGTGCTGACCAAGGTTGAAGGCATCGGCAATGATATGGCGCTGGATGAGGGTATCGGCATGTGCGGCAAAGGCGGGCAAAGCGTGCCGGCCGGTGTGGGTCAGCCGACATTGCTCGTGGGCGGCTTGACGGTTGGCGGAACGGCCTGATCGGACTGTTCGGCTTGATTTAGCCAGTCAGGCGCGGTTCAGCCATATTTGTGCTATGCTTTCCTTATGAGAAAGCTTGCACACCTTGTCGCGCTGGCCGGGCTGGTATCGGCAGCAAACGTCACCCCTTCCTTCGCAGAAGAGGCGGACAGTGAAGTACTGACGAAAAGCGAGGCGGAACTTGCAAAAATTCTGGAAGGCCGCGTTGCTGGGGAACCGGTAAAATGCCTGACCAATTCACAGCGGCGAAACCTGCGCATCATCGATGAAACGGCAATGGTTTTTCGCGCCGGCAGGACAATTTACGTCAACCGCACCAGCGCTCCGCGTTTTCTGAATGATTGGGACTACCCCGTATTCACCGTCTTTGGTTCCAGTCTGTGCAGGATGGACCGCGTTGAAATGCGCAATCGGTCAAGCAATTTCCCGGGACCGGTCCTGACGCTCGGTGAGTTTGTCCCCTATACTAAAATTGAAGCCGGTTCAGAGAGTTACGAACCGCCACTAAAAGAGGAGTTCCCGCAATGAGAAAGCTGACAATTATTGCCGCAGCAGCAGCCATGTTGGCAGCCCCTGCCTTGGGCGCTCAGGAGCAAAATTCGGGCGAGGTGGCAGGACAAACCCGAGGCGAAATCAAACTCGCCGAGATGCTTGAAGGGCGCATTGCGGGGGAACCGCAAAGCTGCATCCGCATGATGCCGAGCACCGATTTGACTGTGATTGACGGAACTGCACTCGTCTACAAATCTGGGCGCACGCTGTATGTAAATGTGACCGATAATCCCGCATCGATTGACGAGGACGATACAATGGTGCGCCGCACGTCTTTCGCAAGCCGACTATGCAACACCGATATCATAACCAAGATCGACCGGTTCCACGGTGGATATACTGGCAATGTTAACCTCGGCCTGTTTATCCCGTACCGCAAAGCCAGCTGAGTCATTTCAGGTGACTGACCCACGTCCCGGCTGGGCAAAATTCCTGTTACAAACATGGTTTGAAGAGCTTGGGCCAAAAGATTGGTTCGGCTCCAGCGACGCGGTCGATGCGATGCTTCGCGAACGGTTTGAAGATACGCTGCACACTCTGTCCGATAGACCCGCCTCCGATTTTCAAACAGGCACCACTACCGCGCAAGCTGCAATTTTGCTGTTCGATCAAGTCCCGCGCAATCTCTATCGCGGAACGGCGCAGGCCTTCGCATATGATCCTCTGGCTCTCCAGCTGGCCAAGGATTTCATAACGTCAGGCCGCGATGCTCAGCTGCCGGATGCGCAGCGCCAATTTATCGCGATGCCGCTGATGCATAGCGAGGAGCTTTCCGATCAGGATGCCAGCCTAGCCTATTTCACCGAGCATTTGCCGGACAATTCGTCCTTCGCCAAAAGCCACCACGAAATGATCGAACGATTTTCCCGCTTCCCGCACCGCAATGAAGCGATTGGCCGCTCGACCACGAAGGCCGAGCAGCGCGCGATTGACGACGGGTTCAGTTGGTAGCGGTTAGCTAAGTTTCGTCACGCCGAGATCGCATTCATCCGCACGCGGATTTCTTCCGCTTCGGCCATGATCCGGTCGATCAATTCCTGACAGGTCGGGATGTCATTAATCAGGCCTGCAACCATCCCGCAGCTCCATGCGCCGGCATCCATTTCGCCCTCCATCATGATCCGCGGATAGACGCCTGCGACCTGTTCGATGACATCTTCGAACTTCAGGTCGTCACCTTTTTCTTTTTCGATTCGGAGCAATTCTTCGACCGCGTCATTGGTCATGACCCGCTCTGTATTGCGCAGCGGGCGCATCACCAGCCGCGTGTCGAGTTCGCTGGCCGCGACAATTGCAGCCTTCACATTCTCATGCACCGGCGCTTCCTTTGTGGCGATGAAGCGCGTGCCCATGTTCATACCCGCGGCACCCAAAGCGATCGATGCCATTAGCGAGCGGCCATCGGCCATCCCGCCAGAGGAAACGAACGGAATTTCCAGCTCGTCCGCAGCACGCGGAAGCAGGATGAAGTTCGGAATATCATCTTCGCCCGGATGGCCGCCGCATTCGAACCCGTCGACCGAGACCGCATCGCAGCCGATGCTTTGCGCTTTCAAAGCGTGCCGAACGGCGGTGCATTTATGGATCACCTTGATCCCCGCGTCTTTCAGGTAAGGCAAGACCGCGACCGGATTGTTACCGGCGGTCTCCACGACGGTCACGCCGCCTTCGATGATCGTTTTGATAATCGCGGGATAATCGGGTGCGTTGACTGTGGGCAGGAAGGTGACGTTTACGCCGATCGGCTTGTCGGTCATATCTTTGCAGCGCGCAATTTCATTGGCGAGATCGGCAGGCGTCTTCTGGGTCAGAGCAGTGATAATTCCCAGCCCGCCAGCATTGGAAACCGCCGCTGCCATTTCAGCAAAGCCGACATAATGCATGCCGCCCTGAATAATTGGATGCTGGATGCCGAACATTTCGGTGATGGCGGTTTTCATAGTCTCTCTCCCGGAATTATTGTGCCGAACGCTCCGCATACCAAAGGCACAGATCGGAGACAGGGCAGGATTCGCATTTTGGAGCGCGCGCCGTGCACACTTTCTTGCCGAACTGAATGAGCCAGAAGTGCCCGTCTCGCAAGGCCCATTTCGGCGCGCGCGCCTCAAGCTGCTGTGCCGTAACGTCAGCGGTCTTGGCATCGGTTAAGCCAATACGGTTGCAGACCCGGTGAACATGAGTATCGACCGCAATCACATCCGTTCCGAAGGTGAAACTCATCACAATATCGGCACATTTGCGGCCGATTCCCGGCAGGCCAAGCAACCCCTTGCGAGTACTTGGCACCAGCCCGCCATGCTCGGCCAGCAATGCCTGGCAGAATTTGCGGATGTTGCGGGTCTTCACATTATACAGCCCGCACGGCTTGATCGCAGCGGCAATATCGCGGTCATCAAGTTCCAGCACATCTTCGGGCGTTTGTGCCAGATCGAACAATGCGCGCGCTGCTTTGGCAGTGTTGCGGTCCAGAGATTGGGCCGACAGCATACATGAAATGCAGGAGCGGAACGCGTCCGGCTGCCCCTTGGGGCCCTTCGCATTGGCGGTCCTGCCGGGCATCGCCTCTGCCAACCGGACAAAGATTTCTGCGGCATCGCTTTCCGGAATCGTTCGACCCATGCCATAGTAGCGGATATTCACGCATTAAGTTCCACGCTGTGCCCGCACCGCACCGCACCGCACCGCACCACCAAAGGAAACAGCATCATGGTTTCTCCACAAGCCCCCATCAAGTCGCCTTTCGGCCACCGCACCACTGCCAACGAAGTTGTTCAGGGTATCGATCTTACTGGCAGAACAATTGTCGTGACCGGCGGATATTCGGGGCTCGGAACTGAGACGGTGCGCGCATTGGCCGGGGCCGGCGCGGATGTTGTGGTTGGCGCGAGGCGGCCCGATGTAGCACAAGAAGTGCTGGCGGAAATGCCCGGCAGCATCTCAATTCTACCACTCGATCTGTCCGATCCGGCATCGATAGATAGCTTTGCCGAGGCGCTTTCAGGGCAGATTTCCAAGATCGATATTCTGATCAACAATGCCGCGATTATGGCCTGCCCGCTGGCGCGTGACGCGCGCGGGTTTGAAAGCCAGTTTGCGACCAATCACTTGGGTCACTTCCAGATGACAGCGCGACTGTGGCCCTTGCTGAAGGCGGCAGATGGCGCGCGCGTTGTGGCGCTGTCTTCTGTCGGCCACCGTATCTGCGGGGTTGATCTGGAGGATCCTAATTTTGAGCGGCGCGATTATGAAAAATGGCCTGCTTACGGACAGGCGAAATCGGCCAATGCTCTATTTGCCTTACAGCTTGATAAAATTGGCGAGGCTCACGGCGTGCGCGCCTTTGCTGTCCATCCCGGCGGCATTGTGACTCCTCTCCAGCGCCACCTGACTCACGAGGAACAGGTCGCGATGGGCTGGTTTGATGAGGCCGGCAACACGCATGAATCCTTCAAATCGGTTGGTGCAGGCGCGGCGACCAGCGTATGGTGCGCCACCTCACCGCTGTTGGATGGTATGGGAGGCGTCTATTGCGAGGATTGTAATGTGGGCGCGATGGCAGACGACACCACGCCGCGCGGATCGGGCGTGGCCCCGCATATCCGCGATGAAGCGGTAGCCGATGCGCTTTGGACCAAGTCAGAAGAACTGACGGGGGTTAGCTTCCCGGGTTGAGGCCGCCAGCCTGCGCGGTTTGGCAATCGGCCTGCAAGGGACAAGCCGCGCAATCTGTGCGCGAAGGGCGGCAATAAGTCTGCCCCACTCGCTTCACCAGCAAGTGATGTTCGTCAATATCCTGCGCGGTCCATTCTGATGGGAGCACCGGCATTATCGCGTCATAGGCGCGCACGGTATCAGCCTTGGGCGGGACCAACCCCACCCGCTGCATCACGCGGAGATGATGGCTGTCGATCACCAACGCGCGGCGGTCAAAAATGCTGGTATTTACGATCCCGGCGCTGATCTTGCGCGCAATGCCGGGCAGCGTTTCAAGCCACGCCATCGCATCGCCGGTCGGCAAATTGGAAAGATGCCGCAAATCGACCGATCCGCGTTGCTCGATAATCATGGTCAGGCAGTCTTTCAGACGCCGCGCCGATTGCTGGGGGAATGTCTGTCTGGAAAGAATTTCAGTCAGCTGTCTGAGCGGCGCAGCAGCCACCGCCTCCCATGATCCAAAACGTTCGAGCAAGGCGTCAGTCGCAGCATTGGAAAGCGCCGTTTTGCTCCGCGCGCCGATCACACCCTGGACCAATGTCCACACCGGATCGCGTCGTTTAGTGTCGGGGCGAGTGATGCGGCCGAAATGGTCGATCAGAGCGGCGTGGATGCGGAGGAGAGTTCCAGTGCGGGGACCAGGGCCGAGGGGGAGCTGCATCGTTCCACTCAATTCACCGATTGGATGCCTAACATCAGGCGCTTAACGCGTGACGGGACAGGTTGCTGGGCGTCACCCGGATTAACAGTCCAACTGCTTTGTCCGGACAGTCGCTGATCGACAAACAGATTGTGATTCCCAGCCTTGATTGCGTTCATTGCAGCCTTTGCACTGGTCAATACGAGATCACGGCCCTCACATTCGGCCAGTTGCTCCAATGCAGGCACGGCTTCTTTGTTCAACGCGTAAGCCAACAGGCCACAAGCGCGGTATCGAACCATATAGGATCGGTCACTCAGGCCCAACAATCCCAAGCCGAGTGCTGATGGCGATTGCCTAGAATATCGGGTCGAATAATACATCAAAGCGCAGCGACCCTGCCATGTCCGGAACGTAGAATAAGCGTCGAGCAAATAGGGTACTACACCAAAGCCAAGCGGCCTTAGCTGCGCCCAAGCCATCTCCTGAGACTCTACTTCGCGGACATCAAGCGCAGCGACCGCGGCCGAAATCTGTTCGCGCCGCATTCGCACTTCACTCCCACTCAATCGTCCCGGGCGGTTTGCTGGTGTAGTCATAGACCACGCGGTTGATGCCCTGCACTTCGTTCACAATACGCGTTGCACATTGGGTAAGGAAGCTTGCATCGAACGGGTAAACGTCGGCCGTCATCCCATCAGTGCTGGTTACTGCGCGCAGGCCACAGACATTGTCATAGGTGCGGGCATCACCCATCACGCCGACAGTTTTGACCGGTAGCAGCACAGCGAATGCTTGCCAGATCGCGTCATACAAACCGGCATTTCGGATTTCTTCCAGGTAAATCGCGTCTGCCTTGCGCAGGATATCGCAGCGTTCCTTGGTCACTTCGCCGGGAATGCGGATGGCGAGGCCGGGCCCGGGGAACGGGTGACGGCCAACGAAAATGTCGGGCAGGCCAAGCTCGCGGCCCAGATCGCGGACTTCGTCTTTGAACAGTTCGCGTAAAGGCTCGACCAATTGCATATTCATGCGTTCGGGCAGGCCGCCGACATTGTGGTGGCTCTTGATCGTCACGCTTGGCCCGCCGGTGAAGGACACGCTTTCGATCACATCAGGATAGAGCGTACCTTGGGCGAGGAAGTCTGCCCCCCCCACTGCTGCCGCTTCTTTTTCGAACAGGTCGATGAAGGCGCCGCCGATGAATTTGCGTTTTCTCTCGGGATCGGTTTCGCCCTTGAGGCCGCCGAGGAATTGTTCTTCTGCATCCACATGAACCAGCGGGATATTGTAGTGATCGCGGAACAGGGTGACGACTTGCTCCGCCTCATTCATCCGCATCAATCCGTGATCGACAAATACGCAAGTTAGCTGGTCGCCAATGGCTTCGTGGATCAGCACCGCCGCAACTGCGCTGTCGACGCCGCCGCTCAGCCCGCAAATGACTTTACCGGCACCCACTTGCGCACGGATTTCTGCGACCTTGGTCTTGCGAAATTCGGCCATTGTCCAATCGCCCTTGAGGCCGCAAACATGGCGCACAAAATTGGCTATCAGCTTTCCGCCATCGGGCGTGTGGACGACTTCGGGATGGAACTGCGTACCGTAAAATTTGCGGCTTTCATCAGCGATAACCGCAAAGGGCGCTCCATCGCTGGTAGCGACAATTTCAAAACCGGGCGCGAATTCGGTGACTTTATCGCCATGGCTCATCCACACCTGATGCCGCTCGCCCTCTTTCCACAATCCGTCGAACAAGGCGCATGGCTTGGTCACGGTCAGAAACGCGCGGCCAAATTCACCGCCCTCTCCCGTCTCGTGGCCAGGCCGCACTTCGCCGCCCAATTGCTTGGTCATCACCTGCTGGCCGTAACAAATGCCCAAGATCGGCAGGCCTGCCTCAAACAGGAATTGCGGCGCACGCGGGCTACCTTCATCGGGCACGCTGGCAGGCGAGCCGGACAGGATAATCCCCTTCGGCTTCATCCGGTGGAATGCTTCTTCCGCCATCGTGAAAGGCGCTATTTCGGAATACACGCCCGCTTCGCGAACCCGCCGCGCAATCAACTGCGTAACCTGGCTGCCGAAATCGACAATGAGGATGGATTCGGGCCCTGAGCCGTGTTGGGAATCGGAGATCTGTTCAGCGTTCATCAGAAGCCGATAGTATCCGCCCGATAGACTGTCCAGCATCCGCCCGGCCGCGAGGCCTTAAGTTGCAAAAAACTCAACAACTCTGGAGGTTTTGTCATTTGAAAAAAGCGGTGCGTAATATTATTTCAACGCTCGAACCGGGTGGCAACCCCTCTCTCCCAAGACTGCCTCCGGTGATAACGGGACTTCGTCGCCTCTCCCTCCTCGGCGCGAATCCCGGCTTTCGGTTCAGCTGCCCGCGAGTGCAGCACGGATGCCCGGCAATTGCCGCCCATCCATGAACCGGTAGCGTAAAGAGACGCGGCTGCCCTTCAGTCCCCCTTAAAATTGAAGGCAGCCGCGTACTCACATTTTTTCGAGTCTATGGATTATTGGGTCAGCCAGTCGATCAGGCGTCTAATCAATCAGGCGCCCAATCAATCAGGTAGGCCAATCTTCTCGGCGCGCTGCCTCAATTCGGTCTTGAGCAATTTTCCAATATGGCTGCGCGGCATTTCATCAATCAGATGCAATTGCGCGAGCCGCTGGGTCTTGCCGAGGCGGTTATTGACGCTGGCCATCACGATTTCCGTGCTGGTTCCGGCATCGGGGTCAAGCGTCACAAATCCGATCGGAGATTCGCCCCATTTCGCGCTCGGCACACCGATCACCGCCGCTTCGGTAACACCTGCTTCCTTCAATAACTCATTCTCCAGATCGACCGGATAGATATTAAAGCCGCCCGAGATAATCATATCCTTGGCGCGGCCCACCAGTTCGACGAAGCCGTCTTCATCGATCCGCCCGATATCGCCCATCCGCATCCACACCGATCCATCCTCCGGATTAGTCCAGAGCGATTCCTGCGTGGCAGCTTCACGGTTTTTGTATCCGACCATCATCGCCGGCGAGATGCCGACCAGATTGCCAGGTGTTCCGGCGGGAACCTCACGGTCATGATCATCGAGCACTTTGAGCGCGTGACCGGGCGCGGGTTGCCCCACGGTGTGCAGCTTTGTGGGGTGTTCATGCGCATAGAGCAGGCACGTCACCCCGCCTTCGGTCATACCGTAAATCTCGATCAAAGCGCCCGGCATTCGCCCCACCACTTGCGCTTTCAATTCAGCAGAGAACGGCGCCGAAGTGCAATATTTAAGCGCCAGAGTAGAAAGATCAAAATCATCGAAAGCCGGTTCATCCATCAATCGCTGATATTGGACGGGCACCAGCATGGTATGCGTTGTCCCGTCACGCTGCGCGGTCTCCAGCCATTTCCTGGTGTCGAATTTGCCCATAATCGTGGTGCAGGCACCGGCAAGAACCGATGACAGAAAACACACCATAGTGGTGTTTGAATAGAGCGGGGTCGATGCCAGCGCCTTAGCCTCGGGCGAATAGGCTCGCCCGGCAGTTGGCGCGAACTGGAACCAGCGCATTTTGTGTGAATGGACGATGCCCTTGGGAATGCCGGTGGTTCCGCTGGAATAGATTATGTTGAACGGCTCGTCCCCGCGCGGGATAAAAGGAGAAGACACCTCACCTTCGGGTGCCATCCATTCGTCCAGCTCTTCATCGAGCACAATCCGGTCGAGGCCCGACATGAATCCGTCGCCAAGCTCGGCCAGCTTGGCTCGGTCAATAAACAGATGTCGCGCACCAGAATCTTTGGCCATGCCTTCAAGCTGTGCGGGACTGGCGCTGGTGGTGAGCGGAGCGGCCACTCCGCCAGCGACCACCGCAGCCAGAAAAACCAGCGCGTAATTGGCCGTAGAAGTGCCCAGAATGGCAACCGACTGGCCCTGTTGCAGGCCGGTTTGCTGCAAGCGGAAGGCAATCCGTTCAACCCGGTCCGCAACCTCGCGCCAGGTCAGCGTCACATTTTCGTCGCGCAGCGCCGGCTTGTCCGCACGCACTTCAGCCCAGCCATGGATGATTTCACGGTAAGTGCCGTAGGGCTCTTGCAGCTTTGTGAGGATGGCTTCTTGGGTTGTCAGTTCTGTCATGGGCTAACCCTACCCCGCCAAACGCCGCAATCAACACTCGATTACATTGACCGCCAATCCACCTTGGCTGGTTTCCTTGTATTTCGTCGACATATCAAGGCCAGTCTGACGCATGGTTTCGATGACTTGATCAAGCGAAACGAGCGTCGCTTCGTCCCTGTGGAGCGCCAACCGCGCCGCGTTGACTGCCTTGACCGCGCCGATCGCGTTGCGTTCGATACACGGCACTTGCACCAATCCGCCGACCGGATCGCAGGTCAATCCCAGATTATGCTCCATCCCGATTTCAGCCGCGCTGGCCACTTGGGTCGGCGACCCTCCCCATAGGGCCGCCAGACCGCCAGCAGCCATCGAACAGGCCACGCCAACTTCGCCCTGACAACCCATTTCCGCACCTGAAATGCTGGCGCGCTGCTTATACAGCAGACCGATTGCGCCCGCGGTTAACAGGAATTTGCGGCGGCTATCGGTGCAGGCGCGTTCCTCCGCATTGATGCAATAGAAGCGCATCACCGCAGGCAGTATCCCCGCCGCGCCATTGGTCGGCGCGGTCACAACTTTGCCGCCAGCCGCGTTCTCTTCATTCACTGCCATCGCAAAGCAATTGAGCCAATCGAACAATTGTTCGCGCTCGTTCGATTGAGGTGCGGCTTGCAATTTGTCCCACAATTCGGGCGCACGTCGGCGGACCTTGAGACCGCCGGGAAGAATGCCGGTCTGCTTCAACCCGCGAGCGATGCAATCATCCATCGCCTTGGCAATGACATCGATGCCCGAGATAGTCTTTTCACGTGGCCGCATGGCGTCTTCATTGGACAAAACCAGCTGATCTATACGCTGTGATTTATCCACGCATAATTGCAAAAGCTCGGCAGCAGAACCGAACGGAAAGGGCACCGGGTTACCGGCTAGTATGCGGTCATTTTTGGGCGGTTTTTCCAGCTGGCGCTGGGTTGCGACAAAACCGCCGCCGGTCGAATAATAGGTCCGGTCGGACAGCATGGCGCCATCGGCGGCAAACGCCCTCATTCGCATACCATTGGGATGCAGTGCAGGCACGATATGGCCCGCTAGATCAACATCGCCGCGCATATCGAATGCAATCTCGCGCTTACCGGCCAGGGGCATCAGTCCTGCTTTCTCCAGCCGTTCCAATTGCGCATCGCCTTTGGCAGGATCGAATGTCTCTGGCCGGTGGCCCATCAGGCCCAAAATGGCCGCGCGCGGAGTGCCGTGCCCGACACCCGTCAGCGCAAGCGAGCCCTGCAATTCAATGTGAATGCGCGCAGTTTGATCAAGCTTCGCTGACCGTTTCAGCGCCTGGATAAACATCGCGGAAATACGCATCGGCCCAACGGTGTGGGAACTGGATGGGCCAATCCCGATCCGGAAGATATCGAGCACAGAAAGCATGGTGCAGCGTTGCGCCGCCATACCCGTTTCGTCAACTGGTTTCATCTGAAACCAGTAATTCGGCAACTGTGAATAAAACGGCGCTTTCCGCTTTGGTTATGGCCCCTCAGCGCCTATATAATGGGCATGAGCGATACACCTGAAAACTCCGCCGAAACTCCCAAGAACCAGCCACCTGAAAAGATCGTCCAAATGGGCGAGTATGGGGCAGATTCCATTAAGGTTCTCAAGGGCTTGGATGCCGTGCGCAAACGGCCCGGCATGTATATTGGCGATACTGATGACGGCAGCGGCCTGCATCACATGGTGTTCGAAGTTTCCGATAATGCCATCGACGAAGCGCTGGCGGGGCATTGCGACCTCGTTTTGATCGAGCTGAACCCCGATGGCTCGGTCTCTGTCGAAGATAATGGCCGCGGTATTCCCACCGGAATGCACAAGGAAGAAGGCGTATCGGCAGCAGAGGTCATCATGACCCAGCTTCACGCTGGCGGTAAGTTCGACAACACCAATGATGAAAACGCCTATAAGGTATCAGGCGGTTTGCACGGGGTTGGCGTATCGGTGGTCAACGCGCTCAGCGAATTTCTGGAGCTGACGATCTGGCGTGACGGTATAGAGCATTGGATGCGGTTTGAGCACGGCAATACGGTCGCGCCGCTGATTGAAAGAGGCCCCGCGCCAGTTGCCGAAGACGGCGGCCCGCGCAAGGGTACCCGCGTTACCTTCATGGCGAGTGAGGACACGTTCAAAAACGTCACTACCTATGATTTTGAAAAGCTGGAGCACCGCTACCGCGAACTCGCCTTCCTCAATTCGGGTGTCCACATCAAATTGCGCGACAAGCGCGGCGAAGAAATGGTCGAGCACGATCTGTTTTACGAAGGCGGAATTGGTGCATTTGTGAACTATCTCGACCGCAACAAGCAGGCGCTTATTCCTGACCCCATTGCCATTTCGGCAGAGAAGGATGGCATCGGCATCGAAGTCGCTCTGGAATGGAACGACAGCTATTATGAAAACGTGCTGTGTTTCACCAACAACATCCCGCAACGCGATGGCGGTACCCATCTTGCAGCGTTCCGTGCGGCTTTGACGCGGACGCTCAACAATTACTCAGTATCTTCGGGCCTGATGAAGAAGGAGAAAGTCTCGCTATCGGGCGAAGATATGCGCGAAGGCCTGACCGCGATTGTCTCGGTCAAATTGCCCGATCCGAAATTTTCGTCGCAAACCAAGGACAAGCTGGTGTCCTCCGAAGTCCGTCAGCCTTTGGAAGCGCTGATGAGCGAGAAAATGACCGAATGGCTGGAAGAAAATCCGGCCAACGCGAAAACCATTATCCAGAAGGTAATTGACGCAGCGGCAGCACGTGAAGCGGCCAAGAAGGCCCGCGAGCTTACCCGCCGCAAAGGCGCGATGGATATTGCAAGCCTGCCCGGCAAGCTGGCCGATTGCCAAGAGCGTGACCCCGCCAAATCCGAACTGTTCCTGGTGGAGGGCGATTCCGCTGGGGGTTCCGCCAAGCAAGGCCGTGACCGGCACTATCAAGCAATCCTCCCGCTCAAGGGTAAGATTTTGAACGTCGAGCGGGCGCGGTTTGACCGGATCATCTCCTCCAAAGAAGTCGGGACGCTGATTCAGGCGATGGGCACTGGTATTCGCGATGAGTTCAACATCGAGAAGCTGCGCTATCACAAAGTCGTGATCATGACCGACGCCGATGTCGATGGCGCGCATATCCGCACATTATTGCTCACATTCTTCCACCGTCAAATGCCCGAGATCATCAAGAACGGTCATCTGTTCATCGCCCAGCCGCCTTTGTTCAAAGTCGCCAAAGGCCGCAGCGAAGTCTATTTGAAAGACCAGGCTGCGATGGACCGCTATCTGGTTGCGGGCGGGCTGCAAGGGCGCTTGCTCGAAAGCGAAAGCGGCGCGCGCGGCGGAGCCGAATTGCAGGGGCTGGTCGAACATGCATTGCGGATTCGCAATTTGATGGCGTTCATCCCGAACAAATATGATGGCGCAATGATCGAAGCGATGGCGTTGGCCGGAGTGTTCAACCCGGACCATGACACGAGCGCCCGGAAGGACGCGCTGGCCAAGGCCGCAACGCGGCTGCACATGGGTGACCGCGACGCGAAATGGTCAGCTGAATTGCGTGACGATGGCACCATCCAGCTTAAGCGTCTGTGGCGCGGCGTGACCGACGTTCATGAAATCGAGGCGGCATTCGTCAGCAGCGCAGAGGCGCGCAAGCTCCACCGCCTGACCGCTGAGCACAGCGATGTTTACGAAACGCCAGCCCGCTTGGTCAAAGGCGCGGACGATTCCGACGAAGAAGCCGATGATGCCGCAACCGATACGATCGAAGTCAGCGATGAGGACGCGATCACCCGCCCGACAGAACTGCTCGACGCGGTACTGAAAGCCGGGCGGAAAGGTCTTTCCAGCCAGCGCTATAAGGGTCTGGGCGAAATGAATGCAGAGCAATTGTGGGAAACCACGCTTGACCCTGAAAATCGCGCATTGCTGCAAGTGAAAGTCGATGATGCCGATGTAACCGATGAAATCTTCACCCGCCTGATGGGTGACGTGGTCGAGCCGAGGCGCGAATTCATTCAGGAAAACGCGCTGAACGTCGCCAATCTGGACGTCTAGTATGGCCGGCTGGATGGACCAGCTTCGCGGGAAACCGGCGGAACAATCCATTCAGCCAGCGCGCTTCGATATCGGCCCCAGCATCGGCCCCAACATCGGCCCCAGCAGTAAATCCGCTCAGGATCATCCCGGCTGGCTGATGCTGGCCGCTGCAGCGGTGGTTCTTTTACCGAACATTCCTTTCGGCAATTACCTGATCTACCCCTTCACGATCCTGAGCACGTGGTTTCACGAGATGGGGCACGGGCTGACCGCCATGCTGCTGGGTTTGGATTTCCAAAAGCTTGTCTTGCTCGAAAACGGCAGCGGCTATGCAATGGTTTCCTCCCCAGTCAGCACATCCGCTCTCGCCCACGCGTTGGTCAGCGCTGGCGGGCCGCTGGGTCCGGCATTGGTAGGCTCGGCCTTCATCCTTGCATCGCAAAATGCGAAGGCGAGACGCATCGCGTTGGTATCGCTGGCAGCCATCTTGATTCTTTCGACCTTAATCTGGGTACGCAGCGCGCTTGGCTGGATGATCCTGCCACCGATTGCGACAGCAGCGCTTCTCATCGCATGGCAAGCCAATGAGGGAGCCAGCCGATTTGCCGTCCAGTTTCTGGGAGTGCACGCAGCGATCAGCATGTTCGCCCAATGGGGGTATTTGTTCTCAAGCGGCGCGGTGATTGGCGGATCGCACCAAACATCGGATACAGGCGCGATAGCAGACAGATTGTTGCTGCCGCATTGGTTTTGGGCTGCGGCAATAATCTTGGCCGGAACAGGGATGATCGCCGCCAGCCTGATACGCGTCCTCCGCATCGGCGCGCCCCGTCAGCCGAGCCATTAACACCAACACAAGTTGATTGGACCAATCACGCCGTCTACCATAGCGCTCGCGCAACCATGTCCAGCCGGAGATCTAATCTTGCAAGCAACCGACCATAAAACTGCAATTGAACGCGGCGGATTTATTCTGTTTTTGGCGGTTGTATCGCTTGGTCTGTTGATGATTGCCCTACCATTTGTGAGGCCGTTATTTTGGGCAACGTTGGCGGCGATCATGTTTCAGCCGCTGTATCAATGGCTATTTGTCAGGATGGGCAATGGCCCGAACCGAGCCGCGATTGCGACCTTGTTGATCATCACAGTCGCTGTCCTGATTCCAGCATTCTTTATCGGAGGAATAATTATCGACCAGGCTGTGGCGGTTTTCCTGGCCTTCCAAGATGGCAAGATCGACGTCGCCGCGTGGTTCATGCAAGTTCATGATGCGCTGCCCGCAGGCGTTCAATCTACACTCGATTCATCAGGCTTTGCCAATCTCGACAGCTTTATCGCACGCGCGCAGGATTTCGCTCGCGAAAGTACTGGTGTGATCGCTCAAAGCGCCTTGGCAATCGGCAGCAGCGCGTTCGGTTTCGTGCTCGCTTTCGGGGTCGGGCTATATGCTACCTATTTCTTGCTTCGGGACGGGCGCAGCCTCGGCGAAGCTGTGGTCGCAGGCCTACCAATCGAGCGCGGGCTTGCTGATCGTTTGGCAGAGAAATTCACCTCGATTGTCCGCGCCACGGTGAAGGGTTCTATCGTTGTCGGGCTGGTCCAGGGCGCACTGGGCGCGATAACTTTCTCCATTGCCGGTGTTCCATCAGCGGCTTTGTTTGGTTTGCTGATGGCAATTTTCTCTTTGCTTCCTGCGCTGGGACCGGCGTTGGTTTGGATACCTGTTGCGATCTATCTGCTCGCCATTGGCGAGATTTGGCAGGGGGTAATCGTGATCGGTTCAGGTGTGCTGATTATCGGTATGGCTGACAATGTGCTGCGACCAATTCTGGTCGGGCGTGACACAGGCATTCCCGATTGGATAATTCTGGTGACGACCTTGGGCGGTATCGGATTGCTCGGCTTGTCGGGCATAGTCGTCGGCCCCCTACTCGCCGGGCTGTTTCTCGCCGGCTGGGCGATTTTGCAGGAGCAGCGCGAAGCCAAAACGGCCTGACCGCGACCGGATATTATGACCTATGATGCAATCATCCTCGGCGCCGGCGCTGCCGGATTGTTCTGCGCGGCGCAGGCCGGGCAGCGGGGCAAACGCGTGCTGCTGCTCGAACGCGCAGAGAAGCCGGGCAAGAAAATCCTGATTTCGGGCGGCGGGCGGTGCAATTTCACCAACATCGGCGCAGGTCCGGCCAATTATCTTTCGGCCAACCCACATTTCTCCAAATCGGCGCTCAGCCGATACACCCCGCGTGATTTTCTGGATTTGATCGAAAGCTACGGCATTGCTTGGCACGAAAAAACCCTCGGCCAATTGTTTTGCGATGGCAGCGCCAAACAGATTGTCGCTATGCTGCTGGAGGAATGCGTCAAGGCAGACAACGCCGGGGGTCAGGTAGATTTGCGCTGCGATGAACACGTGACCGAAGTCGCGCATGAGGATGGCTGCTTCATCGTCACCTCGAACGGCGCACACTATGGGGCGCATAATTTGGTAATCGCAGTGGGCGGGCCGTCGATTCCAAAAATGGGGGCGACCGGATATGCCTATGATCTGGCCCGCCAATTTGGCCTGAAAATTGTCGAGCCGCGTCCAGCTTTGGTGCCGCTGACTTTGGGCGGCGACGATGTGCTGTTCCGCGACCTTTCGGGCGTTGCCGCCGACGTTTCGGCGCACCACGGCAAAGCTTCATTCCGCGAAGCAGCCTTGTTCACCCATCGCGGATTGTCAGGCCCATCTATATTACAAATCTCATCCTATTGGCGGAACGGTGAAGCTATTGGAATCGATTTTCTGCCCGAACGGGATGTCAATTGGTTGCTGGACGCCAAGCAATCACAGCCCCGCGCCACCATCAAAGCGCTGCTGAAGGAAAGCTTGCCTGACCGGCTGGCTACGACTCTTTCAGAACGTCTTGGCATTGACACAGATGTCGGTAACGCCACCGATAAATCGCTAAGGCGGGCACAGGAGCAGCTCTCTCGCTGGGAATTCCGGCCCAATGGATCGGAAGGTTTTGCCAAAGCCGAAGTGACCGCAGGCGGCATCGACACCAAAGAATTGTCGTCCAAAACAATGGAGGCGAAGAAAGTGCCCGGCCTCTATGTCATCGGCGAAGCCGCGGATGTGACCGGCTGGCTGGGCGGATATAATTTCCAATGGGCTTGGGCATCAGGCTGGGCCGCCGCCCAAGCTATGTGATTAGTTCGGGGGCATCAGGCCGGGCCGCCGCCCAAGCTAT